>NZ_CP046919.1:980245-1306994 GCF_011387195.1 Streptococcus ruminicola
TCAGTGACTTCTTTTATTTTTGAAAATAAATCTGACATAAAAACCTCGATTCTATGGTTTCTATTTTACCACGTTTTCTGACAATTTTTAGATTGAAATAACATTAAATATTTGGACCTTGGTATTATGTGCTGAAATATGCTAAAATAAAGCGTATGAGAAACAAAAAGAGAAGCTTACTGCCAAGTCTTGGTTTAGTGGGAGTCGGCGGTGTCATCGCTTTGGGAGCAATCTTAAAAAAGAAACGCGAAGAAAAGCGACAAGAACAGATTAAAAATGCCATTCGTGATTATTTTAGTCAATTTGGCAGCATTTCGGTGCTTTATTTGAATGCTTATGAATCTGATGAGGAAAAGACGACTGGGGGTCTCGTTTTAGAGGACGGCCGCGCTTTCCAATTTATTTACCAAAATGGTGAGATTAGCTACGAGGAGGAGAAAAATGATTAGTCCAAAATCCTATGAGGAAATGGCTACCTACCTAGAAAATGATGGCAAAGTAGTTTTCTTTTTTACGGCAAATTGGTGCCCAGACTGCCAATTTATTTATCCAGTAATGCCAGAAATTGAAGCGGAAAACCCAGAGTTTACCTTTGTTCGTGTTGACCGTGATGATTTCATGGAAGTTGCTCAACGTTGGAATATCTTTGGCATTCCAAGTTTTGTGGTAACAGAAAATGGGAAAGAAATTGGCCGTTTAGTTAATAAATTACGCAAAACCAAAGCAGAAATTAACAGCTTCTTAGCTGGATTGAAATAGGAGAGAAAATGATTTTTACGTACAACAAAGAACACGTCGGTGATGTCCTTATGGTGATTGTCAAAGATAGTAAAGGTGCTAAACTTGACTACGAACGTAAAGGTAACGTATCACGTGTTTTCCTTGAAAAAAATGGTGAAACAGTCGCTTGGAATATTTTTGAAGTATCAAGCTTAGTTGAAATTGACGGTGTTGGTCAAGTGACTTTGTCTGATGAAGATGTTGCTAAACTTAATGCTGAATTGACAAAAGAAGGCTTTAGCGAACAATTGGAAAATGACCCTTCACCAAAATTTGTTGTTGGTCAAATCAAAGAAATGGTTGCTCACCCAGATAGTGACCACTTGAACATTTGCCAAGTGCAAATCTCAGATAACAAAACTGTTCAAATCGTTGCAGGTGCGCCAAATGCTGCGGTTGGTTTGAAAACAATCGTTGCTCTTCCAGGAGCTATGATGCCAAACGGAAGCCTTATCTTCCCAGGTGCCCTTCGTGGTGAAAAGAGCTTTGGTATGATGTGCTCACCTCGTGAATTAGCTCTTCCAAATGCTCCACAAAAACGTGGTATCATTGAACTTGATGACACAGCTGTTGTCGGTGAAGCCTTTAATCCAGAAAAACACTGGAAAGGATAACATAATAAAAAACGAGTTAGAATAATCTAGCTCGTTTTAGTTTTTTCGTAAAGTAAGGTGTTGTAGAAAAGCGATGTCTTTATAGGGCTTTTGATTAGCGACAGCTAATTCCATTTTTGTTAAACGTTCTAGCCAACCATCCTCAGTTTTGAATTCATTTGGCTGAAGGGCATAAAATGTGCGCAGACCTTGGTAATTTTCAAGAGTCAAGTTAGTTTTGTTGGTAAGCTCTTCAATACTGTAAGTTTCCCCATGTCCGAATGATGAACTATTGTAACTGTCTTTCCCATCTAAGAGATAAAGTGCATCTTCAATATTATTGTTAAAAATGACTTGATGTAAGACTTTTCCAGTAAGATTGTGCTTAATTAAGGAAAGTTCACCATGTGGTTTTAAGAGGCGTTCAAATTCATTAAGGTATTTTTGATGTTGAGATTTGTCGATGTATTCAAAGACATTGTGACAAACGATGATATCAAAAGATGAATCAGGCAATTCTTTTAAAGCATCTAGACTACCATTGATTTTAGTGAAGGTCTGTGTGCCATCTGCAAAAAGCATATCAGCATTTGGCTCAATCGCAGTAACGGTATTATTTTGTGATAAATATTCTGAGGTTGTTCCAAAACCAGCACCAAAATCAAGGATTTGTTTATCTTTGATGTGGTTGAGTTGTGCAAAAATCAAACGGTACATGATTTTTCCCCAAGGCTGATTCAGCATTTCTTTGTAGGCATTGATGTTGACTGTCATAAAATCTCCTAGCTTGTAAAATATATTTTATTTTAACAGAATATTTCGAAAAATTCTTTTTTAAAGTGGATTACCAAATTTTTTTCGAATAATAAGATAGGAGGTAATTGATGTACAATAAAGTTATTATGATTGGGCGTTTGACAGCGCAGCCTGAATTGGTGACAACGCCAACCGAAAAATCTGTTACACGTGTAACACTAGCCGTTAACCGTCGTTTTAAATCGCAAAATGGTGAGCGTGAAGCGGATTTTATTTCGCTTGTGGTTTGGGGGCGTTTAGCAGAAACGCTCGTTTCTTATGCTGGAAAAGGGAGTTTGATTTCTGTTGATGGAGAGCTTCGTACGCGTAAATACGAAAAAGATGGTCACACCAATTATGTGACAGAAGTGCTCTGCCATTCTTTCCAACTATTAGAAAGTCGTGCCCAACGTGCCATGCGAGAAAATAATGTGGCCAATGATTTGGCTGACCTTGTGCTGGAAGAGGAAGAATTACCCTTTTAATAGTGATGAAGTCCGTGTGTTTACTCGGACTTTTTTTGTCAGAATAATGAAAGGAATGTCAGATTTTCTGGATATTATCGTCTTGTTAACTTTTTTTACTGAAATAATGAAAAAACCTCTTGGAAAGCCCTTTCAAAAATGCTATACTGGAGAAAATGTGTGGAGAAAGAGCAATGTTTAAAATTATTTTTAGTGATATTGATGGGACGCTCATCAATGACGCTTTGGAAGTTACTTCTAAAACACGTCGTGCTTTGAGTGATGCTGTCAATTCAGGTGTCTTATTTGTGCCCGTATCGGCGCGCATGCCTGAAGCAATCAAACCAATCATCAAAGATTTTTTGCCTGAAGTGCCGATGATTTCTTACAATGGTGCTTTTATTCAGGATGAATGTGGTCAAGTGATTGATAGTTGTCCAATGAGCCCGCAGGCGGCGCAAGCTATTTGTCAGTACTTGGAAAAAGAAGTGGCAGATGTGGTTTGGAATGTTTACAGCGGTGAAAAATGGTTGTCGCAAAACCGCTTGAACAAATGGATTTCTCGTGAAGAACGTGTTGTTGGTCTTGTTTCACAAGAAGCAGACTTAGAGGCAATCGGTCATTTACCAGAAGTTCACAAACTGCTTTTAATGGGTGAGCCTGAGCGTATGCAAGCACTGGAAGAAAAACTAAAAGAACTCTATCCAGGGTTATCAATCGCAAGATCTTTACCTTATTACATTGAAGTTATGGCAAGTGGCATCCAAAAAGGGCGTGCAGTCAGCCTATTAGCCAAACACTACGGTGTTGAGATGTCAGAAACCTTAGCTTTCGGTGATAATTTTAATGATTTGGACATGCTAGAAGCGGCTGGTGAAGCTTATGTCATGGCAAATGCTCCGCAAGAAGTTAAAGAGCGCATTGGTCATGTCACTGCCAACCACAATCATGACGGCATTGCTTTAATTCTAGAAAAATTTAAACTTGCTAGATAAAATGGATTCCTCTTTTTTCACGACTTTTCGAAATTCTCGCACCTAGTGTGGGAATTTTTTTAAATGACTTTTGCCACTAAAAAAATTGATTTTTGTCACATCAAGCTGATGACAAATGTTTGGTGATAGCGCTTTCTTTTTCTGTTAATATTATCTCTGTTGAATGTTGAAGCTACTTTGACAAATTTCAATAGGAGAAAGGACTTATGAAAAAAGAACAAGAAAAGAAATGTGTCAACTGGTTTATGCACAAACGCGGTAAACAATGGATTTATGGTTGTGGTGTTTTAGTTTGTGGTATGGTCTTAGGAACTGTAACTACACCCGTTATGGCTGATGAAGCTGTTTCTTCATCGACAGAAATGATAGCGGTTACGAACACAAACTCAGAAAACGCAAATACAGACCAAAAAACTGAAGTAGGTCAAGAAACACAACAACCTGCTAATCAGTTAGAAACTCCGGTTACAGAAAATCAAACACCAACTGAACAAGGAGTTGTTGAAGAACAAAATCAAAATGTCACAGAAGAAAATCAAGTAACAGAAAACCAAGATGTTACAGAACAAAATCAAGTGACTGAAAATCAAGAAACTGCGACTGAAACTTCAGACGATGCTCAAAAAACTGAGACATCAGATGCTGAAGAAAAAGTTGATGTGACTGATTCGCTTAAACAAAAAACTAACCAACCTAGCGTGAGTGCCGCAAAAACTAAACAAGCCCTTTCTGCTAATTTGACTAAGAAAAAAGAAAGTAACTATAATACAAATCTTCAAGGGTTGAGTTATGATGCAAATGTTTGGGAAGTTCGTGAAGATGGTTTGTATAGTAATGCTGTTGGAAAAGGTGATAACTTCCTTTTCTCAACCTCAACAGGTAAAAACTTTGTCTTCCAAACAGATGTAACATTCTTACAAAATACAGGTGCAGCTTCACTTGTTTTCCGTTCAACTGGTGATGCTCAAAATCTAAAAGGTTATGTTGTAAACCTTGACGGAAATTCACACAAAGCAAGATTATGGCGTTGGGCTGAAGCAAATCTTATCAATGATAAAGAAATCCCAGCAACTCCAGATAATAAATATTTCTTGAAAGTTGTGGCAGCTGATGGTTGGATTTCATACTATATCAACGGTATTTTGGTTGCAAACTTGAGTGACTACACTATCCAACGTGACGACCTTGGTCAAACAACATACATCAAAGATGGTAATTTCGGTCTTTTGAACTGGAATGGTGAAATGATTTTCCAAAATACTTTTTACCGTGAACTTACTGATGCAGAATTACCACTTCTTAAAGATGTCACAGTTACTTCAAAAAATGGTCCAGTTGAACCTAAGGGACAATTCTTCCCAGAAGGTGCTGTTTATATCCAATATGTATCACATGATGCTTCAACTGTTGACTTAAGTTTTGTTGCTAATAATCCAGCTGCAGTTATCAAAGTGACAGATGCTCAAGGTAATGTTTATTCAAATCCAAGTGATATTCCGATATCAGTTGGTGCTAACTACCTCACAGTAACAAGTACTTACACAGTAGACGGTTACGAAGTGACAGCAACTTACCGCATCAATGTTCACCGCCGTCAATCAGCAGAAGTTTATTATAATGAAAACTTCCGTGACCAATATCACTACTCTGTTAAAGATGGCTGGGCAAATGACCCTAACGGATTGGTTTACTACAATGGTGTTTATCACATGTTCTACCAATTCTACGATGATATTAAATGGGGTCCAATGCACTGGGCACATGCAACAAGTAAGGATTTGATTCACTGGGAAGATCAACCAATTGCATTCTACCCAGACTATAACGGAGCAATGTTCTCAGGTTGTATCGTAGCTGATAATAACAATACAAGTGGTTTGTTTGACGGTAATGAAGGTGGCTTGGTTGCCTTGATTACAGCTGATGGTGAAGGTCAACGTATCAAAGTTGCTTACAGTAAAGATGAAGGTAAAACTTGGCAAAAAATCGATAAAATTGCAGCTGACTGGTCAACTGACCCATTGCAAAATCGTGATTTCCGTGACCCTAAAGTCTTCCGTTGGGAAGGCAAATGGTTCATGGTTCTTGCAGGTGGACCACTTCGTATTTACTCATCAGATAATCTCTTAGATTGGTCTGTTGAATCAACATATCCAGATCTTCACACTGAATGTCCAGACCTTTACCCAATCATGGCAGAAGGTAACACAGTGAAATGGGTTCTTTCTCGTGGTGGACGTTACTATAAAGTTGGTGATTTAAAACAAGTTGATGGACACTGGAAATTTGTTGCAGACGCTGATTATCAAGAATCAGATGGTATCATGAACTTTGGTAAAGATTCATACGCTGCAATGACTTACTACGTACAAGATTTTGGTACTAAAGCTAATCCAACACTTCCTCAAATTATTGAGCTTAACTGGATGAATACTTGGGATAACTATTGTAACCTTGTAGCTGAACGTGTTGGTCAAAAATTCAATGGTACATTCAACCTTAACTTGACACTAGGTCTTGTCAAAGACGGTGATAAATACGTTCTTACTCAAACACCAATCAAAGCATATGAAAGCTTACGTGATGTAGACAACAAAGTTGAATACACAGACGTTGTTGTTGGTAAAGATAATAATCTCTTTAAAGATTTCTCTGGTGATACCTATGAAATTGTTGCTCACTTTAATCCAAGTAACAGAACAACAAAAGTTGGTTTCAACCTTCGAGTGGGTCCAGGAGAAGTGACTAAGGTTTATTACGATTTAGAAACAGGACGAATCGCTATTGACCGTAGTCAATCAGGTATCATCCTTACAGAGCTCTTTAGAAATATTGATAGCCAAGCAGTAACACGCAACGCTGATGGAAGTATTGACCTTCATATCTTTGTTGACCGTGCTAGTGTTGAAGTCTTCACAAAAGGTGATACTGTCGCAGGTGCTAACCAAATCTTCACATCACCTCAAAGTCTCGGATTAAGTGTATTTTCTGAAGGTTATGAATCTACAGCAGATATCGTTCTTTACCCATTGAAGAGTATTTGGAAAGATAAAGTTGAAACTACTGAACCACAAAGTATTGTGCCTGCGTCTGCTAAGAATGTCAGAATGAATGTTGGTGACAGTACAGTGGTTAAAGCGTACGTCTCTCCATCAGTTGCTAACCAAGATTTGCTTTGGTCACTTCTTAACAATGGTAATGTGTCGGCAGAAATTTCTGGTAATCAAGTCTTCGTTAAAGCACTTAAGAAAGGTCAAGTGATTGTTAGAGCACAATCTAAATCTAACCCGGCAGTTTATCAAGATTTTGTTCTTGATATTCTAGAAGATAACTTCAAGACAAACGTTAAAGATGTGAAAGTCTTCGCTGGTGATTGGCATGCTGACGGTGAATCATTGAAAGTTGAAAACCATGGCTAAAATGACATTTACATGTCAGCCGATAAGATGCCATACGAAAACTATCAAATGGATTTGGACATCAAATATAGTCGCGGAATTGTAAATATCTTCTTTGCTTCAGGCAATCCAGATGCTAACAATGCCTACACAATCCAATTCGGTGGAAATAACTCTGTTCGTTTGTTCCGCTTCTACGGTGATACTATTGCAGAATCACCAATGACAGCAGCCATTAACGACAATCAATTCCACCACGTTCGTTTGGTGAAATCAGCAAACGCTATTCAAGTCTTTGTTGATAATCAATTGGCAATGTCTTACACATTTGATCAAGTTGAAGACTTCTTCAATGATCCATATCTTGGTCTAGGTCTTTGGGATGGAGAACTTGAAGTTCAAAACTTCTTCGTAGTAGATTTGGATGCTAAAGAACCAACACAAAGCGAAGAAAATGGTGGAGTCGTGCCAACAAATCCTCAAACACCGGAAGAAACACCTTCAGAACAAGCAGTTGCAACAACTACATTGGCAGCTAAAGCGCCTGCTAAATCAGTCAAAGTTGCAGATGCCAAAGCTCCAGTTATTCCAAAATCTGCGGTTATTTCAGAAAGTGTCTTGCCACAAACTGGTGAAAAAGATAATCATCTTGTTGGACTTGGTATTGTATCAATTCTAGCGGCTATGGGAGCATTCTTTGGACAATTTTTCAAGAAAAAAGAATCATAATATTTAGGATATCAGGGAAATGAAAGAAAGGAGAACACTTGTTTTCCTTTCTTTTTTGTCATCTTGCTAGGTGTCAATCAAGGTCAAATTGTCTAGACATTTTAAACATGCTATAATATTTGTATATTATCGGTTGAGATTTTTGAGTAAGTAGAGAAGGTAGGGAATGAAAAAAGGAAAACTTATAGCATTATTAGTAAGCGCTTTTATTGCGCTGCTAACGATGCTTGGCATTTATCTTCATTACAAATTGGTTCCTTATAATGAAAATCGTGTCAAAATAGGGGCGACTTACATGACCATGAACAATGATTTCTATAAGGTTCTAAATAATGAAATTGACAAAATTGTAGAGGAAAAAAATGATATTCTCTACACACGAGACCCAGCGCTTGATGTTAATAAACAAACTCAACAAGTGGAACTGTTTATCAAAAAGAGAGTGGATATTATCATCATTAATCCTGTTGATGCTGACAGTAAAAAGTTGATTAAAGCTTTGAAGAAAGCTAAGAAAACAGGCATTAAGGTTGTGGTTGTGGATAGTCAGCTTTCAGATAATTCTCCAGTTGACACGACGATTGTGTCTGATAACTATCAAGCTGGCGTCTTATGTGCGCAAAACCTTATGCAGACTCAATCAAGTGCCAAAATTTTACTTTTAGAACACCAAAAAGCGGTGTCTGCAGTAGATCGTATTAATGGTTTTTTGGCGACAATCAAGGGACATGATAGCTATCAAGTTGTTGATAGAAAAGATTGTCTGGGTCAGACTGAGGTTGCTATGCCACAAGTTGAGTCAGTTATCAACTCTGGGGTAGATTTTGATACGGTCATGGCGCTTAATGACCAAGTTGCAATCGGGGCACTGGCTGCTATTGAGAATATGAAAGTTACAGCGCCCGTTAAAATTTACGGTGTTGACGGGTCGCCTGACATGAAAAACTTGTTAGCAACAACTAGCTCCATTCAAGCGACCGTTGCACAGTCACCTTTGACTATTGGTGAGAAAGCTATTCAGGCTGGGTATCGACTTTACCATGATAAAAAAGTGGATAAAGAGATTATTATTCCAGTTGAATTCATGACGAGTGAAACTGTCTTAAATAGTGATTTAACGGGGTGGCAATGATGAAAATTTTAAAAAATGTTGAGGTTGCCAAACGTGCATTGTTAGTCATTAATTTTATGGCGGTGCTTTTTTACAGTTCTGTTTATCTGTCAGCGACTAAGTACATTATTGAAAATAATTTTAGTCGTTCGCTACTAGAAAAAATCAATATTATTCCAAGTTCACCTGAACGAATTTTTTGGCTATCAAATTTATTTTTTATTGGCTTACTTTTGGTAATGTATGTCAGAAATCGTGAATTTGAAAAAGAAACTAAGGCACGTGACTGGCTGGCAGTTCTTGAAATCATTTTGCTGTTTGCGACTTTTTTTGCTTTGCAATTATCCTATAACGGCTTGATTTTATTGGTCTTCATGGATATTTTCTTTTCATATACAGACTTTTACACATTTCGTGAAAAGAAAGCCTGGCTGCTTTTTATTGTAGCTAGTTTTGGTTCGCTTTTGCTGTCAAATTATGATGTACTGTCACTTTTGGTGAGAACACCAGATTTGGATGTTTATATTAATTTCTTCTCAGCAGGCACACGTCTTGTGATTTCGTTCATCAAGAATGGATTGGTATCGCTTAATATGATTGTCTTTATCATTTCATTGATGACTTATATTATTTATTCGGTGACAGAAAATCATAAGATTGAGGAAGAATTATTGATGGCTGCGCAAGCCAATACGCGTTTGAAGGAATACGTTGCGGTGTCTGAAAAGATTACCGAAGATAGGGAACGTAGACGTATTGCGCGTGAGATTCACGACACAATTGGGCATGCTTTGACGGGGATTTCGGCAGGGATTGATGCCGTGACGGTTTTGATTGACCTTGACCCAGAACATGCTAAAAAACAATTAAGCAGTGTATCAAATGTTGTTCGCGAAGGGATTGTCGATGTTCGACGTTCTCTTAATAAAATGCGACCAGGAGCTCTTGAAAATCGTACGTTGAAAGATGCTCTAGAAAAGATGCTTTCAGAGTACCAAGAGTTGTCACACTTGCAAATTGATTTAAATTATCACTGGGATAATGTTGACTTTGATAAGACCAAGGAGGACGTTATTTTCCGAGTTATTCAGGAATCTGTGACGAATTCTTTGCGACATGGTCGTGCAACCAAGATTAAAATTAGCATGCTCAGTGAGAGTGATTATGTTTTATTGATTAAGGATAATGGAACAGGAAGTGAAAACATCAAGTATGGTTTTGGCTTAACGCAGATGACAGAACGTTTAGCTATTATTGGTGGTCGCGTTGCCTTTTCCGGTAAAGATGGATTTTCTACAACGATTCATATCCCTAAAATACAAGGAGAAGAAGGATGATACGAGTACTTATTGCAGATGATCAGGAGTTGATTCGCGAATCTTTGAAGATTGTTTTATCAGCTTATCCTGATATTGAAGTTGTTGGGGCTGTGAGTGATGGAACAGAGGTTCTAGAAACTCTGCCAACGAGCAAACCTGATGTTATTTTGATGGATATTCGTATGCCAAAAATGGATGGTGTTTTGTGTACCAAAGCGGTCAAAGAGCATTACCCAAATATCAAGGTTATCATTTTGACGACATTTGATGATGATGATTTTATCTACAGCGCTCTTAAGTATGGCGCGACAGGTTACATGCTAAAAGGAACGTCAATGGATGATTTGCATGATGCTGTTGTAACAGCCAATGAAGGACGTGCCATGATAAACCCAGATATTGCCACAAAAGTTTTCAAACTTTTTTCACAAATGGCTCAATCAAATTTTGCTATCCAAGTTGACGATGACTTGGTTCACGACATTAGTAAAATGGAATGGCGTATCATTCAACAAATTGGTTTTGGGTTGTCAAACAAAGAAATTGCTGCGAAGTTGTATTTGTCAGAAGGAACAGTGCGCAATTACCTTTCTAACATTTTGTCAAAACTCAACTTGAGAGATCGTACGCAATTAGCGATTTGGGCGGTTCAGACAGGTGTAACGCTCAAATCATTTGAGGATGATGACCATGACTAAACTAACCAAGATAAAACTTTGGCTTTCAGCGATTGTTCTTTTAAGTGCTTGTATTGGTGGTTATGTCTATTATCAAATGCAACAAAAGACAATTTTAAAAATTGGTGTCTACGCTGGCAGCAGTTGGGATGTACCAAATGGTAATGATTATAAAGTGATTGATACAGCTATTAAACGCTTTGAAAAACTACACCCTAGGGTCAAGGTTGTCTATGAAAGTGGGATTTCAAAAGCCGATTATTCAACTTGGTTGACAGATCAGATTGTAGCTGGAAAACAACCTGATGTATTTATCGTGCCAGAAGATGACTTTAACCTTTTATCTTCAACAGGTGCACTGGCAAATCTGGATAGTAATATCAGCACTAGTTTTTACGATTCAATCTTTTATCAATCATCTTACCAAGCAGGAGAGTATAATCATAGCCATTATGCATTACCATTTGAAAGCAATCCAACCATGATGTGTATTAACATTGATTTGCTGAAAAAAGAAGGTATCCAGATTCCAATATCTGGTTGGACAGTGGATGATTTTTATAATATTTGTAAACAAGTAACTAAGGATACAGATGGTGACGGGGTCATTGATCAGTATGGTTGCGTTGGCTATACTTGGCAGCAAGCTGTTGCTGCTTACGGCGCAAAACTTTTCAATGAAACAGGTAGCAAAGCGTATTTTGATAGTGAAAAGGTTAAAAAAGCATTGGGCTTAATCACTCAACTAAAAGCTTTAAATGGAAATTATGAAGTGACAATGAAAGACTTTGATGAAGGAAAAGTTGCCTTCATTCCAATGTCATTAGCCATGTATCGAACTTACAAACCTTACCCTTACCACGTTGCCAAGTATTCAACATTTTCATGGTCTTGTGTAACTATGCCAGCTAGCCAAAAAGGTGTTGATGCAACGCAGGTTTCAACATCACTCTATGCGATTTCGTCAAAAACAAAACATCGCAGTGCAGCTTGGCAATTTTTAAAATTCTTGTGTACAGATGAAAAAGTTCAACAATCTGTCTTTAATTACTCTCAAGGAAGTTCAGTTTTGAAATCTGTCATGCGTAGTCAAGCAACAGAAGATAAATTGAAAGAAGACGGTTTTGGTTCTGAGTCACTGACTGTTTCAACACTGGATTCCATGCTTAGCCAAGGTGTGACGAAGCCAACCTTTAAAACTTACAACAGCGTGATGAATCAAGCTGATTACATCATCAATAAATCACTAGCTAATAACAGTATTGATAGTGATTTGTTTGCTATTCAAAAGGAAATTGAGGATAGCTTAAAATAAAAAAGAAAGTCTGGAATAAATTGTTCCAGGCTTTTTTCATGTTTTCTAAAAATGACATTTGTCATTTTCAATATGGCGATTGTCATTGCCATGATATGACAATCGAGAGTGTGAAAACGCTTAATACATTGATAGAATAATAGACAGATAAGGAGAGATAAAACTATGAAGTATTTACTACTGGTGAGTCATGGTGGTTTTGCAGAAGGTCTCAAAACTTCTTTGGCTATGTTCGCTGAAGATAAAATGGACCAAGTCATTGCAGTTGGTTTGAAAAACGGAAAAACTGTTGATGATTTTGCGCAAGATTTCAGACAAGCCATTTCAGGTTTGACAGCTGAAGATTCAGTTATCGTTCTTGCAGATATTGTTGGTGGTAGCCCACTTACAACAGCTTGCAGTGTTTTGGACGAACTTGGCAAACTTGATGACGCTGTTATCCTAGGTGGTATGAATTTACCAATGGCAATTACCTCAGCAGTTATGAAAGATATGCTTGAGGGTGACGCTTTTGTTCAAGCTGTTTTGCCAGAAGCTCAAGCAGCTCTTCAAGAATTCAAAATCGCTTCAGATGATGAAGAAGACGACATTTAATAATTAAAAAGGAGATTAACAATGACTGTTTCATTTGTACGTATTGACGACCGTATGATCCACGGCCAAACTGTAACACGCTGGGCAAAAGAATATCCATGTGATGGTTTGATTGCCGTAAACGATGCTGCTGCAAGTAACAAAGTTTTGACACAAGCTTATAAAGGTGCTTCAGACAAGAAAACTTTTGTTTGGACAGTAGATGCCTTTGGTAAAAAATCACAAAAAGTTTTGGATTCAGATACAAAATATTTTGTTATCACTAAAAACCCAATTGACATGAAAAAACTTTTGGTTGACCAAGGTTTTGTTCCAAGTGATGTTAAAGAAATCATCGTTGGCCCATGTAATGACCGTCCAGGTGCTGTCAAACTTGGTAATAACCAATCAATCACACAAGAAGAAGCTGATGCGATTGAAGCAATCGAAAAAGCAGGTTACAAAGTTAAATTCCAACTTCTACCTGACGTTTCAATTGGTTACTGGTCAGATTTCAAATCTAAATTTGGTTATTAATATTGACAGTTTATCTAGAAGCTAAGGCTTCTGATGACTTAATAAAAATTTTTTAAATAATATAGGAGAAGAAGTATTATGGCAATTTCTTGGTTCCAAGCAGCCTTATTAGGTTTGTTTGCATGTTTGTCTTCAATGCCTGGTCTTGGTGGTACAACCATTGGTAACTATACTCTTGGTCGTCCATTAGTCGGTGGTCTTGTCTGTGGTCTTATTTTAGGAGATCTTAAAACAGGTATCATTTGTGGTGTGGCAATGCAATTGGTTTACATCGCACTTGTAACTCCTGGTGGTACAGTTTCAGCCGATGTGCGTGCTGTATCTTATATCGGTATTCCTTTGGCAATGGTTGCTATCCATTCACAAGGTTTGTCAGCTGACTCAGCTGATGCAGCTAACTTGGCTAAATCAATGGGTACTCTTGTAGGTACTGTTGGTACAGTTCTTTTCTACGGAACAGCTACAATGAACCTTGTATGGCAACATATTGGTTGGCGTGCTGTTGAAAAAGGAAACTTCAAACAACTTTACAAAGTTGACTGGCTATATCCTTGGATTTCACACATCGTTTTCTCATTTGTTCCAACTTTGATCATGTGTAAACTTGGTGCAACTGCCGTAACAGCAATGAAAGATGCTCTTCCAATGGATGGTATCCCAATGAAAACCCTCTTCACAGTCGGTGCTTTGCTACCATGTGTCGGAATCGCAATTCTTTTGAAACAAATTGTTGAAAAAGCTGTTGACTTTATTCCGTTCTTTGTTGGATTTACTTTGGCGGCTTCACTTGGTTTGAACTTGGTTTCATGTGCAGTTATTTCATTGATCTTTGCAGTATTGTTCTACGAACTTGAAATGGCAAAACACGTAAAAGCAACTGCTGCAGTAGCTGATGATTTTGATGACGATGATGAGGAGGATATCTAAGATGGCTCAAAAAAAAATTAACTAAGAAAACTTTAATGAAATCTTTCCATCATTGGTACTATGGTAACTTGACATGTTTCTCACAAGAACACATGCAAACATTTGGTTACCTAACTTCTATGCTACCAATCGTGGAAGAATTATATGATAACAAAGAAGATCAAGCACGTTCAATGCAAACATATACAGCATTCTTCAATACTGAACCTCAACTTGGGGCCCTTATCGTTGGTATCACAGCAGGTCTTGAAGAAGCTCGTGCTAATGGTTCTGAAGAAGTTGACGACGAAACAATCAACGGACTTCGTGCAGGTCTTATGGGACCAGTTGCAGGTATCGGTGACTCTCTTGTCGTTGGTACTTTGATTCCAGTTATCTTAGGTATTGCCCTTGGTCTTTCAACAGGTGGCTCTCCAATCGGTGCAATTTTCTACATCGTTGTATGGAACTTGCTTGCATACCTTGGTATGAAATTTGCATACTTCAAAGGTTATGAACTTGGTGATAAAGCCGTTGAATTCCTAGTTGGTGCTCAAGGTCAAGCTATCCGTAAAGCTGTATCAATCGTTGGTGGTATGGTTGTCGGTGGTGTTGCCGCTACTTGGGTATCAGTTAAAACTTCATTCCAACTTGGTAACGCTAAACACCCATACTTGGTTCTTCAAGACAAATTGGATGCCGTTTATCCAGGTTTCCTAACAGCATTATTCATCGTATTCTGCTGGTGGTTGATGGCTAAGAAAAACATCTCACCAATCAAAGTTATGCTATTGCTCGTAGTTATTGCCTTTGTCGGTGTACTTGTTGGTTTCTTCAACCCAGGTTTGTCTTACTAATTTACATACTTCTAGAGGAGAAATATCATGACAAAATCAGAACTTATCAGAGGTTATGAAACTGAAATAGCTTATCAAAAACATATGCTTGAAAATTTAGGTCGTTGGTTGACTTTACTTCTAGCAGTAACGAGTTTAGGATTTTTACTCATTTATTTCTTTAACAAACAAATCATTTTGCTAATTCTCGGTTTTGTCGTGATGATCCTTGGAAGTTTGGGCATGTTAATATTTGGCTATGGTATCTACCATGGTAAGAAAAATCTTGCCAAAGTTATTGACGATTTTGAAACAAAACTCCAATCATTTTAAATCAAAATGTGTAAACTCTTTTTAAAAACTATTCTGAAATAACAATACAAAAATTACAATTACTTACTCAAACATTCAACATAAAAAGGTTCCTAGTACGTAATCTCCTTACTAGGAATCTTTTTATGTTTTATTTTTCTGAATTTTAAAAATATATTGACAAACACTAAGAGATAAAGGCGAATTTAGAGTAATAAATACAATCGTTTACGAATATAAAAGAGAGGACTGTGCAAAAACACATATTAAAGTATTTGATGTATTGTGAGAAAAGTTGTATGAATAAGAATGAGAAAATAGGGGAACTTTATAAAGAATTACGTTTGGCAAGGGGGCTTAAACTTAAGGATATTGCTACTAAAAAACTTACCGTTTCGCAACTTTCAAAATTTGAACGGGGACAGTCTATGTTGTCTGCAGATAGATTTTTATTAGCAATTTCTGGATTAAATATGAATTTCGCTGAATTTGCACACGCTATGGATGACTACCAGCCAAATCGTTTAACTATTTTTGCAGATAAACTTTTTACAATATTTATTTCACAAGATGTAGAAGGCTTTAAAAAGTTTTTAGAAGAAAAAGATGGGGATAGAACAATCTATGATTTTATTGAGAGGATTATCATTAAAAATAATATTAAATCCATAGAAAAAGAATATGAAATTTCCTTTTTAGAAATTGAAAGATTGACACAGTATTTTTATAGCATAGAAAATTGGACTGCATATGAATTGTATGTATTTGGGGAAACAGTTTCACTTTATAGTACTTTGGATTTAGTTTTTTTAGGTGAAGTTTGCTGTGAGAGAAGCAAAAAATTTAGACAGTTGGATAGTTATGTTAAACAGTACAGAAGTACACTAGCTAATCTCATTTCTGTTTTAATTAGTAGGAATGAATTAGTTTATATTAATTTTTTTATTACTGAGCTAGAAAATGATTTACGCTACTCAGATTTATTTGAACATGCAACGTTGAATTTTTTTAAGCTTTATTTAGAGTATCAAGAATCTGCTGTAAAAGATAAAAAACGGATTGTACAACATCTTCAAGCTATACGAACCCTTGGCTGTACAGAATTAGCGGCTTCATTTGAAGAGAATTTTAATCAGTGGATAAAAAAGATTTAGAGTAATTTTTTATTTCAATATTTTAAACCTTTTTGCCTAATAGTATTACATTAATCAATAGGTGTGCGGACATCAATTGTAAAATTAGAAAATGAAGATGGCAGTAATTATCAAATTTGCGAAAATAATAAAATGGACTAATTTTTTGATATATTTGTTTTTACAAGTACTTGTGAAATTAATTTTTAATATGTCTAGATTAAAGGAAAAGGTTATGAAGAAATTATTTATTCTAGGTTCATGTTTATTGTATTTGAGTTGTTCAACAGTATGTTTTGCGGACGATGTGATAAGTGAAAGTGATTTGTTTACTCCACAGGAAATTCAACAATGGGAAAATGAGGCACTTGATAAGCTTGAAGAAGCACCGATTGTTTTTGATAAGGAAGAAAATGACCTTGCTAAAGAAAATAGTGCGACTATTTCAGGTATCAATGGTAAGAAGTTAGGAACTTGGTCGTGGAGAGATGGAGTCATTTGTATTACAGATTCTCATGCTAAAAGTCCTTTATTTAACAATGGTCATGCGGGTATTGTGGCTGCAGCCCCATATTACGATAGTGTAATTGAAGCAAATCCTTCAGATGGTGTTCAGCCTAAGTATGGAAGCTGGGGTTCTCGCTTTTCGGGAAATACAGTAGTTCAACTAGGTGTGAAGTCAACCACAGTAACACAAGACAGAAAAGCTGCACAGTGGGCAGCTAAGCAAATTGGAAAACCGTACAATAAATCGTTTACTAATATTAACACTCGAAGTAGCTTTTATTGCTCACAACTTGTTTGGGCAGCATATAAGGATACCACAGGAGCTGATATCGGAACAGCAGCATGGGGAACAGCTATTCATCCATTTGAATTAGTAAACAATAAAACACAAGTTATCTATAGAAATAGGACATCATAATGAAAAAGAAATCTTGGCTAATTTTATTAGTGGTGGTTGTTTTGGGATTATCGGGTTGTCAGAGTAAGGCAACGAGTGAGCCAGCAAAAGCATATGATTTGGCAATTTCGCACGGCAATTGGATTACGACATTTAAAAATGATAATAATCAGCTGGAAAAGGTTGAAACACGACAATTATTTGATAAAAATCTTGGCATTTGGCAAGAACGCTTGCAATGTGTTAAAGGCAGGTTATATGGTAGAACCCATGAATCCGCGGATTCATATCAAGTTTATCTATTCGATATAGAACCCAAAACTTTAAAAAGTAAATTGACTAAAGTTGGCGGTAATGACATCTATGGTTCAGCTAATGATGGAGAATATATTTACACAACTGCAGTTTTTTCAGGACATACTGATTTTTATAAATACGATACCAACTTACATCAAGTTGTTAAAAAAACAATTAAAGAAGCGGGTGTAATGAATCTCACCAATGAAATCATTTTTGTTGGTGATACCATTTATGTGCTTGTGGGCTCTGTGGACAATGAGACCGGAGCTAACTCTAATTATCTATGGGTGATGAATAAGCAGCTAGAAATTCAAGATAAAATTAATCTCAACTATACCGAGGGTGGTTATTTTCGAATGGTTGAAGCAGACGGAAAACTTTATATGACAGCTGCTAAAGAGGGGATTCGTGAGGATGGCGAGCCAGGTGGTGGGCAGCATATTCTTGTTTACGACCTTGCAAGTGGTGAAACCAGTCGTATTGAAACCGAGTTTGAATACCCGAAATTTATTTATTATGACAAGTCTCGCCATCAATTGCTAATTCTTCATGACCCGCTCTATGTTGCTGATTACACTTGGACAATCATTGATTTAGAAAACCTCTCTCAGACCCAACTTACTTTCCCAGAAATTACTTCGGGAATCCAAGAAGTCTTTTTCACGCAGAGAGATTCGGATTACTACTTTTTATTTAATGAACATTTAGTGAAATATTCTGCGGATACACAAGAAAAAACAGTTTATGATTTATCAAAATATGACATTGATAATGCAGATGCTGTTATTTTTAGCAAGTAAAGCGGGAGTATATGTCTTCATTTGGAGATAGAATTTTATTTTTCTGAATTTTAAAAATATATTGACAAAACATCAAAATAAGGGTAGACTAGTTTACAATCAAAAACAATTGATGCAAGTCAATACCTAGCACTCATTGATTTGTTATTCTTAACAGGAGAAAAAGTATGCTTAATTTAACGTCTATAACGACTGAAAAACTGAATCGATACTATTACTTTAGTTTCTTTAGATAGACGTTTGTAGCCATCATGGATGCAAACGTCACCTGCGTTTGTATCTATGAAGCTAAAGCATTTTGCCTGTTTTGAAAAAGCCGATTAGATACTCAAAAATCTAACTGGCTATTAAGTATTTCTACTTTTTTTGCATACGCGTAAAACCAGTTAGTTTTTTGAACTAGCTGGTTTTTGTTGTGATTGATTTAGGGGAAATCCCTAATGGTGATATTAGGTTAACTTGTCTAGCACGTGCTTTAGGCAAGTAAGTAAAAAGTAGAGGAAGGTAAATTATGAAAAAAGGTTTAACGGCTTTGATGGCAGTTATGTTAGCTGCCCTCACCTTAGCAGGGTGTTCGTCAAACAAAAATGCAAGCAAAGATGTTGTCCATCTTGGCATTCTCCAATATGTGGAGCATCCATCTTTAACGGCTGCGCGTAAAGGCTTTGTGGATGAATTGAAAAAAGAAGGTTATGTCGAAGGTAAGAATCTTAAGTTAGATTATGAAAATGCTCAAGGTGACCAGTCTAACCTTCAAACCATTTCAACTAACTTGATTTCTAACAATGATTTGGTTCTAGGGATTGCCACTCCAGCAGCGCAGACTTTGTCAAATCTATCAACAGATGTTCCAGTAGTCTTTACAGCTGTTACAGATCCTGTATCAGCTAAACTAGTAGATACCATGGAAACTCCTAACGGCATTGCGACTGGAACGAGCGATATGTCTCCTATCTCAAAACAGGTAGAATTGTTGCAAAAAGTTATGCCTGATGTGAAAAAAGTTGGGATTATGTACACAACTAATGAACGTAATTCAGAAGTTCAAGTTGAAGAAGCGCAAAAAGAATTTGCTAAAGCAGGCATTGATGTCATTACCAAAGGGATTTCATCAACTAATGATGTTCAAGATACAGCTAAAAGCTTGATGAGTCAGACACAAGTTCTTTTCATCCCAACAGATAATATGATTGTCAGCGCCATTTCATTACTTACAGAACTATCAAAAGAAATGAAAGTTCCAGTTGTTGGTGGCTCTGCAGACGTAGTTGACCAAGGCGTCCTTTTCACTTACGGTGCCAATTACGAGGCGCTTGGTCGTCAAACGGCTAAGTTAGCTGTTCGTATTATTAAAGGTGAAGATGTAAGTAAGGTTGCTGCAGAATATCCTAAAGCTCTCAATGTTGTTGCTAATGATGATATGGCAAAAACGCTTGGCATTGATTTAAGTAGCATTGAAAATGAAACGACAGAAGCTTCTTCTGAGGAGACAACAAAGACAAGTGCATCAACTGGCAGTCAAGAGAAATCTGCTGCTAACCAATCAAGCAAATCTGCTAAATCAAGCTCAAATGCTTGGATTGATATCATTTTAACAGCTATTTCACAAGGTCTCTTGTGGGCTATCATGGCTATCGGTGTGTTTATTACTTTCCGTATTTTGGACATCGCAGACCTTTCTGCCGAAGGTTCATTCCCACTTGGGGCAGCTTCAACAGCTATCATGATTGTTAACGGCATTAACCCGTTGATTGCGACTATTGGTGGTTTTGTGGCTGGGATGTTAGCTGGAGCCGTTGCTGGATTCTTGCATACCAAGATGAAAATTCCAGCATTGTTAACAGGGATTATCGTGTTGACAGCTCTTTACTCAGTTAACCTTTTAGTCCTTGGTAGTGCTAATGTTTCCCTAGCGGGTCAAACGACTTTAGTCACAGTCTTCACATCAGCGCTCAATCTTTCAAAACTATATGCTGTGATTTTGATTGGTGTGATCTTTGTGGCTTTGGTGATTTTACTACTTGTCGTCTTGTTGAATACACAAATGGGACTCGCTCTTCGTGCGACAGGTGATAACCTTGCTATGGGTGAAGCTAACGGGATTAAAGTTGACCGTATGAAGATTCTAGGTTACATGATTTCAAATGGTTTGATTGCTCTTGCTGGTTCACTCTTAGCGCAAAATAACGGCTACGCTGATATGAACATGGGAACAGGAACAATCGTCAACGGTCTGGCTTCTATTATTCTTGCAGAAGTGATTGTCAAATACTTGCCACTTGGCAAACGTCTCTGGTCAATCGTTCTTGGCTCAATCTTGTACCGTTTGGTTCTTGTCATTATCTTAGCCATGAACGTAGACGCACAAATGCTTAAACTAGCTTCAGCAGTCCTTCTTGCATTGATTCTTTATGTTCCAGAAATTCGCAATAAACTACACATTAAACCCTCAAAAACATTGACATCAGGAGGTAAGGCATAATGGCACTTTTAAGCTTATCAAATATCCATAAAACTTTTGAAAAAGGAACCGTTAACGAAAATCATGTCTTGCGAGGCCTTGACTTGGACATCGAACAAGGGGATTTTATCTCAGTGATTGGAGGAAATGGTGCTGGGAAATCAACATTGATGAACTCTATCGCAGGTGTGGTTGAGATTGACGAAGGAGATATTGTCCTAGATGGTCAATCCATTCGCAAGGCTTCAGTTGCTGCACGTTCAAAAGATATCAGCCGAGTTTTTCAAGACCCTCGGATGGGAACAGCAACTAACTTAACGATTGAAGAAAATATGGCCATTGCTTATCGTCGTGGGAAAAAGCGCAGCTTCTTCAAAAAATCAATCACTGAGGCAGAACGTCAACTTTTCAAAGAGAAATTGGCTGAGCTAGGATTGGGACTAGAAAACCGTATGAAAACCGATGCAGCTTTCCTATCAGGTGGTCAACGCCAAGCGCTCACACTTGCCATGGCAACCTTGGTTCGTCCAAAAGTTCTTCTTCTTGACGAACATACTGCGGCCCTTGACCCTAAAACAAGTGACATGGTCATGCAACTGACTAAAAAAGTTGTTGAAGAGCAAGAACTCACAACCTTGATGATTACCCACAATATGGAACACGCTATTGAGTACGGTAACCGTTTGGTTATGCTTTACCACGGTAAAATCGTTGTGGACGTTCGTGGCGAAGAAAAGAAAAATCTCACCGTCGCACAACTCATGGATCTCTTCCACAAAAACAGTGGTCAAGTCCTAAACGATGACGCTTTGGTTTTGGGGTAATAAGAAAAACAACTTAGATGACTTAGCGTCTAAGTTGTTTTTTAGTGTTTTTTTCTTGACTATTTCTGACCAAGTGTTAGAATAGTTTTTGTAGACATTAGCACTCTAATGCAAAGAGTGCTAACAACAATAAAAATATTGGAGGCAAAAGCATGTTGAAACCATTAGGTGACCGTGTGGTCTTGAAAGTTGAAGAAGAAAAAGAACAAACAGTTGGTGGTTTTGTCCTTGCTGGCGCAGGCAAAGAAAGCACACAAACGGCAACTGTTGTAGCTGTTGGTACTGGTGCCCGTACATTGACAGGTGAATTGGTCGCACCAAGTGTTGCAGCTGGAGAGAAAGTTATTATTGAAACTGGTGCAGGTGTCGAAGTGAAAGATGGTGACGATACAGTTACTATCGTTCGTGAAGCAGAAATTTTAGCCGTATTGGCGTAAGATAGACTAATAAAATAGTATATTAATAGAAATCAAACAGAGGAATAGATATGGCAAAAGATATTAAATTTTCATCAGATGCACGCGCAAGTATGATGCGTGGGGTAGATATTTTAGCAGATACAGTTAAAGTAACCTTAGGCCCTAAAGGTCGTAACGTTGTTCTTGAAAAATCATTTGGTTCACCACTTATTACAAATGATGGTGTGACAATTGCCAAAGAAATCGAACTAGAAGACCACTTTGAAAACATGGGTGCTAAACTTGTTTCAGAAGTTGCCTCAAAAACAAATGACATCGCTGGTGACGGTACAACAACTGCCACAGTATTGACACAAGCTATTGTTCGTGAAGGTCTTAAAAACGTGACTGCTGGTGCTAACCCAATCGGTATTCGTCGTGGTATTGAAGCAGCTGTTAAAGTAGCTGTTGACGAATTGAAATCAATCGCTCAACCAGTTGCTAACAAAGAAGCTATTGCCCAAGTCGCAGCCGTTTCATCACGTTCTGAAAAAGTTGGTGAATACATCTCAGAAGCCATGGAAAAAGTTGGTAACGATGGTGTTATCACAATCGAAGAATCACGTGGTATGGAAACAGAACTTGATGTTGTCGAAGGTATGCAATTTGACCGTGGATACCTTTCACAATACATGGTTACTGACAATGAAAAAATGGTTGCTGATCTTGAAAATCCATACATCTTGATTACAGACAAGAAAATCTCAAACATTCAAGATATCTTGCCACTTCTTGAAGAAGTGCTTAAAACAAGCCGTCCACTTCTTATCATCGCTGATGACGTTGATGGTGAAGCTCTTCCAACACTTGTTCTTAACAAAATCCGTGGTACATTCAACGTTGTAGCTGTTAAAGCTCCAGGATTTGGTGATCGTCGTAAAGCAATGCTTGAAGATATCGCTATTTTGACTGGTGCTACAGTGATTACAGAAGATCTTGGTCTTGAGTTGAAAGATGCTAACATGGCAGCTCTTGGTCAAGCAGCTAAAGTAACTGTTGATAAAGACAGCACAGTTATCGTTGAAGGTGCTGGTGATGCAGATGCTATCGCTAACCGTGTCAACGTGATTAAATCACAACTTGTTTCAACAACATCAGAATTTGACCGCGAAAAACTTCAAGAACGTTTGGCTAAATTAGCTGGTGGTGTTGCAGTTATCAAAGTTGGTGCTGCTACAGAAACAGCTCTTAAAGAAATGAAATTGCGTATTGAAGATGCCCTTAACGCGACACGTGCCGCTGTTGAAGAAGGTATCGTTGCTGGTGGTGGTACTGCCCTTGTTAACGTTATTTCTAAAGTTGCTGAACTTGAACTTGACGGTGATGAAGCTACAGGTCGTAACATCGTTCTTCGCGCTCTTGAAGAACCCGTTCGTCAAATTGCCTTCAACGCTGGTTACGAAGGTTCAGTTATTATTGAACGTTTGAAAAACTCAGAAGTTGGTACAGGATTCAACGCTGCTAACGGTGAATGGGTGAACATGGTTGAAGCTGGTATTATTGACCCAGTTAAAGTAACCCGTTCAGCTCTTCAAAATGCTGCTTCAGTCGCAAGCCTTATTCTTACAACAGAAGCAGTTGTAGCTAACCATCCAGAACCTGCTACAAGCACACCAGCAGCTCCTGGCATGGATCCATCAATGATGGGCGGATTCTAATCCAAAATTCGAATAGATTAATTAGAAAGAACACCTCAAGCGAGGTGTTCTTTTTGTTGATTATGTGATTTATTTATCTAAAAAGAATTTGATATAATTAAAAAAAGCAATTTTTTAGAAAGAGGGGTGTGTTATCATGGATGAAAAAGAAATGATGAGCTTAGGCGAGCTATATCGTGAATTACGTATGGCGCGGGGCTTAAAGTTAAAAGATGTTGCTGGTCAGAAGTTGTCAGTTTCGCAGTTATCAAAGTTTGAAAATGGGCAAAGCATGCTTACAGCAGACAAACTTTTAGTGGCGATTTCAGCGATTCACATGAGCTTTTCAGAATTTGGACACGCCCTGAATCATTATCAAGAAAGTTCTTATTTTAGACTTGGAAACCAGTTGGCTAATTTACAAGTGGCTGGTGATATTGAAGGCCTTAAAGAGGTGCTGAAAAATTTTGAAGCTGACGAAAATTTTGATACCTATAATCGTTTGACGAGGATTGATATTGTCAGTGCTATTTATGCCCTTGATCCAAGTTATGAGATTAAAGAAGATGATAAGCAATTTTTGACGCAATATCTCTATAGCATCGAACAATGGACAGAGTATGAACTTTATCTTTTTGGAAACACCATGTCGATTTTATCTGATGCTGATTTGATTTTCTTAGGAAGAGCGCTTGCTGAACGCAATGAATTTTATCTGTCACTTCCTCAACATAAAAAAGCTGCGCAGTTGACCTTTATTAATATTATCTTAGCTTTGATTGAGCGTAATCAGCTTTACTACACGACTTATTTTATGATTAGGCTAGAAAGCATGATTAATTATCAAGACATGTTTACCGTAGTATTTTTAACCTTTTTAAAAGATACCTTGGCTTATTTGAAAGGTGAGACTGATGATGTTCAACCGATGAGAGAGTGTATTGAAATGGTTAAAAAATTAGGAAATCCTACAATGGCTAAGCTCTTAGAGGAACATTTGGAACAATATTTAAAACAATATAAAAAAGGCTAGGCTGTCAACTTCCTAGCCTCTATTATTAGAGAGAACAAACTTTGGATTAAAAAGGCCAAATTCGAAGGCTCAGAAGAACTGTAGCCAGCAAAAATAAATTTTTGAGCATTATAATGACCTCCTATGTCCTTATTGTATCGTAAAAAACAGGGAAAACTTAAGATTATCATATATGAAAAAACAAAAATTGAATTTTCATATTTGCGAATTTCTAATAAGTGCTTTTTTCCGTGGTATATTATACTCGTAAGTATTTGAAGAAGTACTTACAGAGCAATATTAGTCTTGGTTAGGCAAGATGTTTTTACATGTGAATAAATCAATTGTTTGGGAGCTTTTGATTTTTGGGAGTCATGTGTGATGGGAAGTATTGCTCTAAAGGGATGGGTTTTTATCCAGGAGAGTTAGCAATATGCTAATCATGGCATCTGAATCTTTGGATTGAGATGTATAAGTCATATCTTTTTTCTTATTGAGCGACACCGTCTGTAGTATTAGTAGTATTATGCGTTCAATTACAAAAATTAGTACATTTCCGAGAGGTATGACATGAGATAGGTTTATTGAGAGTGTTTTAGCTAGGTGATTGTTCACACCAAAAAACGACTGATAACTCAGCTAGGCATTCTTGTAAACTGATTTACTTTTGACATCGTATTTTCAGTTGGGGGCAGCTGAAAATATGCTGGTGCAGCTTGACTGTATAACTTTCTGAAAAGACTGACAGCTACACTAAAAAACTTAGGAGAAAGCAAACCTTTTTGATTTGGTAAGGTTTGCTTTTCTCTTTGGTAAAGTTATAAAATAATCGTAAAAAAGACCTGTCTGTAGTATACTAAAGGTAAGAAATGTTGGTTTAGTTTTATATATGCTTACTGTATGAAGGGAGTAGGCTTATGATGTTTTGGTTAGGTGTTGCAGGTGCTGTTTTAGGTGCGATTTATCTTGTTATTGTGGATAACAAAGATGACTTTTGAATGACAAGGGTGGCTTTTTGAGCCGCCTTTTTTAGGTGTCATATGGTGTGATTTTTCTGTAATGGTAGCTTAAAAAGTTTTTGGTATAATAATGACTTAAGATTTGATGGAATAGGGAGACTAAAGATGAAAAAGTTTAAACACACGCTAAAACGTAAGAAAGTCTGGATTCCTAGTGTGATTGTGGGAGTGCTACTCTTGGTCTTTGTGGTTTGGGGAAGTTTTCACTACTCTAAAAAACAAGTCATTCGAGATTACGTAGCAGCTTACCAAAAATCTGGGGATACTTTTGACAATATCAAAGGTTATATCGTTTGGGCTGATAACAATGAAAAGGTTACAACTGATGAAGCCAAGTATGCGACATTTACCAAGTTATCAAAATCAAAAGCTGACAAGCTAAGTAGGGATTTAACAAAAGCGGACGTTTCTGATGATATTTACGTCAAAAAAATCGGTCGTAAGTTTTTGATTTTCCCAAATTATCGTATCGCTTTGAAACCTTTGGATTTGACTATTAAGACGAATGTTGATAAGGTCGACATTTTGCTCAATAAAAAGAAAGTTGCGCTTAGTGATTCAACTGATTACAGCGTCAAGCTTGAACGCTTGCCAATCGCTGATTACACGGCAAGTATTTCTGGAAAATATAATGGCAAACCAATCGAGTTAAGTAAAGATTACGATGGCAAGGACAAGGTTCTTGATTTATCGGTGACTTTTAAAAACTTTAAAGTCACAAGTAACTTAGTTGATGGTGAGCTTTATTTTGATAACACACGCGTAGGCACTTTGGAAAATGGTGAGTACGAGGTTAGTGATTACCCGTTGACAGATTCAGCTAAAGCTTACGTGAAGAAGAAATTTTCAGATGGTGATTTGAAATCACAAAAACAAGCTCTAGCAAGTATAGCTGATGGGGATACAGTTGCTTTGAATGTCGATAATCTTTTGGATAATGAAACAGCTGGAAAAGTCTTGATATCAGCTTTTGACCAAATGATCTTGTATTTGAACGCTGGGCAAGACTCATCAACGGTATCTACGGTTTTTGAAGACGGCGGTAATAATGACTTTTACAAAGGCTTGAAAGAAAGTATCAAGGCTAAGATGCAAACTGATAGTCGCAAGGCGACAAGTCTAACAGTACCAAATATCACTTTGACCAGTCTATCTCAAGTCGGCAAGGAAACTTATGTGGCAGGATTTACAGCAACTTATGATTTCCACTACGATAAATCGACAGATACTGAAAAGCAAACATCAGGTGAAGTCATCCAAAACTTAGAAGGTAAAGTAACCTTGAAGAAAGCTGGCGCGACTTATGTTGTCGCTAATTCAGGTCAAAAGAGTATCACAGTGACAAATGAAGACAATCAAGTCAAAGGAGAGTCGCTCTTCCCAGAAGCTATGCTTGGCACATGGAAAGTCGACGATAAGAGTGATACGTCATTTACCTTTGAGGCTGATGGAACAATCACTCAAACGACTAAAAATAATAAGAAACAAACCAAGGTTACGGGTATTGAAGACAAAGGAAATAATGTCTATCATTACCTTTACGGGGACGATGCTGATACAAGCGTCTTTACAGTTAGTGGTCTTGGCGGCGTTGGTGTTAAATATACTTTCGGTATTAAAGTCGACGGTAACAAGCTTACTCTAGTGGTATGGCAAGCAAATAAAGATGCTGATTTTGATTACAGTAAGCCAATGCTTGGTAGCACTTTGAGTAAAAAATAAGAAAAGGGAGTAGGGGTGTAAAAGTTGATTTATCAACGCATTAGAACCCACGTAATCACTCCGTTTTGCTTATTATAATTGCATAAATAAAGAGGTTGGTGACTTTTGTCCCAACCTCTTAATGTAATCCTGCTTCAAATGTTTTTGACTTGGCTTCAACACTGATTTTTTCAAGAGTAAATGGGTGTGTGAAGCTGAGTTTATGCGCGTGGAGCATGAGACGTTTAGCAGGAATTTTGCTGTATAATGGGTCACCGATGATGGCATATCCGTGTGCTGACAGATGGACGCGGATTTGGTGCGTGCGTCCCGTTTTTAGACGACATTTGACCAAGCTTCCTTTTGGAAAGACTTTGAGACGGTCAACGATGGTTAAGGCAATTTGACCATTTTTGCGGTCAACGACACGTTTTCTGCGGTCATGACGGTCACGTCCGATTTTATCTTGAAAGACTTGGTGTTTAGGTTCAAATTTTCCTTGAACTAGTGCCCAATATTCACGTGAAATGTCTTTGTTTTCAAGCAGACGATTGAGGACTGGCAGAACAAAAGGATTTTTAGCAAACATAACTGCTCCGCTAGTTTCCATATCTAAACGGTGGATGACGTAGCATGTTTTTCCGACATAGGCTGACACATGGTTGAGTAGAGCAATTTCATTTGGCTCGTTGCCGTGTGTCTTCATGCCTTCAGGTTTGTTGACAATGATGAGATGCTCATCTTGGTAAAGACAATCAACTAACTTGCTGTCACCAAATGGAATCGTTTTTTGTGGGTAATCGTCGTCATCAAAAGTTAGCTGGATAGTGTCGCCTGTTTTGACCAAGCTCTGCCAGTTGATATTTTCCCCGTTAATCAGTAAGTGTTTTTTGGTGCGTAAAAAATGGCGAATTTTTCGCGGAATCAGTAAATGCTCTTCTAATAGTTCCTTAACTGTGCTATCTGGATAAGGATTTTTAAGCGTATATGTTAAAGTCATAGCTCTATTATAGCATGAGTGCGCAAAAAAACGCACCTTATGGCGCGCCTAGATTTACTTGTCTTTAGCTTCGTTTTCGTGTAGCCAATCGTGGTATTTTTCCAAAAGGTTAACTGCCATTTGAGTTGCGACAGCCATTGAGTAAGCTTCAGTGCCTTCGGCTTCACTTTCTGAAACTTCGATTTTTGTTTCATCGTAAACAGCTTTTAAACTATCGTGTGACAATGTTTTTTTGAATGCTTCGAATCCTTTGTTCATGGTAAAATCCTTTCTAATACTCAAAACGAGTATCGTGGACAAGAGTGACAACCAGATAAGTTGTGAGCGTTTTTATTGATACTTTTATTTTACCACAAAAGAGATGAAAACGTTGTAATCAAGATGAAATCCCTTTTCATCTGACGTTTTTCAAAAGAACTGTTATAATGTGGTTATGACAAAATTTAAAATGATTAAAGAAAAGCTTCTTTCTTTTTTCAAATCAGAAAAAGAAGAAGTACCTTTCAAGAATCACACCAGTCAGGAAAGTGATAATGATTATCTGGCTGATGACTTAAGTGACTTTGAAACTGAAAAGACTGAGGAGCAGGCAGCTCCAACCTACCAACGTAGTAAAGGGTATCACGAAAAAGCAAAGAAGCAGCCAGCTTGGTTGCAAAAGCTTTCGCGTTTTATGCCGTCGCCTAAGAATCCTATTAGACGTTTCTGGCGTCGTTACCGAGTTGGAAAAATCTTACTCATTTTGGTTGGTATTGGTGTTTTAGCCATTGGCTCTTACCTTTTTGCCGTTGCCAAATCAACCAATGTCTCGGATTTGCAGGACGCATTGAAGGCGACAACTGTTATTTATGATAAAGATGACAATCAAGTTGGTTCGCTTTCAGGGCAAAAAGGGACTTACGTTGAGTTAAACGCTATTAGCGATAACATGAAAAATGCGGTAATTGCAACAGAAGACCGTTCATTTTACAAAAATGGTGGTATTAATTACTCTCGTTTCTTCTTAGCTTTGTTCACCATGGGACGTTTTGGTGGTGGGTCAACCATCACGCAACAATTGGCTAAAAATGCTTATCTAAGCCAAGAACAAACGGTCACTCGTAAAGCTAAAGAATTCTTCTTAGCGATTGAATTGACCAAAAAATACAGTAAAGATGATATCTTGACCATGTATTTGAACAATGCTTATTTTGGAAATTCGGTCTGGGGTGTCCAAGATGCCAGCCGCAAGTATTTCGGAACGGATGCTGCCAATCTGACTGTTGAACAATCAGCCATCTTAGCTGGTATGCTGAAAGGTCCTGAGATTTATAATCCTTATTATTCTGTGGAAAATGCGACGAACCGCCGTAACACAGTTCTAGGTGTTATGGTTGATGCTGGCAAAATCACGCAAGCTGAAGCTGACCAAGCTAAGCAAGTGAATATCGCTGATGAATTGAATGATACCTATACTGGAAATTCTGATGATTACCAATATGGTTCATACTTTGATGCGGTTATCCAAGAAGCTGAGAAAAAATACGGCTTGTCTGAAAATGATATCGTCAACAACGGCTATAAGATTTACACAGAATTAGACCAAAACTATCAAGCAAATATGCAGGCTGTTTTTGATAACACGGCTTATTTCCCAGTGTCTGATTATGACGGTCAAACAGCCCAAGGAGCTAGTGTTGCCATGGATCCGTCAACTGGTGCGGTTCGTGGTTTGGTCGGACGTGTCAGCCCAAGTTCAGCAACTTTCCGTAGCTTTAACTACGCGACACAAGCCTCACGAAGCCCTGGTTCAACCATTAAACCTCTAGTGGTTTACTCACCAGCTGTTGCTTCAGGTTATGCCATTACGACTGATTTACCAAATACACCTAGGGATTATGATGGCTATTCACCAACGAACTACGCTGGTATTGAAACAGCGGACCTTCCAATGTATCAAGCTTTGGCAAATTCATACAACATCCCAGCGGTTTACTTGCTTCATAAAATCGGTGTTAGCAAGGGAATGAGCTACGGTCAAAAATTTGGTCTTAACATGAAGAATGTTAAGGAAGAATTGGGTGTTGCCCTTGGTGGTGGTGTTACAACCAACCCACTTGAAATGGCTCAAGCTTACGCAACCTTTGCTAATGGCGGCGTGATGCCTAAAGGACATTTGATTACGAAAATTGAAAATGCCAGCGGTGATGTTATTGCAGAATTCAAGCCCTCAACCAAGCGCGTGATTAGCCAATCTGTAGCTAACAAAATGACCAGCATGATGCTTGGAACTTTCTCAAACGGTTCTGCGGTCAACGCCAATGCTTATGGTTACACAATCGCAGGTAAGACTGGGACAGTGGAAGCTAACTTCAATGCTGATTTGACCAGTGACCAGTGGGTTATCGGTTATACGCCAGACGTGGTTATCGCACAGTGGATTGGTTATGATTCGACAGATGAAAATCACTACCTGACTGATGCAAGTTCTGGTACAGCGTCGACAATCTTTAGCGCAGTAGCCAGCAGCATTTTGCCATACACTGCAGGAACAGAATTTACCGTTGAAAATGCTTATAGCCAAAATGGTTACGACTTGGTTTACAGCGCTAATGGTCAAACAGCCACAAGCCAATCATCAAGCTCTGATAACATCCTTGATAAGGTTCAAGAATCAGCTCAAGATGCCGGAGATAAGATTGGCCGTGCGGTTAAAGATGCTTGGGATAACTTCTCAAGTTGGTTCAACAAGCAGACTAACTAAGTCACTTGCCAAGTAGGAAAAAACATGATAAAATAAGGTCTCGGAGGAATTATGGCACAGAAAAAAGCAAGTTTAGCTTGTACAGAATGTGGAAGCCGTAACTACTCTATCGGAGTTAGTAGCAACCCCAAACCTGTACGACTAGAAGTTAATAAATATTGTAAACATTGTAAAAAATACACGCTACACAAAGAAACACGATAATTTGTAGCGGTCATTCTCAGCTTTAGAGTAATGAGCGAGATGATAGAATAAGGAGGAGTCGCCTGTGGCATTCATTAAGGGAGTTTTTACGATTTTAAGTGAAACAACTTGGCCAGATCGTAAACAACGTTGGAAAGATTATATCTCTGTACTTGAATATACAGCATTCTTTACCATTGTTATTTTCATTTTCGATAAATTGCTCTCACTGGGAGTGATGGATTTGTTAAATCGATTCTAAGACATAAGCTGGGTTTTGCCCAGCTTTTTTGTGTGCACATTTGGCAGTAATTCGTTGACAGCGCTAGCGATTTTTCCTATAATAAAATAAAGAAAAACACCCAAGGAGCCTTTAAGGGGCTTTTTTATAATGGAGGAAATTATGTTAGATTCTTTTGATAAAGGTTGGTTTGTGCTACAAACTTACTCTGGTTACGAAAACAAAGTAAAAGAAACTCTTTTGCAACGTGCACAAACTTACAACATGTTGGACAACATCTTGCGTGTTGAAATCCCAACACAAACTGTTAACGTTGAAAAGAACGGTAAAATCAAAGAAGTTGAAGAAAATCGCTTCCCTGGTTATGTTTTGGTTGAAATGGTTATGACAGACGAAGCTTGGTTCGTTGTTCGTAACACTCCAAACGTTACTGGTTTCGTTGGTTCACACGGTAACCGTTCAAAACCAACTCCACTTTTGGAAGAAGAAATCCGTTCAATCCTTATCTCAATGGGTCAAACTGTTGATGTTGTTGATACAAACATTAAAGCTGGTGATGTGGTTCAAATCATCGACGGTGCTTTTGCTGGTCAAGAAGGACGTGTTGTAGAAATCGAAAACAACAAAGTTAAATTGATGATTAACATGTTTGGTACTGAAACACAAGCTGAATTGGAACTTTACCAAATCGCTGAATTGTAATATCAAAAAGCTGAGCTCTTTTAAGAGTTCAGTTTTTTAGTTATTTTTGCTTTTTAAGACTAGTAAAAGTTACGGATAATGTTTATGATAAATAATTTATAATTTAACTTGACATTATATATATATATATAATGTATGGGAATTATTGCTTAGAAAATACTATAGTCTGGAGATGTTGTATTGTGAAAAAAAGCAGCGGAATGCTTGGAAAATTAGGAGGATTACTTGGAGGAGTATCTTCAATAGATTTTGCTGGAGATATTATAAAAGAAGCTGCACCTATGATTGAAAAAAGCTTAGATAGAAGATATGAGAAAAAACAAAGTCTTGTACAGCTACCCAACGTTATTGATATTGATGTAGATAAAGCAAGTAGCATTATAGAAGACACTGGTTTTAAAGTAGTTACACTTCAAGCCAAGCCAAACGTCAGATACGCCAATAATAAAAATAATGAGGTTGTGATGACAGAACCTAAAGCTGGGCCTGTTGACCCTGGTTCGCTTGTTAAAGTTTATTATGTTACCGAAGAAGTCATCAAAGAAAGTAATAAATTGAAGTTAGAACAAGCTGTAAAAGTAGAGGACTTACTGAATACAGCACAAGCTGTAAAAAAAGCAGCAACTTCTACTTTCATGTCATACATTAACAAAGAAGATTTATAATATTTTAATGATTTCTTACCGTATACGTATCCTTTAGAAATTTAAATTTTAGCGAGAACAATTTAGTTCTTGCTTTTTTTAATCCCTATGAAATTTTCTAGTATCTAATGTTTACGTCTGTGGCGTCGTGTCTCGATTTCTTCTAGGTAACCTGCGGTCATGATGCTGACAGGCAGTGCGATGATAGCAACGCCAAGGATTGACGAAATCATGGTGATTAATTTTCCGATGGCAGAGACAGCGTAAATATCTCCGTAGCCAACGGTTGTCAGAGAAATAGTTGCCCAGTAAAGGGCGTCAAAGAAATTATTAAAAGTTGTTGGCTCAACATTGAAAATGACGAGAGCTGAGATGAAAATATAAATGACAACTAAAGCACCAACAATTAACAAAGACTCTTTTTGCTTTTTAAGAACATGAATGAGCATGTTGATGCTTCTAGAATAACGAAAGAGTTTGAATACACGAACCGTACGAATCATACGTACGATTTTGAATAATCGGAAAGTATTATTCCAAAATAGCAGAGAAGACAAAATCGCAACAAGGTCTGTAATAGCAAGGAAAGTAAAAGGATATTTGATGAAAGAAATTTTTCCTTGCTTGAGTTTAAAGTCTGCAGTCATAAGACGTAGCACATAATCGATGATGAAAATAAGAGTGGTTACATTTTCCAGAACCGCATAAAAAGTTGAATGTGTTTTGATGGTTAAAGGAAGCAGGCTCGCAATAATAACAATGACCATGAAAATGTCATAAATCTTTTCAACGGTGGTGACGTTTTTGGTTGGTTCAATGATGTCGTAAATTTTCTTTCTCATATTAGCTCCTTTAGCTTGTTAGAACTATTATAACATAGCAAAAACCATCTAAATCACTCACTTTTTGATATAATAATTTACAAAATTAAAGAACGGAGGAAAGAAATGTCAGTTGGTTTAGTATTAGAAGGTGGCGGCATGCGTGGGCTGTTTACGGCTGGTGTTCTAGATGCTTTTTTAGATGCTGGTATTGAAGTAGATGGTATTGTGTCAGTGTCTGCTGGAGCACTTTTTGGAGTGAACTTCTTGTCGAAACAAAAAGGTCGTGCCCTTCGTTATAATAAAAAATATGCCTCATATCCTGAGTATATGGGACTTCGTTCTTGGCTAAAAACTGGAAATGTGGTCAATAAAGATTTCACTTATTATAAAGTTCCGATGGAGTTGGACATTTTTGATGAAAAGACTTTTGAAGAATCAGGAGTTCCCTTTTATGCAACAGTGACTAACTTGGCAACTGGGAAACCAGAATACCACAAAGTTGATAATGTCTTTGAACAAATGGAGTTGCTTCGAGCAAGTTCTGCTCTGCCGTTGGCTTCAAAAATTGTAGAGTGGAATGGCAATAAATACCTTGACGGTGGCTTGTCAGATAGCATCCCAGTTGATTTTGCTAAAAGTCTTGGTTTCGACAAAATTATTGTTGTTTTGACACGCCCGATTGATTACCGTAAAAAACCAAGCAGCGGTCGTCTTTACAAACTCTTTTACAGAAGATATCCAAAATTTGTTGAAGTGGCTTCAAAACGTTATGAACATTACAATGCGACGGTTGAGCACATTATTGATTTGGAAAAGAATGGTGAACTCTTTGCCATTCGCCCAAGCCAAAATCTCGAAATTGGACGACTCGAAACTAATCCAGAAAAATTTGAAGAAATCTATCAAATCGGCTTAGCAGACGCCAAAGATGATATGGCAAAATTGAAGGAATACCTAGCAAAATGATAAAGTCAGATTTGTTTTGGTGTCAAACCAAGCTTATCGGCACATAAAAGGCATGAAATCCCCGTGATTTCGCCTTTTTTCTTTATTCTTTTCGTGGTATAATAGTAACCAATACTAAGAACATGGAGAAAAAACATGGCAACTTATAATCATAAAGAGATTGAGAAAAAATGGCAGGCTTTTTGGGCTGATAACCATACTTTCAAAACAGGGACTGATGCTGACAAACCAAACTTCTATGCGTTAGATATGTTCCCTTACCCATCTGGTGCTGGTCTTCACGTAGGACACCCAGAAGGATATACTGCGACAGATATTCTTAGCCGTTTCAAACGTGCTCAAGGTTACAACGTGCTTCACCCAATGGGTTGGGATGCATTTGGTCTTCCAGCAGAACAATACGCAATGGATACTGGTAATGACCCAGCTGAATTCACAGCTAAAAACATTGCTAACTTCAAACGTCAAATCAACTCACTTGGTTTCTCATATGACTGGGATCGTGAAGTAAACACAACTGACCCTAACTACTACAAATGGACTCAGTGGATTTTCACAAAATTGTACGAAAAAGGTTTGGCATACGAAGCTGAAGTGCCAGTTAACTGGGTTGAAGAATTAGGTACAGCTATCGCCAACGAAGAAGTGCTTCCTGACGGAACTTCAGAACGTGGTGGTTACCCAGTTGTCCGTAAACCAATGCGTCAATGGATGCTTAAAATCACAGCTTACGCAGAACGTTTGCTTAACGACTTGGATGACCTTGATTGGCCAGAATCAATCAAAGACATGCAACGTAACTGGATTGGTAAATCAACTGGTGCTAACGTTACTTTCAAAGTTAAAGACACTGACAAAGATTTCACAGTATTTACAACTCGTCCAGATACACTATTTGGTGCAACTTACGCTGTTTTGGCTCCAGAACACCCACTTGTTGAAGCTATTACAACACCAGAACAAGCACAAGCTGTTGCGGATTACAAACACCAAGCAAGTCTTAAATCTGACCTAGCTCGTACAGACCTTGCTAAAGAAAAAACTGGTGTTTGGACTGGTAGCTACGCTATTAACCCAGTAAATGGTAAAGAAATGCCAATCTGGATTGCTGACTATGTTCTTGTAAGCTACGGAACTGGTGCTATCATGGCTGTTCCTGCCCACGATACACGTGACTGGGAATTTGCAAAACAATTTAACCTAGAAATCATTCCAGTTCTTGAAGGTGGAAATGTTGAAGAAGAAGCTTACACAGAAGATGGACTTCACATCAACTCTGGCTTCCTAGATGGTCTTGATAAAGCGCAAGCTATTGACAAAATGGTCGAATGGCTTGAAGCAGAAGGTGTTGGTAACAAGAAAGTAACTTACCGTCTTCGTGACTGGCTCTTCTCACGTCAACGTTATTGGGGTGAACCAATCCCAATCATCCACTGGGAAGATGGTACAACAACAGCTGTTCCAGAAGATCAACTTCCACTTGTATTGCCAGTAACAAAAGATATCAAACCTTCAGGTACAGGTGAATCACCACTTGCTAACTTGACTGATTGGCTTGAAGTGACTCGTGAAGACGGTGTTAAAGGTCGTCGCGAAACAAATACAATGCCACAATGGGCTGGTTCAAGCTGGTACTTCCTACGCTACATCGATCCACACAACGATGAAAAATTGGCTGATGAAGACCTTCTTAAAGCTTGGTTGCCAGTTGATATCTACATCGGTGGTGCTGAGCACGCTGTGCTTCACTTGCTTTACGCTCGTTTCTGGCACAAATTCCTTTATGATTTAGGTGTTGTTCCAACGAAAGAACCATTCCAAAAACTCTTCAACCAAGGTATGATTTTGGGAACAAGCTACCGCGATCACCGTGGTGCCCTTGTTGCAACTGATAAAGTTGAAAAACGTGATGGTTCATTCTTCAACATCGAAACTGGTGAAGAACTTGAACAAGCGCCAGCGAAAATGTCTAAATCACTTAAAAACGTTGTTAACCCAGATGATGTGGTTGAACGTTACGGTGCTGATACACTTCGTGTATACGAAATGTTCATGGGACCACTTGATGCTTCAATCGCTTGGTCTGAAGAAGGTCTTGAAGGTTCACGTAAATTCCTCGACCGCGTATACCGCTTGTTGACAACAAAAGAAGTTGTTGCAGAAAACAACGGCAACTTGGATAAAGTTTATAACGAAACTGTCAAAGCTGTCACTGAACAACTTGAAGCAATGAAATTCAACACAGCTATCGCACAATTGATGGTATTTGTTAACGCAGCAAATAAAGAAGACAAACTCTTTGCTGATTACGCTAAAGGATTTGTACAATTGTTAGCTCCATTTGCACCACACCTTTCTGAAGAATTGTGGCAAGAATTGACACATTCAGGTGAATCAATTTCATACGTTGCATGGCCAACATGGGACGAATCAAAACTCGTTGAAAACGACGTTGAAATTGTTATCCAAATCAAAGGTAAAGTTCGTGCAAAACTTGTTGTACCAAAAGACTCAAGCCGTGAAGAACTTGAAAAACTTGCTCTTGCAAACGAAAAAATTCAAGCTGAAATCGCTGGTAAAGACATTATCAAAGTGATTGCGGTACCTAATAAACTTGTAAATATCGTTGTGAAATAAGTTTATCGATAAATTTAACTCCTGTCCGTTTGGACAGGAGTTTTTTTGTAGTAAAAATAGTATTTAGTAAAACCTTGGTAAAATAAACAAGTAAACGTTTACAAAGAAATTTATGAAGAGTAAAATAAAGGTAAGACCTAAGAAAGAGGATGACAAAATGAAAGTAACACAAGAAATCATTGCAACTATTGATGGTAAAAATGTTGAAAAATATTCTATTATTAATGACAAGGATGTTCAGGTTAGTCTGCTAACTTTGGGAGCAACTTGGCAAGAATTTTTGGTGCCAGATGGAAAAGGGGAACACAAAAATATCATCATTGGTTTTGATGATCCTGCTGAATATGGCAAAAATACTTTGTGCGCTGGACAATCTATTGGTCGTGTTGCTGGACGCATTAATCATGGTCAGTTTAAACTTGATGGAAAGCTCATGCAACTTCCGCAAAATGAAAAAGGGAACACTCTTCACGGTGGTCCAAAAGGTTTTCACAAACACATTTGGCAAGCAAGTGTTGAAAATGATATTGACAAAGCCACTGTTGTCATGACTTACAATGCCAAAGAAAGTGTTGATGGTTTCCCTGGTGATATGCTTGTCACAGTGCGCTTTACCCTAGATAATAAAAATCGCTTTACGATTCAATACACTGGTAAAAATGGTGGTCAAGCAACGCTCTTTAATCCAACGAATCATGTGTACTTTAACCTTGGAGAAAGACAAGATTTGACAAAACATGTCTTTACTTTGGCAGCGGACCATTATTTGGAAACGCGTGATGACCTAATTCCAACAGGAAAACTCATTGACGTTTCTGAAACAGCTTATGATTTTAGAGCTGGCCGAAATCTTGGAGATGCCATTAAGGCGACAGGCGGATTTGACGATGCCTTTTTAGTCCCAGCTTCACTTGATGCACCTTGTGGTGAGTTAAAAGATGAAGAAAGTGGCGATGCTGTTAAACTTTATTCAGACCGTAGTGCTTGGGTTGCTTACAGTATGGTTGGCATTCCTGATGGCATCTACCCAGCGCGTGATAAGGGTAAAATGGCAAAAGAATTTGAAGCGATAGCTCTTGAAGCTCAATTCTTACCTGATGCGATTAATCATGATGGTTTTGGCGATATTGTCTTGCAAGCTAATGAAGAAAAGACTTACACCATTGCTTTTGAGTACTATAAAGACAATTAAAATCAGCACCCTTTTGGGTGCTGATTTGCTTTAAAGGTTGATATTATTTAGAAAGTCATGGCGATTTTGTGCTGTGCTGTTATCAATATTTCCCATATTATGCCAAGTGATATGCTTAATGCCGAGTTGTTTTAAGGTAGCGTTGATGAAAACGCGCTTGATGGCATCGCCACAAAAAAGTCTTAAGTACCAAGTTGGTGAAGTAGATGTGGTGAGGATTGTGACTTTTTCGATGTGGGTCAAATGCCCAATAAGACCAGTTTTTCCGACCTCGTAGGCAAATTTCTTTTTCATGACTTTATCGATAAAGCCTTTGATGATTGCAGGTGTGTCATTCCACCAAATAGGAAAGATGAAAATGACGTGATTAGTAGAGGTTAAAAATTTTTGGTACTGTTCGACAAGCGGGTCAGTGGTTTTCCCATCCTTAAATAAAGCCAGTTCTTCACTGGTGTAGGCTGGATTGAAATGGTCTTTGTATAAGTCGACGAGGTTGAATCTTTCTTGACTTTGCATCAAAGTTTCTTCGACATTTTCTAAGATTGCATGATTGAAACTTTTGTCATAAGGGTGCGCGTAAATAATGAGTGTATCCATTGTAACCTCCATGAACAATTTTTTCACCTACATTCTAGCACAATAGCTTCAAAAAAGAGAGTAGAAACTGTCTCTTGTCAAACTGACAAGATATTTCTTAGGGAATTTTGATGTGGCAAGCTTTAATTATGATAAAATAAATTTATCCAAAACATTATTGTTTACATCTCCATTGGCACTGGGGACAGTGCCGATTTTGTTGAGATAGGCTAAGCATTTTGTTTTGAGATGGTGATACTATAATATGTTTTTAGTGGTTCTCTTTTTGTGTTGATTTAACTGTGATGGGTTTGAATTGACACTGTGACAATCTTTATATTAAAAGCTAATGTTGCTGGAAGGAAGAAATGTGATACAATAGTATTAATCCTTTAAAACTTTTCTTTTTTTTCAATAACTATCAAAGCGTGCTATATTAGCACGCTTTTTTGTATCTAAAATAATAAAAACTAAAGAATTATTTAACAAAAGTGTGATAATCATGAGCAACTTTTAACTATCAAAGTAAATTTTTATGATATAATAGTATCCTATAGTTTTTGAAAAAAAGTGAAAGTGATAGAAGATTTAGAAGTGTTGAGTTCAATGTGACTTTATCTTCTTCAAATGGGAAAAAGGACCTAATATGAAAAAGATTAAACTTATTCTTGCTACCTTAATGGCAGCTCTTTTTATTGGTGGGAAAGCTCTAGCTTACGATATCACCGTTACTAATGGTGGTTCAGGAACTTATGAAACCTACCAAATCTTCACTGGTGATTTGTCATCGGATGAAACAACTCTTTCCAATATCAAATGGGGAGATGGGATTACACCAGCTGGTCAAGCAGCTCTTCAAGCAAAATATGGCGTGAGTTCTGCCGCAGAAGTAGCTGAAAAACTTGATGCCAATAAAGAAAATTCTGGCTACGCAGAAGAATTTGCTAAAGTAGCAGCTCAATACCTTCAAAATGCAGCTGGTCTAACTGGTCATACGGCTGGTTATTACCTTGTCCAAAATAAGACAGTTGGAAGTAATGAAGCTTACACGAACTACATCTTGGAAGTCGTCAAAGATGTTAAGGTAACCCCAAAAACATCAATTCCAAGTGTTACTAAAAAAGTTAAAGAAACTAATGACACAACTGGTACTGTTAGTGACTGGCAAGATTATGCTGACTATGATGTGAAAGATAAAATTCCCTTTCAATTGACAGCGACTCTGCCAGATAACCTAGACTCTTATGAGAGCTACTATTTTGAGTTAGCAGATAAATTGTCACCAGGATTGACTTACAATGGTGATGCAACGGTTTATCTTGTTAATGGAAAAAATCAAATAGATGTTACAAAATACTTTAAACTCGATGGCTTAAATTTTAAAATTGATAATTTAAAATCGCTTAGTAAGCTTACGTCATCATCAAAAATCGTAATTGAATATAATGCAACTCTTAATGAAAATGCTGTTATGGGTTCAGCTGGTAACACAGGTAGCGTTGAGTTGATTTATTCAAACAACCCTAATAATACTGGTGTCGGAGCAAGTACAGGTAAAACTCCTGAGAAAGTTGTCAAAGTCTACACCTACGAAGCAATCTTTGAAGAAGTTGATAAAAACAAAGAAAGTTTGAAAGGTGCTGAATTTACGCTTTACAAAGTCGTCAAAGACGGCGACACTTATAAAAAAGTAGAAGTTGATAAAAAAACAGTTGGTGAAACAGAAAAATTCTCTTTCAAAGGACTTGATGCTGGTAAATACATCCTTGAAGAAACCAAAACACCAGATGGTTACAATACTATTAAACCAATTGAATTCAAAGTTGTGGCTAATTATGATAAAAAATTAGATACGCCTACAGAACTTTCAGGTGAATCAAAAGATGCAAGCTTTGAGTCAAACCTTGATGCAGGGTCACTGACCGCTGAAATCATTAGCCGTAAAGGATCTCTTCTTCCATCAACTGGTGGTATGGGAACAACAATCCTTTATCTTGTAGGCTCAATCCTTGTTCTTGTCGCAGTTGTTCTATTAATTACGAAAAAACGTATGGAAAGAAATTAATATAAAAATATCCCCACACTAGTCTAGTGTGGGGTTTTGCTTTGCCTTTGTTTTACAAACAAAAAAACCTTGCAATAGCAAGGTTTCAGGGATGTGGGAAAATCCTCCCTATAGGGCTCGAACCTATGACCCATGGATTAAGAGTCCACTGCTCTACCAACTGAGCTAAGGAAGGATAATAAGCTGTATTGGCACCGTGATCCACGCTTTGTATTGAACCCGCGATCTTAAAGCAGGTGGGCAACTCGCTTCTCCTTAGTCGCTTCCGCGTGTGACGGCTTGCATACTGGAGAAAGACTACTGTTTCCCGAAATACAAAAATTTAGTCGGTCAACACATTGATGTGAATTCGTATGCCACAGCAATAACCTATGTAATTATGATACCACTTTAAAAAATTTTTTCAAGGGATAAACTGAAATTTTAGAAAGCGTTTTTTGAAAAAGCTCAAGAAAACTTACAGAAAGTAGGTCGTAATTATTTTGATAAATGATCGATGCGTTCTTTATTGGCACCGAGGGCACGCTCGTATTTTCCTGTTTGGTTGGGGTCAAAATAATTTTTACCGACCAATTTATCTGGAAGGTATTGTTGTTTCACCCATTTTTCAGGATAGTTGTGAGGGTATTTGTAATCTTGGGCGTTACCAAGTTCTTTGCTACCAGCATAGTGACCATCACGTAAATGGCGTGGGATTGGTAGTGAGCCGTTTTTGTGCAAATCAGCGATAGCTTCGTCGATAGCTGTGTAGGCTGAATTTGATTTTGGTGATAAGGCTAGGTCAATCACGACGTTAGCAATCAAGATGCGGGCTTCAGGAAAACCGATTTTTTGAGCGGCATCAAGTGCTGTAACGGTATGAATCTGGGCATCTGGATTGGCAAGACCAATGTCTTCATACGCGATGACAGTCAGTCTTCTGGCAAGGCTTGGTAAATCTCCAGCTTCAATCAAGCGAGCTGCGTAATGCAGGCTAGCATTGACGTCAGAACCACGGATGGATTTTTGGAGGGCTGAGAGCACATCGTAGTGTCCATCGCCGTTTTTATCCATGGTAATGTAGCTGCGCTGCAAGCTATTTTCAACAGTGTCAAGGTTAATGTGGCGAATACCTTTGTCATCAGCCTTGGTTGACATGACTGCTAAATCTAGCGAGTTAAAGGCAGAGCGCAAATCACCGTTGGTAGCTGTTGCGATGAAATCAAGAGCATCCGTATCAATATCGACATCAAATTCAAAGCCGCGCTCTTTATCTGATAATGCAGTTTGAAGAGCTTTTTTGATATCGTCGGTCGATAAGGGTTCTAATTCAAAAATTTGCACGCGTGAGCGAATGGCAGGTGTCACTGAGAAAAATGGATTTTCTGTGGTTGCCCCAATCATGATGATATTTCCATTTTCAAGTAGGGGTAAGAGAAAGTCTTGTTTGGTTTTATCGAGACGATGAATTTCATCAAGGAGTAAAACCAGACCACCAGAAAATTTGGCTTCTTCAGCGATTTCTTGCAGGCGCTTTTTACTGTCGGTTGTGGCATTGAAGGTACGAAAGGCGTACTTGGTTGCTCCGGCAATAGCGCTAGCTATTGAGGTCTTCCCGATGCCGGGAGGACCGTAGAGAATCATGGACGAGAGCATGTTGGCTTCGACCATGCGGCGAATGATTTTTCCTTCGCCTACCAGATGCTTTTGCCCGATAACTTGATCGATGTTTTTTGGGCGCATCCGTAAAGCGAGATTATTTGGCATGTATTTCCTCCAAGTAATAACTGTATATGAGGTCATCGACGTAAGTGCCGTTTAGGTAGAATTGATTTTTAAGAGTAGCTTCCAGAGTGAAGCCGATATTTTCATAGAAACGGCAGGCATTTTTATTTGATGATAGCACGTGGATAACAACTTTTTTGTAATTATCAGATTTGGCCATGGCAAAGAAAGCTCGGATGAGTGAGTGTCCGATACCTTGACCTTGGGTGTCTTTGTCGACTGCGATAATGAAACTTACCACGTGACGTGCGCTGGGGAAAGGATAGCAGGCATGATAATCAAGAACTCCCAAAATAACCCCGTTTTCTTCGGCAACGAGATAATGCGAATGATTCTGAAAGGCTTGAATGATTTTATGTTTATTTGCGGCTGGTAAGCTAGCAGGTGTATTGAAGTTGTCCCAAGTTTTATTTTCCATGGCAACGACTTGTTCAATGTCTTCTAGCTTCATTGGTCGTATTTGCATGTCATTTCCCCTTAAGTATGATAAAATAATTGTAACACAAAAGAAGATTGGAAGAAATTTTTAATGGCTAAATTTGGCTTTTTATCAGTATTAGAAGAAGAAATGGATAAGCACTTCACCTTTGATTATGCCATCGATTGGAATAAGAAAAATCATGCGGTGGAAGTGACTTTTATTTTGGAAGCGCAGAACCAAGCTGCTGTTGAAACCGTGGATGACCAAGGTGAGGTTAGCAGTGAGGATATCGTTTTTGAAGATTACGTGCTATTTTACAACCAAGCAAAATCTAAAGTTGACCATGATGACTACTTGGTGACTGTTCCTTTTGATGCGAAAAAAGGATTCTCTCGCGAATTTTTAGCGTATTTTGCAGAAACATTAAACGATGTTGCAACTAAAGGTCTTGATGATTTGATGGACTTTTTAGCCGATGAAAATGCAACTGACTTTGCTCTTGAATGGGATGCTGAGAGCTTTGAAAAAGGCAAAGCAGAGTTAAAAGAAACAGAATTCTTTGCATATCCGAGATATTAAGATGGTAAAAAGAGGTAAAAATATAAATATGTTTCTGATGGATGGTGAAGTCACTGGTAAGATTAAGTGTACTTTATCCAACTGGACAGGCGTGATTTATAAAATTCCTAGAATTCAGTTAGGTGATTTAAAATCAAGACCTGAGATGAAACAAAGTGGTGTTTATTTTTTACTCGGTCGTGATGATGCTAATCAGCAGGATACAGTTTATATTGGTCAAGCAACGAGCCGAAAGAATGGTGAAGGTGTTTTGTTACGTGTTCAAGAGCATACTAGGGATAATCATGCTGATTATTTCAATGATGTCATTGTATTAACAACGCAAAATAATTCCTTTGGGCCGACTGAAATCAGTTATTTGGAAAACAGATTTACTCAGCTAGCAAACGAAGCAAATCGTTTTGTTGTTCGAAATGGTAACGAACCAAATTCTGGCAATGTAACTGAAGAAAAGCAATCTGAACTGGATGAGGTTGTTGAGAATACAAAAACAATAATTGGAACCCTTGGTTATCGAGTATTTGTTCCTATGATTAACGGTGACAATTCTGTTGATGAAGAGCCAATTGAGGCTGAAACTGTTCTTACTCTTAAACGTAACATTAAGCGATCAAACCGTGAAATTATTGCAACTTGTCGACAGACAGCAGAGGGATTTGTTGTTCTTGAAGGCAGTATGATTGAACTTACAGATGGTAAAGGAATTCCAAAATCTATTCGTGACTTGCGACAAGAGTTACTGAAAGAGGGAATTATCAAGGATGGTATCCTCAAGAAAAATCGATTTTTCAATAGTCCATCTTATGCAGCATCTTTTGTTTTAGGTATGCCTACAAACGGTCGTACTGATTGGAAGGATTCAAATGGATGTACTTTGAAAGAGAGAGAAGAAAATTTATAATAATATGTAAATGTTCAGGTGTTTTATTGTGGATAAATGGAGTTAATAGCTTCGCCTGAAATAAATTAGATAGAAAGGAAAAGGTTCGGTTAGTATTTTAACTGAACCCGCCCGAAACAAAATAGAAAAGGAGTGTAAGGATAAGTGTTCAGCTTTGAACACGGACGGAAAACTCGGAAAAAAGATAAGTTTGACTAGTGTCTGTCGACACGTCATCAAGCTTCCTATTTTTCAGTCGTTTTCTAGTCGTCCTTTGTATCAGAATTATGGACAAGTGGCAAGAGTTGACTGTTGAGGTCTTGCGTGATGCAGAAGAGGCTGCGTCAAATATTTTGATTGAATTGGGTAGTCAAGGGGTTGCTATCGATGATAGTGCTGATTATCTTGGACATGTTGGGAAATACGGTGAAGTTTTCCCAGAAATTAAACAAGTGGAAACTGTGAAAATTACGGCTTACTACCCTGAACACATTGACATTGAAGAAGTTGAAAAAGAAGCGTCTAAACGTTTGGCTGAATTGACAAATTTTGGAGTTGACGCTGGTGAGATTCACTATGAGACACAAGAATTGGCTGAGCAAGATTGGGCTGAAAATTGGAAGAAATATTATGAGCCAACACGCATTAGCCATGATTTGACAATTGTTCCAAGTTGGACAGATTATGAAGCTAGTGAAGGTGAAAAGACGATTCGTCTTGACCCAGGTATGGCTTTTGGTACAGGAACTCACCCAACGACAAAAATGAGTCTTTTTGCGCTTGAACAAGTGCTTCGTGGTGGCGAAACAGTGATTGATGTGGGGACTGGTTCAGGTGTACTTTCAATTGCAAGTTCACTTCTTGGGGCAAAAGATATCTACGCTTATGACCTTGATGAAGTAGCTGTGCGCGTGGCACAAGAAAATATTGACCTTAATGCCAACACTGAAAATATCCATGTGGCTACTGGTAACCTTTTGCAAGGTGTGGACATTCAAGCTGATGTCATTGTGGCAAATATCCTTGCGGATATCTTGGTTAACATGACTGAAGATGCTTACCGTCTTGTGAAAGATGAAGGCTACCTTATCATGTCAGGAATTATCTCTGATAAATGGGAAATGGTTCGCAAGTCAGCTGAAGACGCAGGATTCTTCCTTGAAACACACATGGTTCAAGGCGAATGGAATGCTTGTGTTTTCAAAAAAACAGATGATATTTCAGGTGTAATTGGAGGATAAATGCAACAATATTTTGTAGCTGGACAGGCTCAAGATGTGGTGACAATCACAGATAAAGACACGGTTAAACACATGTTTAACGTCATGCGTTTGACTGAAGATGAAGAAGTGGTGCTAGTTTTTGATGATCACATCAAACGTTTGGCAAAGGTTATCGACAGCACTGAGCATCGTTTTGAAATCATTGAAGAACTTGATAGCAATGTTGAAATGCCAGTTGAAGTGACGATTGCTGCTGGTTTTCCAAAAGGGGATAAGTTAGAATTTCTAGCTCAAAAAGGTACTGAGCTTGGGATGGCAAACCTCTGGGCGTTTCCAGCGGATTGGTCTGTCGTCAAATGGGATGGCAAGAAATTAGCTAAAAAAGCAGACAAGTTGGCAAAAATTGCCCTTGGTGCTGCGGAGCAAAGTAAACGTAATCGCATTCCGCAGGTGACTCTTTTTGAGAAAAAAGCAGCCTTTCTAGCAGAATTAGAGCAGTTCGATAAGATTTTCATCGCTTATGAAGAATCTGCTAAAGAAGGTGAGACAGCTGTTTTAGCGCGTGAATTGTCACAAGTTAAAGCAGGAGAGAAAATTCTTTTCATCTTCGGACCAGAAGGTGGGATTTCCCCAGAAGAAATTGCAGCGTTCGAGGAAAAAGGTGGTCTGAAAATTGGCTTAGGTCCGCGTATCATGCGTGCAGAGACAGCACCGCTTTATGCTTTATCAAGCGTCAGCTATGCTTTGGAATTATTAAAATAAGAGTGAGATTTTTCTCGCTCTTATTTTATTTTTTAATTGACAGCGCTTTAAAAAATTCTTATCCTATAGATAACGATTTCAAGATGAGGATACAAAATGACAACGATAAAGGATGTAGCAAAACTTGCTGGTGTCTCTACCTCAACAGCCTCAAGGGCTTTGCATGATAGTGACATGATTAGCAAAGCAACCAAGGAACGCGTTCGACGTGCCATGGAAGAATTAGATTATTCACCAAATTATTCTGCGCAAAATTTGGTGAACCGCACGACTAACACCATTGGGATTGTTCTGCCAGTTCGTGAGAGTCAAGATTCTCTTGGCAATAACCCCTTTTTCATGCAAATTATTCAAGGTATTTCAAGTGTTTGTAGTGAGCATGATTATATGGTTAGCTTGGCAAGTGGGCGTACGGTAGATGAGCTACGCAAAAATTGTCAGGCACTGATTCGCAGCGGCAATATTAGCAAATTTATCTTTTTGTATTCGCACAAAGATGACCCTGTTTTTGATTTTGTCAAAAAACAGAAAAAAGTCTCTTGTGTAGTTGTCGGAAGTTCTTATGAAAAGCTTGCTCCAAAATCTGTTCAATTTGTGGATAATGATAACTACCAAGCAGGACGAGATGTTGCTGAATTTATGGTGAGTAAAGGTTTTGAACACCTTGTCTTTGCCTACACTGACATGAATGAATTGGTGCAGACTGAGCGTTATCAAGGTTGTTGTGAGTATCTGCAAGAGCATCAAAAAGACAGTTTGTCTCTTCATTTTTCAAGGGTCAAAGAAGATGAGAACATTCTTAAGTTGCAGCAGTTCTTAGCTGAGCACCCAAAAACGCAAGCCTTTATTGCTTGTGATGACATCATGGCTATCCGTTTGCAACGCTTGTTTAAAAATAGCAAACAAGAAAAGTCTTATGCCGTGATCAGCTTTAATAATTCTTTGATTACAGAAATTGCTAATCCCGCTTTAACATCGGTTGATATTTTTCCTTATCAGCTTGGTGAAAAAGCAGCGCAATTACTTTTGGAAAAATCAAGAAAAAGCACAAGCCAGAAAGTCATCATTCCTCATCAAATCATTGAAAGAGAATCAACGATTGCATTTTAATTAAAAAAATAAAAGAGTAAAGAAAGCTTTGTTTCATTGGTAAAGCATCTCTTTGCTCTTTTTTTGTTTTAAATTTTTTATCGAAAACGCTTTACAAAATAAAAATACGTGCTATAATAAAATCATCAAAAGCAGCGCAAACGTTTGCGTAAATTATTCAACTCAAAAATCGTTTGTTTTATACAAATCAAGTAATATTAGTGACGTTCTTACTTGATTTGTAGAGCAAATGGTTTCCGAGAAAAAGTTTTAAGGAGTCGTTTCATGAAGAAGGCATTTAAAAAATTGACCAGCTTCGAATTTTGGCAAAAATTCGGTAAATGCTTGATGGTTGTTATTGCCGTTATGCCGGCAGCCGGTTTGATGGTTAGTATTGGTAACTCACTCCCGCTAATCAATGCTGACTCAGCTGTACTTGCTACTGTTGGTAATGTTATCGCACAAATTGGTTGGGGGATTATCAATAACCTTCACATTTTGTTCGCTCTAGCTATTGGTGGTAGCTGGGCAAAAGAACGTGCTGGTGGTGCATTTGCCGCTGGTATCGCATTTATTCTTATCAACTTGATCACTGGTCACGTTTACGGTGTATCACTTGATATGATTGCTGATAGTAAAAGTGTTGTTCACAATGTTCTCGGTGGCAAGATGCTTGTCTCTGACTACTTTGTCAATGTGCTTGGTCAACCAGCGCTTAACATGGGTGTCTTTGTAGGTATTATCTCAGGTTTTGTTGGGGCAACAGCTTACAATAAATACTATAACTACCGCAAATTGCCTGATGTTCTTTCATTCTTCAATGGTAAACGTTTCGTACCATTCGTTGTTATTTACCGTTCAGTTCTTGTTGCTTTGTTTATGTCACTTGTTTGGCCAATCATTCAATCAGGAATCAACGGATTTGGTATGTGGATTGCATCATCACAAGATTCTGCTCCATTCTTAGCGCCTTTCTTGTATGGTACTTTGGAACGTTTGCTTCTTCCATTTGGTCTTCACCACATGATTACTATCCCAATGAACTACACTTCACTTGGTGGTACTTATGAAATCTTGACTGGTGCTCAAAAAGGTACTGAAGTCTTTGGTCAAGACCCACTTTGGTTAGCATGGGTAACAGACCTTATCAATCTTAAAGGTTCAAATCCTTCAGATTACCATCACCTTATGGCAACTGTAACACCTGCCCGCTTCAAAGTCGGACAAATGATTGGTGCAACTGGTACACTTATGGGGCTTAGCCTTGCCATGTACCGTAACGTTGACCCAGACAAGAAGAAAAAATACACTGCGATGTTTATCTCAACAGCAGCTGCTACATTCTTGACAGGTGTTACTGAACCAATCGAATACATGTTTATGTTTGTCGCAATGCCACTTTATGTTGTATACGCACTTGTACAAGGGGTGACATTTGCTCTTGCTGATTTAGTTAACCTTCGTCTCCATTCATTTGGTAATATCGAACTTTTGACACGTACACCAATGGCTCTTAAAGCAGGTCTTGGTGGAGACTTAATTAACTTTGTTATCTGCTGTATCTTATCAGGTGTTGTGATGTACTTCATCGCAGACTTTATGATTAAGAAATTTAACTTTGCCACTCCAGGTCGTAACGGTAACTATGACGACATGGATGATGACACTGCTGCATCAACAACTGGTGCGACAGTATCTGCAAATTCTCAAATCGTTCAAATCATTAATCTCCTTGGTGGACGCGATAACATTGAAGATGTTGATGCTTGTATGACACGACTTCGTGTAACTGTCAAAGATGTCGCACGAGTTGGTGATGAAGAAACTTGGAAAAAAGCTGGTGCTATGGGTCTCATTATCAAAGGCTCAGGTGTTCAAGCTGTTTATGGACCAAAAGCAGATATCTTGAAATCTGATATTCAAGACCTTCTTGATTCTGGTGCTGAAATTCCAACAATCGACTTAGCAGAAGTTAAAGGTAATGATGTTACAAAAGTCTCATATAAAGGTGTCACAGAAGATGTCCTATCAATCGCAGATGGTGAAGTAAAACCAATCACAGCTGTTAAAGATCCCGTATTTTCAGCTAAAATGATGGGTGATGGCTTCGCTGTTGAACCAGAAAATGGTAATGTTTATGCACCTGTGTCAGGTCTTGTCACAAGTGTCTTCCCGACTAAACATGCCTTTGGATTATTGACTGATAGTGGTCTTGAAGTTCTTGTTCACATCGGACTTGATACTGTTGCTCTTAACGGTGTGCCATTCTCTGTTAAAGTAGCAGAAGGTCAACGTGTTCAAGCAGGTGATCTTTTGGTGGTAGCTGACTTGGCAGCTATCAGTTCAGCAGGACGTGAAACAACAATCATTGTTGCCTTCACAAACACAGCAGAAATTAAAGCAGTCAATTTAACACAAACAGGAAAAGTTTCTGCTAAAACACCTGTTGCAAAAGTAGAACTTTAAGCTTATATTACTAATAGTGATAAAGAGATTTGGGTTAAAACTAAATAGAAGGGAGTCCGGGGTAGACATCTCGGACTCTCCTTTAACTTGAGGAGAAAGGACATGGCAAAATTTTTAACACTTAATACGCATTCTTGGTTAGAGGCAAATTCGTTAAAAAAATTATTCGATTTGGCAGAAAATATTTACATTGAGAATTATGATGTCATTTGTCTTCAAGAAATTAACCAAGACATTCGAGGCTTAGCTGCAAAAGATGTGGAAGGGTATGAAAAATTACCTGGTAGCCCCGAATTACACCGTGATAATTATGCTCTTCAATTGGTCAATTACCTCAGAAGCCAAGGAAGACATTATTATTGGTCTTGGGCTTATAACCATATTGGATATGATAAGTACAATGAAGGTGTTGTGATTTTATCGAAAAATCCAATTAAGGTAAAAGATATTCTTGTCTCAGCGGTGGATGATGAGCATGATTATCATACTAGACGTGTCCTAGCGGCTGAGACTGAAGTTGATGGCAAACCAGTTACCGTGGTAAGCCTTCATATGTCTTGGTTCGGTAAAGGATTTGAAAGTGAATGGGCAAAGTTAGAAAAAGCGCTCAGCGATTTTCCTAGACCCCTTGTCCTTATGGGAGATTTCAACAATCCTACCGATACGGCTGGCTATGACATGATTTTAAACAGCCCGCTTGAGTTGCAAGATAGTCACAAAGTGGCTAAATCCATTCAAGGTGATCACACCATTATCGAAGATATTGATGGCTGGGAAGGCAATAAACAGTCACTCAAGGTTGATCACGTTTTTACAAGTAAAGAAATTGAGATTCAATCCTCAACCGTTGTCTTTGATGGCGGTGAATCTCCAATCGTCAGTGACCATTTTGGTCTTGCTGTCGAACTTAACTACTAATTAATTCTACCTCCTAATTATTTGTTTGTTTTTTAAAGCGCCCTTGTCCCGGGGCGCTTTTGATGTGTAAAAAAAAAACACCTTGGTAAAAGGCGTTTTAAAATATAAACAAATCTAAAATTAGTTATTTACTATAATTTGATTTTAGAAATATTGCGAGCTTTGCTCTCGATAGAGTGATACTTTCCACCGTGGTGAAAGTGGCTGAAATAATGATAGATCAGCCGCCGGGAAGTTTTGAGACTTTAGGCTCAAAACTTAGGCATGGAATTTCGAAGGAATTCGCTGCCGACCATACCACCTAAGGGAAGTATCAGAAAAAAGATTTTGTTATATATTTTTATTCCACAATTGGGCTTTTGAGGTAAGCGTCAACGAGGCGTTCTGTTGCTTGAACAGAGTCAATGTGTGTGCGTTCGTATGAGTGACTTGATTCGATACCAGCTCCAAATAGGGCATGTTTGACTTCGGCACCTGCACGAAGGGCAGCAGAGGCATCACTACCATAGTATGGGTAGATGTCTAATTTGTATGGGATTTTATTTTCTTCAGCTAGGGCAACAAGGTGTTGGCGGAGTTCGTAGTTATAAGGTCCAGAACCGTCTTTGACACAGATTGATACGCTGTATTCGTCAGTTTGTTGGTCATCACCCATAGCCCCCATATCAACTGAAAGGTATTCGACTGTTGCAGCTGGAATGCTTGAGTTAGCACCGTGACCGAGTTCTTCGAAAGCTGAGAAGTAGAAGTGAGTTGTGTATGGCAAAGTGATATTTTGAGCTTTGTATTCTTTGAGCAATTCAATGAGAATGGCTGCTGATACTTTGTCATCCAAGTGACGTGATTTGATGAAACCTGATTCGGTAACAACCACGCGTGGGTCAAATGAGATAAAGTCCCCAACTTCGATACCAAGAGCGCGTGTTTCTTTTTCGTTGGTTACTTTTTCGTCCAGACGAACTTCCATGTTAGCTTGATTGCGTTCAGCAGTTCCAGCATCTTTGTAGACATGAACAGAAGTTTGGTGCATAAGGATTGTACCACTAATTTTTTTACCATTTTTGGCAACGTGGATAGTACAATTTTCACCTTCGATAGCGTTGTAGACAAAGCCACCGATAAGGTCCATTTTAAGGCGGCCATCTGGTTTGACAGCACGAACCATCGCACCGAGGGTATCAAGGTGAGCTGTGACCACTCGGTGTTTGCTGTCATCTTTACCAGTGACAGTGACCATAACGCCACCTTTATTTGTGCGGACAGGAGCGTAGCCAAAGCTTTCAAGCTCAGCAATCACGTAATTCATAATGTGGCTTGTGTAGCCAGTAGGTGAAGGGATATTTGCAAGTTTTGTAATGTAATCAACTGTTGTTTTCATTGTCTCTCCAATACAATCTAGTCATTTGTCGGACATTTCCGACAGTCTAATGTCATTATAACATTTATTTGCGACTTTGTTTCTGAAAAGGCTTTAAAAATTGCTTAGCCTGCTGTGAAAATATGGAAATTATCGACAATAATCTCTGCCAAACGTTCAATATCAGCACTTGTGCCTCGAAGTTCAAAATCACCAAGCATTGGAAAACCAAAGCGCTTAGCGTACTGCTTAGCTGTCAGGCAATACTGCTCGTTGAAGTTGCGGTTGCCTGAGCCGATAATACCAAAACAATGTTTGTCATTATCGTGGGCAGCAATGAAATCACCAAGTGGGGTTGTCAAAATCTCAACATCACCCGAATCAACGCCATTGCCACCTTCTAGGTAGGTTGGCAGAATTGCCACAAAAGGTGAGGCAACGGGAAAGGTTTCGTGGTTAAGGTCCTTGATATTGATGGCTTTACTAGAGAGTTGATAATGGTTCTGAAGATATTCTCCTAAACGTTTCACAAAGCTCTGGACATTGCCACTTAAGCTAATGTAGACGATGGTTAGTGTTTTTTCTGTCATAAGACACCTCATGTGAATAGTGTTTTTAGTCAATTTACCATAATGAAAGGGCAGAGACAAATGATTAGCTTGGAGAAATTAGTTGGATTTCAAATGTGATTTTTTAAAAAAGTTTGTTCTTTTAAAATAAAAGACTAGACTTATAAAAATACCTGTGATATACTTTTGGTAAAGATGTTGGGGAGTGAAAACATCTTTAGCTAATATTTATATTCAAAAAGGGAGAATGCCCATGTCAAAAGCATTAATTATTTGTGTTGCTGGAATGTCATCATCACTTATGGCTCAAAAAACAACAGAATTCTTCAAAAATCAAGGTAAAGATATTACTGTTGAAGCGATTAGCTCTAACGAAGGTGAGCGCGTGATTACGGATGCTACTTATGATTTGTATCTTGTTAGCCCGCAAGCAACTATGTACTACAACCAATTTGCGACTGCTGGTGAAAAATCAGGACGACCAGTCGTTAAAGTGCCACCACAAGCTTATGTTCCAATTCCAATGGGAGTTGAAAAAATGGCTAACTTAATTTTAGAAAGCATTTAATGAGGGATTGCAAGATATGACAGAAGAAGAATTACAACTTGCCGCTTTTGAGATTATTTTACACAGTGGAACAGCTAGAACTTACGTTCATGAAGCTTTTGATGCCATGAAAGAAAGTAAGTTTGAAGTGGTGGAAGAAAAATTAGCTGCTGCTGACGAAGAATTATTACAGGCTCACCATGCCCAAACAGATTTGCTACAGAAATATGCAAGCGGTACCGAAATTAAAATTGAAATTATCATGGTACATGCCCAGGACCATTTGATGACGACAATGACTTTGAAAGAAGTTGCTATCGAGATGATGGGAATGTATCAAAGATTTGCACTTAAATAACTGAAATCAGATGAGCGAGTGACAAACTCGCTCTTTTTATCATCATCAAAAACTCCCTTCCTTGGTTAGAGGAAGGGAGTTTTTGGTTTGAATTAATAAAAGGATAGAAGTTTTGATTACCGAGGATGGATGATAATCATAAGTATTAATTTTAATTGGAGGATTGAAATGTGGGATTAGGAGGGATTAATCGGTAAATCCGTTATCGATGGTTACTTGTTTGAACCATTCACCAGATTTTTTAATAGTTTTGATTTGAGTGTGGATGTTATTTGAGATGAATCCGTAGCGGTTACGGTAAGCATTCATCCAAGACCAGCAGTCAATTGGTGTCCAAAGGTGATAGCCAAAGCAGTTTGAACCTTCTTGGATACCACGGTGAAGGCAAGCCAAGTGTTCTTTGATGAAGTCGATGCGGTAATCATCTTGGATTTTCCCATTTTCATCCATAAAGCGTTCTTCGCGAGAAACACCCATACCGTTTTCTGAGACAAACCAAGGGATATTTTTATAGTTGTCACGAATGTTAATGGCGATGTCGTAAATGGCTTCTGGGTAGATTTCCCAACCTTTGTCGATGTTCATGCGACGACCTGGCATGTTGTATTCGTCATAGTAACGATTTGGCATCCAAGCACCGACAGAATTTGGTGCGATGTCTGGTGCTTTCACACGATTTGGGTGATAGAAGTTAACACCTAAGAAATCAATGGTATTTTCTTTAAGAATTTGAGCATCTTCAGGTTCTGTTTGCCAGATGACACCATCTTTTTTGAGAACTTCTTCAAGTTCTTCTGGGAAATGTCCATTGATAGCCGGTTCAAGGAACATTTTGTTGTTCCAAAGTTCAGCAAAGTGTGCAGCAGCTTGATCTTCTTTAGAATCAGAAGCAGCATAAGTTGGTGTTAAGTTTAAAACTGTACCAATGCGACCACCGTCTTTGTCTAAGCCAAGTTCTCTGAATTTAGCGATGGCTTTTGCGGATGCGATATTCAAGTTGTAAGCGACTTGGACAGCTTTTTTACCATCAACTAATTTTGGATAGTGGAATTGATAGAGGTATTCACCGTCGACAACAACCATTGGTTCATTATGAGTTGTCCAGTCTTTGACGCGGTCACCGAAAGCCTTGAAAGCTTGTTCAGCAAAACCAACATAAAGGTCAACCACATGACGTGACTCCCAACCACCATATTTATGATAAAGTTCGACTGGTAAGTCGAAGTGGTGTAGGTTCATGATTGGACGAATACCATTTTCGATAAAGCAATCAATGACTTTATTGTAGAAGTCTACTGCATCTTGGTTGACAGTGTTTTTTTCAAGGTCATCGATCAAACGTGTCCATTGAATAGAAGTACGGACACTATTTAAACCGACTTTTTTCATTAGAGCAATATCTTCTTCATAGCTATTGTAGAAGTTAGAAGCTGTGTCTGGTCCAACTTGGTTGTAAAAAGCTTCGGGTTCAATTTCATACCAATAGTCAAACATATTAGCATGTTTCTTATTGAAACGTCCCTCACTTTGAGGTCCAGATGTCGCAGCTCCCCACCAGAAATCTTCTGGAAAAGTGTAAGTTGCCATAGGATTCTCCTTAATAAGTTTTGGTTTTACAAGTACAATTATACACTTTTAAAATTAAAAGACAATATTTTTATATAAAAAGACTAGACTTTTACAAAAAATAAGTTATAATGATAATGTAAAAACAAATAAATGGAAAGAGGAGTGTTTATGAACAAGTTTCTAGATGCTATCAGTGACAAACTTTTGCCTTTGGCAAACAAGCTCGCTTCAAATCGTTATTTATCGATTTTGCGTGACGCCTTCATGCTTGCCTTCCCCTTGACCATGTTTGGGTCAATTGTCGTGGTTATTTGTAACCTTCCTTTTTTAAACGATGGTACGAAAGCGCTTTTAAATGACCTGCTTGGTAGTGGTCAAAGTGCTACTATGTCGATTATGACAGTCTTCGTTACTTTTGGTATTGGTTATTATCTTTCTAAATCTTACGATGTTGAGGGAATTTTCGGGGGTGCTATTTCATTTGCAAGTTTCCTTATTTTGACACCATTTTTCACAACAAGTGATGGTGGCGAAAAAGTTTCAAGTGTTTTGAGTCTTGATCGTCTTGGTGCAAAAGGAATGTTTCTTGGGATGATTGTTGCTTTTCTTGCTGCTGAAATTTACAGCCGCACGAGCAAAAAAGGATGGCAAATTAAAATGCCTGACAGTGTACCGCCTGCAGTTGCTAAGTCTTTTGCAGCTTTGATTCCAGCTATTTTGACCCTATCTGTCTTTACAGCGATTAATGCTGTTGTGACAGTTGGCTTCAAAACAAATCTTCACGATGTGATTTATAACGTTATTCAAGTTCCGCTTGTTGGTCTTGGAAGTAGTATCTGGGCAACTTTGGTTGCAATCTTCTTTATTCAATTCCTATGGTTTTTTGGTCTTCATGGTCAAATTCTTGTAAATTCAGTTATGGACCCTGTTTGGAATACTTTGATGTTTGAAAACTTGGAAGCTTACAAGGCAGGTGAACACCTTCCTCACATTATCTCAAAACCATTCATGGAAACATTTACTGTTGGTCTTGGTGGTTCAGGGATGACGCTTGCGGTTGTTATCATCATGGCCTTTATCATGAAGAAAAAACAATATCGTGATGTTGGTCGTTTGGCACTTGGTGCTGGTATTTTCAACGTTAATGAGCCAGTAATCTTTGGTTTGCCAATCGTTTTAAATGCTACAATTCTTATTCCATGGGTTATTTCACCAATTATTGTCACAGCTCTTAACTACTTTGTGATGTCAATTGGTCTTGTTCCTGCACCAACAGGGGTTTCAGTTCCATGGACAGTACCTGTCTTCTTTAGTGGAATGATTGCGACAAACTCACTTGCTGGTGGACTTCTTCAAATTGTTGACTGCTTGATTGTTGGCTGTATTTGGCTACCATTCTTGCACATGCTGGACAAACAACCTGACTCTGCGCTATAATATGACTATAGTTTAAAATTATTAGTCTATACAAGTAGAGTAGGAGCGATCTATGTCAAAATATGAAGAGATTGCAGGGATTATTCGAGCTAGAATTTCAGATGGAACGTATCCGATTGATTCCATGTTGCCGATTCAGTCTGATTTGGCAAAGGAATTTGGCGTTAGTCGAATGACGGTGAAAAAAGCTATTGAGATGTTAACCATCGAAGGTTTGGTCATTTCAAAACAAGGAAATGGCACCAAGGTTTTGAATTCCTCATTTTGGGACAAAGAGGATTCAAAATTTCGATTGAACAACTACAATGGTTTAAGTCACGATATGAAGGATGACCCTCGACAATTAACGAGTCAAATTATTGAGTTTACGGTTGAATTTCCCGATGCGGAAATTGCTGAGCGCCTTCAAGTGGAAGAATCAACGCCAGTTTATAAGATTATTCGATTACGTCTCTTAGATGGTGAGCCGTATGCACTTGAGCATACTTACATGGCTTGCGATTTAGTTCCAGGTCTGGATGATAGTATTTTATTAGCATCTGTTTATGATTACCTTTGGAATACTTTGGAGCTTAAATTTGCTGGGTCTTATCGTCATATCACGGCTGAAAAGCCTGACCACTATGACAAAGATTACCTTGCTTGCAAGGATGATGATCCGATTTTGCAAGTTGAGCAAGTGGTTTATTTGGAAAATGGTAGACCGATTGAGTATTCACGTACGCGAAATCGTTACGATGTCCGCGGGTATTCATTGCTAGATGTTAAAAATAGTTAAGAGTCGATAAGGTAACGGTTAAGTCTGGAGAAAAGTCTCCAGGCTTAACTGCTGAACGGGAAAATTACCCGAAAGAAAGGATAAATTATGGCAGAACCATTATTTTTAAAAGCACAAATGCACGATAAAATTTGGGGTGGAACTAAGCTTCGTGATGAGTTTGGTTATGATATTCCAACAGAAACGACGGGTGAATACTGGGCAATCTCAGCTCATCCAAATGGTGTGTCGATTGTGGATAATGGGACATATAAAGGACAAGGCTTAGATAAACTTTATCATGACCACAAAGAGCTTTTTGGCAATCCAAAATCAGAAGTCTTTCCATTGTTAACCAAAATTTTGGATGCCAACGATTGGCTTAGTGTCCAAGTTCACCCTGACGATGCATATGCTCTTGAGCATGAAGGGGAGCTTGGTAAAACAGAATGCTGGTATGTCATCGCAGCGGATGAAGATTCTGAGATTATTTACGGTCATAACGCCAAATCCAAAGAAGAACTTGCTAAGATGATTGAAGCAGGCAAATGGGACGATTTGTTGACAAAAGTTCCAGTCAAAGCAGGTGATTTTTTCTACGTACCAAGTGGCACAATGCACGCCATTGGTAAAGGCATTTTGATTTTAGAAACTCAGCAATCAAGTGATACAACTTACCGTGTGTATGATTTTGATCGTCGAGATGCGGCTGGAAATCTTCGTGATCTTCATATCAAACAATCCATCGATGTTATGACCATTGGTGAGCCAGCTAACAGCACTCCAGTGACTCTCGGTGTGGATAACTTAAGTTCAAGCCTCTTGGTGTCAAATGAATTCTTTGCGGTTTATAAATGGGTGGTGTCTGGTGTTGTTAACTTTACACAAACAGCTCCGTATTTGTTAGTTAGTGTTCTTTCAGGTCAAGGAAGCTTGAAAGTGGATAACTGTGTTTATAATGTGAAAAAAGGTGACCACTTTATTCTCCCTAATGATGTGAAAACATGGGAACTTGATGGTGAATTGGAAATCATTGCTAGTCACCCAAATGAAAACTAATTATTTGTAAGTAGATATAACTAAAAAAGGAATCCGAGAATTTCGGATTCCTTTTTAGTTTATTTTTCAACTTCAAGGTCGTAGAGACGTCCAGCTTTTTCGTAGCGCGTAAAGCGTGCGAGTTTATTATTATCGTCAACGAAGACGACGCGTGGTTTGTGCGTTTTGGCTTCTTCAGGTGTGAAGTCAGCGTATGACATGATGATAACGTGGTCACCGACATTGACGAGTTTTGCTGCGGCACCGTTAAGGCAAATTTCCCCTTTTCCTGGCTCGCCAGCGATAATGTATGTTTCAAGGCGGCTACCGGTCTCCACATCAGCAATCTGAACTTTTTCGTATTCTACCATACCTGCTAGCTCAAACAGCTCAGGGTCAACGGTGATACTGCCAACATAATCCACCTCGGCACCTGTCACGACAGCGCGGTGAATTTTTGATTTTAACATTTGAATGTGCACGATTTTTCTCCCTTACTCGTAAATGTGATTATCAATCAAGCGTGTTTTGCCAATGTAAACAGCGATAGCATTGAGGATAGGACGGTCGATTTCGCTGACAGGTTCTAAAGTTTTCCAGTCTACAAATTCGACATAGTCAATCTTAGCTAGCGGTTCTTTTTCAATAAAAGCAGTCATGGCTTCTTTTAATTTGCTAGTGTCTGTTTCACCGTCAGAAATCATCTTTTCAGCAAGAGCTAAACTTTGTGAAAGAACAAGGGCAGCTTTTCGTTCGTCAGCTGAAAGATAGGTATTACGTGAACTTTTAGCTAGCCCATCAGCTTCACGAACGATTGGGCAGCTAACGATTTCAAGGTTAAAATTCAAATCTTCAACCATGTGTTTGATGACAGCCAGTTGTTGAGCATCTTTTTGACCAAAGTAAGCTTTATTTGGTTCGACAATATTGAAGAGTTTTCCAACAACGGTACAAACCCCACGAAAATGAATTGGACGTGTTTTTCCGCAAAGTCCTTTCGTCAATGTTGACATGTCAATGAAACTTGAAAAAGTAGGAGAGTACATGTCACTAGGTTCTGGATTGAAGATGAGGCTAGCGCCTGCGGCTTCACAGAGTTTGGCATCTTGTTCCAAATCGCGTGGGTAGCTTTCAAGGTCTTCAGTCGGAGCAAATTGAATTGGATTGACAAAAACGCTGACAACAACGTGGTCATTTTCAGAAACAGCTTTGTCAATCAAACTCTTATGTCCTTCGTGAAGGTAGCCCATAGTAGGAACAAGTCCAATAGTTTTTCCATCTGCCTTCCAAGCTTGAACAGCTTTTCGAACGTCTTCAACGGTGTGAACGATTTTCATGTAATGTCATGCCTCTTTTCTAATTAATAGAGCTTTTCAATAATACTGTTATCGATATGATATTCATTATCAGGTGTTGGGAATTTCTGAGCGTCAACATCTTCGATATAGTTTTTGACAGCGTCGGAGATGAGCTCGCCAATGTTGGCATAGCGTTTGACGAATTTTGGTGTGAAATCAGAGAATAATCCTAACAAATCAGCGTAAACGAGCACTTGCCCATCGGTTTGATTACCAGCACCAATCCCAATAGTTGGAATATCGAGCTGTTTGGTTACAAGTTGGGCGAGTTTAGCTGGGATAGCTTCAAGAACCACGGCAAAAGCACCAGCTTCTTGAACAGCTTTGGCATCTTCTAAAAGTTGTTTGGCAGCAGCTTCGGTTTTGGCTTGAACTTTAAAACCGCCGAAAGCATTGATGTGTTGTGGGGTTAGACCAAGGTGAGCACAAACTGGAATCCCAGCTTCCACCATTGCCTTGATTTGTGGACAGACACTTTTACCACCCTCTAATTTGACGGCTTGGCAATGAGTCTCCTTCATCAAGCGCCCAGCATTTTCCACAGCTTTTTCAACCGATACTTGATAAGACATAAAAGGCATATCAACGATAACCAGAGCGTTTTTGGCTCCTCTGCAAACCGCTTTGCCATGATGAATCATATCTTCCATGGTTACTGAAATAGTGTCATCATAGCCTAGCATGACGTTGCCAAGAGAATCACCAACAAGAATGCTGTTGACACCAGTGCTATCGATTAATTTTGCTGTTGAGTAGTCGTAGGCGGTTAACATGGTTAACTTTTTACCGTCTGCTTTAGCTTTTTGAAAGCTCAATACGGTATTTTTCATGAGAGTCTCCTTTCACCAAAAGCCACAAAAACTTTTAGAATAAAACATGTCTAGCTAATATTATAACAAATATTCAGAAAATTTAAAATTTGCAAGATATAAAAAACTGAAGAAAGGTTACGATGATAACCTTTCCCCAGCCGAGAATATGGAGTTGTCAGATAATAACTGATACTTCTGTTGTATTAGTCAAAGACTGTACAACGTTTAGAAGTGTTCTTGATACCATTTGTATCATTGATAATGGCATTACCTTGTTCAGATAATTGTGAACCACCCCAGTCTTGTGCGATATCAAGGTAAGCCCAAGTGTCGCCGTTACCTTTCCAAGACCAACCGAGGTAACCAACACCTTTAGATTGAGAGTAGCTCATGATTGTCTTGTAATCTACAGGACCGTTAGTGTGTTTGATACCAAATTCACCGATACAAAGTGGCACACCTACGTTAAGTGCAGAATCGATGTTTGATTGAACAGCACCGTAAGCACCAGCATATTCATACATGTGGATAGAGAACATGATGTTGTGTTGTGAATCAGCTTGAACAACGCTTTGTCCAGCTTCTGCGATAGATTGTGGGTATTGTCCCCAACCAGCACAGTCTACCATGAGTGTGTTTTTGATACCAGCGTTACGAAGTTTTGGAATAATTTGTTGGTAACCTGCTGCCCAGTTTGCGCTATCCCAAGCACCACCCCATTCGTTAGCGATGTTAAGGATGACATTTGCTTCGTTTCCAATCAAAGCACTCTTCATTTCAATCCAGAAATCTGCAGCTTTTTGCAAATCTTGAATGTTATCTGAACCAGTAGCATCATGTACTTCAACGATAGCAATTAAATTGTTATCTTTACAAAGTTTGATAAGTTTTTGAATCTCAGAAAGAGAAGTTTTATTGTATTGTTGTCCATCTGTGATAACTAAACGAACACAGTTAGCGCCAGTTCGTGCAATGGCAGGAATAGCAGTATCTTCATATCCTGGATACCATGAGTAAGCATGGTTGATACCACGCATAACAAATGGATTACCTTTGGCATCATAAAGTGTTGTACCGCTTGTGTGGAAACCATTTGTTGTCACTGGTGTAGGATTTGGATTATCTCCGCCTACTTTTGTGAATTCCCATTTTTGGTTAGTTCCATTAGTATCATCCCATTGTTGCACATTAGCACCATCACCAGTAGAGCCGCTTGCTACATCAAGCACTTTCCCGCTGACAGCAGAGATTAGTTTGTAAGAACCATCACCTGTATCTACGATTTTCCAGCGTTGGCATGTTCCGTTAGTATCATCCCATTGTTGGATGTTAGCACCATTGTAAGTTGCTGCGCTTGATACGTCTAGCACTTTACCACTGTTTACTGATACGAGTTTGTAGTATCCATCTCCAGTGTCGACAACTTTCCATTGTTGGTTAGTGCTGCCGTTATAAGACCATTGTTGTACGTTAGCACCTGCATTAGTAGCTCTTCCTGCAACGTCGAGAGCTTTGCCACTGTGTTTTGCAGTGATTTTGTAAGTCTGTCCTGAAACGATATCGTCAGCTTTTACCCCTTGTGCTGAAGCGAGACCGGCAACGAGAGTTAGGGCTGCTAATGACCCAGCTAATGCTTTTTTCATAATTTCTTTCTCCTCCCAAAAAAAGCGTTAAGACATAAGTGTCCATCTCTGAATGTTATGAAATAATGTTTTTTAAAAGATAATCTCCTCTTTTTTACCCTACTAGTAGTTGTATACAAAAAACAATAAAAAACTTATTGGAAACGCATCCAAAAAGAGTATAACATAATTTTTTGTAAAAGTATATACTTTTATAAAATAAAATGATAAAATGATGCTGTCAAAAGAAGGAGGAGGTGAATAGCTTATTAATTGACAAATTTATTATCCAATAATTAAAGAATTTTATTAGTTAACCATAAAAATCAGAGCAACTTTTAAAATCTCCTGGGCTGTTTTGGTTTTTTATGGTTACATTTTATGGGAAAAAGTATCATTTACAAGAAATTATCAATTAACATTTGGAACTTTAGCTCTTCTAGTTTAAAATATAGATAATAATATGCATTAGTTTATATATTAGATTTAGAGGAGAAGTAATGGAAAAATATAACCTTATTGCAAATGATGTGCGTAAGAAAATTTTAGAAGGTGTTTATCAACCAAATGAACAGCTGCCTTTTGAAAAAGATTTTTGTCGCACGTACAAGGTTAGTAAGATGACAGTTAAAAAAGCCTTAGATATTCTCGTTACAGAAGGCTTGATTTACAAACGTCGTGGGGCAGGAACTTTTGTCATGGACCTGTCAGTTGAAAAAATGGAGAAAATGTTGATGGATATCCAAATGATGGGGACAACAGCGTTTTATCCAGACAAAAAAATTACAAGTCGCGTGATTGATTTTACGGTTGTGAAAGCAGATGCGGAAATTGCAGAAAAACTAAAAATTAAGGAAACAAGCTTCGTTTATAAAATTCATCGTGTCCGCTTAGTTGATGATAAACCAACGGTTATCGAAGAAACTTACATGCCAATCGATTTGATTACAGGTTTGAAAATCGAGCATGTGGAAAATTCGATTTATGACTACATTGAAAATGACCTTGGTTTAAAAATTCAATCAGGCCACCGTACGATTACTGTTCGTCGTGCGACGGATGAGGAAGCTGACTACTTGTCACTTGAAAAAGGTGACCCAGTAGCAGTAGCTGTCCAAACGGGTTATTTAACAAATGGTGCTGCGTTTGAATACTCAATTAGTACACATCGTTATGATGAATTTTCATTGGAGATTGTTTTAACACACCGCTAGCAGTGTTTTTGCTAGGTAGAAATGGAGAAGAAAATGAATTTAGTCGTGTTTGATATTGGTGGAACTTCTGTGAAATATGGCCGTTACCAAGACAGTGCCATTGATAAAAAAGGTTCCTTTTCAACTCCCAAAACTTGGGAAGAAATGAAAGAAAACTTGCATCGTGTCTTCACAGAGTTAGCGGATGCTGATACCAAAGGAGTTGCTATCTCTAGCCCTGGTGCTGTGGATACTGAAGAAGGTGTGATTAAAGGCTTCAGTGCTATCCCATACATTCATCATTTCAAGATTATTGATGAATTGGAAGCAATGTTTGGCCTACCTGTGACCATCGAAAATGATGCTAACTGTGCAGGTCTAGCTGAAAGTCAATTTGGTATCGGAAAAGACAGTAAAAAATCAATTTACTTCATTCTTGGGACAGGTATTGGTGGTGCGGTTTGCCTTGATGGTAAATTGTACAAAGGAAGTAGCCTTTACGGTGGTGAATTTGGTTTCATGATTATCAAAGACGGTATTACGCTTAGTAATTTAGCTAGTCCCGTTGCTGTGGCTAAAAAATACGCTAAGGAACATGGCTTGACTGATTTTACTGGCAAAGATTTATTTGATTTGGCAGATGCTGGCAATAGTGATGCGAAGGCTGCCTTGTCAGAAATGTATGATGTCATTGCTATCGGCATTTTCAACTGCCTTGTCAGCATTAACCCTGATTTGGTTGGTATTGGTGGCGGTATTTCTGCGCGTGAAGATTTGGTGCCAGAACTTGAAAAACGTCTGCAAAAATTGGTCGAAAAAACCGATGCTCACGGATTAGAATACCAAGTAAAAACTTGCCAATTCCGAAACGATGCCAATCTTTTAGGAGCCGTTTCTAATTTCTTAAATAGCAAATAATAGTTTAAGGCTTGATAAATTTTCAAGCCTCTTTTTTATTTAGTAAACAAAGTCTTTAAAATGGATAAGGCATTGGTATTTTAGCCATTTTAGTGTTAAAATAATATACAATATAAATCTGTATGCAAAGAAGAGGTCCTTATGGCAAAAATTGTGAATTTGACGGGTGAAGAGGTCGTTGCCCTAACGGCCCAATATATGAGCGAATCTGATGTAGCGATTGTTCAAAAAGCATTGGATTACGCGACAAAAGCACATATCTCACAAGTTAGGCAATCAGGCGAGCCTTACATCATCCATCCTATCCAAGTTGCGGGTATCCTAGCAGATCTTCATCTTGATGTGGTGACAGTGGCTTGTGGTTTTTTGCATGACGTTGTTGAAGATACTGAGATTACTTTAGATGAAATCGAAGCCGAATTTGGTAAAGATGTGCGTATCATCGTGGATGGCGTGACAAAACTTGGTAAAGTTGAGTACAAATCACACGAAGAGCAATTGGCTGAAAATCACCGTAAGATGCTTATGGCCATGTCTAAAGATATCCGTGTCATTTTGGTAAAACTTGCTGACCGTCTTCACAATATGCGCACTTTGAAGCATCTTCGTAAGGACAAACAAGCGCGCATTTCACGTGAAACCATGGAAATCTATGCTCCCCTTGCTCATCGTTTGGGGATTAGCCGCATTAAGTGGGAATTGGAAGATTTGTCATTCCGTTACCTCAATGAAATTGAGTTCTACAAGATTTCTCACATGATGAACGAAAAACGTCGTGAACGTGAGGCCTTGGTTGATGAAATCGTTAAGAAAATTAAAGACTACACTGAAGAACAAGGGCTTTACGGAGACGTTTACGGTCGTCCAAAACACATCTATTCTATTTATCGCAAAATGCGTGATAAAAAGAAACGTTTCGACCAAATCTATGATTTGATTGCTATTCGTTGTATTATGGAAACCCCTAGCGATGTTTACGCTATGGTTGGTTACATTCATGAATTGTGGCGTCCAATGCCAGGACGTTTCAAAGATTATATTGCTGCGCCCAAAGCCAATGGTTACCAATCTATTCACACGACTGTTTACGGACCAAAAGGACCAATCGAAATTCAAATCCGTACCAAAGAAATGCACCAAGTCGCTGAATACGGGGTTGCTGCTCACTGGGCTTACAAAAAAGGGATTAAAGGCAAAGTTGACAGTCAAGAACAAGCTGTCGGCATGAGCTGGATTAAAGAATTGGTTGAATTGCAAGACGCTTCAAATGGTGATGCGGTAGACTTTGTCGATTCAGTTAAACAAGATATTTTCTCAGAACGTATCTACGTCTTCACCCCAACAGGTGCTGTACAAGAATTGCCAAAAGATTCTGGGCCAATTGATTTTGCTTACGCTATTCACACACAAGTTGGTGAAAAGGCTGTTGGTGCTAAGGTTAATGGCCGTATGGTACCACTAACTGCCAAACTTAAAACAGGTGATGTGGTTGAAATTGTAACCAATCCAAATTCATTTGGACCAAGTCGCGACTGGATTAAAATTGTTAAGACAAACAAAGCCCGCAACCGTATCCGCCAATTCTTGAAGAATCAAGATAAGGAATTATCAGTCAACAAGGGCCGTGAACTTTTGGTGGATTATTTCCAAGACCAAGGCTATGTGGCTAACAAATACTTGGATAAAAAACACCTTGAAGCCATTTTGCCACGTTTCAGTGTTCGTAGCGAAGAAGCTCTTTATGCGGCTGTTGGTTTCGGTGAAATTAGTGCGGCAGCTGTTTTCAATCGCTTAACGGAAAAAGAACGCCGTGAAGAAGAACGCGCCAAAGCGAAAGCAGAAGCAGATGAACTTATGAATGGTGGTGAAATCAAGACAGAAAATAAAGAAGTCTTGAAAGTCCGCAGCGAAAATGGCGTTATCATCCAAGGTGCTTCAGGTCTTTTGATGCGTATCGCCAAATGTTGTAACCCAGTGCCAGGTGACCCAATCGAAGGTTATATCACCAAAGGTCGAGGGGTGGCTATTCACCGTGCGGATTGTCACAATATCAAGAGCCAAGAAGGTTATGAACAACGCCTTATCGAGGTCGAATGGGACGATGCTACTAGCGCTAATAATGATTACATCGCTGAAATTGATATTTACGGTCTTAACCGTTCAGGACTTCTAAATGACGTCCTTCAAGTTCTTTCAAACGTCACTAAGAACATTTCAACCGTCAATGCCCAACCAAGTAAGGATATGAAATTTGCGAATATCCACGTTAGTTTCACAATTCCAAACTTGACGGAATTGACTGCTGTTGTCGATAAAATTAAAATCATCCCAGACGTTTATTCTGTCAAACGTACAAATGGATAACTAAAATGAGCTGATAATGCAGCTCATTTTTTTGTTTGAAAGAGAAAAGGTAAGTGCTTTTTTTATTTTTCTGAAAATGTTAAAATGACAATAATGAAAGCGAATTTATTTTCAGAAAGGAATAGATATGAAAGTAGTCATTCAGCGCGTGAAAGAAGCGCAAGTTACGATTGATGATGAACTGGTTGGAGATATCAGTCAAGGCTTATTGTTGTTAGTTGGAGTAGGACCAGATGATGAGCAAGAAGACCTTGATTACGCTGTTCGTAAAATTACTAATATGCGTATCTTTTCAGATGATATGGGCAAGATGAATTTATCTGTCCAAGATATTAAGGGAAGTATCTTATCAGTGTCTCAATTTACTTTGTTTGCGGATACCAAAAAAGGCAATCGTCCGGCATTTACAGGTGCCGCAAAACCTGATAAAGCTGAAAAAATGTACCTCGACTTTAATGAAGCCCTTGCCCAATTCGTTCCTGTTGAAACAGGTGTTTTTGGCGCTGACATGCAAGTTAGTCTAGTCAATGACGGTCCTGTTACTATTATTTTGGATACAAAATCACGTTAAGTTGAGTTAAGAAGGAACGGAGGTGGAAGATGTCACTAGAGCGATTATTCCCAGAAGCTGTTGAGGCTGGTAAGATCGAACATGCAGAAGATTGGGTAGCTATTGAGGAAAATGGGCAAACGTATTACCTTCCTCTAGCAAATCTGAGCGAGCGTGAAAAAGCATTACTGGCTTTGCAAAATGACGGTATTTTAGAAGACAAGGTGACTGAGAATCCTTGGTACCGTTATTTGATTCAAGATGATTTGAGTGTGGCAAAAGATTATAAAGCCTTGCAAATCATTTACATCGATCACAAGGAAGCCTTGCCAGAAGAACTGTGTGATTTTTTTGTAACCTTGTTACCCAATTTACTTGCGACGGTGGTCATTTCAAAGACTAGAACATTACTCATTCTTGATCAAGAAGAGATGATTGAAGCAGAAGATTTAATCGATGATGTGCTGCCGACTTTGGAAAGTGACTTTGGTATCAAGTTAACCATTTTCTTTGGTAATGTCTGGTGTAAATTTCAAGCAGATGATTTGCCAGCTTTTTACCGTGAAGAAAGTCGCTTGTTTGCCAATATGAGACACTTCCGTGGTAATGAACGAACAGTCAGTTTTTCACAAATGTTGCTGCTAGCTTATGCGCACCAGCTTGATTTGCCAGCTATTAAACATAAAATGTTACAGGCTATTGATGATAGTAAAGACATTAGACCGATTATCATGACCATGTGGCAAGAACAGGGCAATCTTGCCAAAACAGCACAAAATCTTTATATTCACCGTAATTCCTTGCACTATAAAATCGAGAAATTCCGCCTTTTGTCAGGCTTGAATTTGAAAAATCTTAATGATTTGGCATTTTCGTATCTTTTAATTATGGAAAATTAGTTTTTGGGCACATTGCACAAAAAATCTTGTGACTCCTGTCTATATCATGTAAGCGTTATCTTTGTTATAATAAAGCCACATAGATCAAAGGAGTTAAAAAATGGTAGAACTTAATCTTAATCATATTTACAAAAAATACCCAAATGCAAGCCACTATGCTGTTGAAGATTTCGATCTTGACATTAAAGATAAAGAATTTATCGTTTTCGTAGGACCTTCAGGTTGTGGTAAATCTACAACGCTTCGTATGGTTGCTGGTCTTGAAGATATCACAGAAGGTGAACTTAAAATTGACGGCGAAGTCGTTAATGATAAAGCACCAAAAGACCGTGATATTGCCATGGTTTTCCAAAACTACGCTCTTTACCCACACATGACTGTTTACGATAACATGGCATTTGGGCTAAAACTTAGAAAATATAAAAAAGATGAAATTGATAAACGTGTTCGCGAAGCCGCACAAATTCTTGGCTTGACAGAATTCCTTGAACGCAAACCTGCTGACCTTTCAGGTGGTCAACGTCAACGTGTTGCCATGGGTCGTGCTATCGTGCGTGATGCCAAAGTATTCTTGATGGACGAACCTTTGTCAAACTTGGATGCCAAACTTCGTGTGTCAATGCGTGCTGAAATTGCTAAAATTCACCGTCGTATCGGTTCAACAACAATCTACGTTACTCACGACCAAACAGAAGCCATGACACTTGCTGACCGTATTGTTATCATGAGTTCTACTAAAAACCCTGACGGTTCAGGAACAATCGGTCGCGTTGAACAAATTGGTACACCACAAGAACTTTACAACCGTCCAGCTAACAAATTTGTTGCTGGTTTCATCGGAAGTCCAGCCATGAACTTCTTTGAAGGAACAGTCAAAGATAATACCTTGGTTAGCGACTCAGGTTTCACAATTGCTTTGCCAGAAGGTCAAAAGAAATTACTTGAAACTAAAGGTTACAATGGTAAAAAAGTCATCTTCGGTATCCGTCCAGAAGATATCTCAAACAACCCACTTGCTCGTGAAACATACCCAGGAGCAACTCTTGAAGCTGAAGTTACTGTTTCTGAATTGCTCGGTGCTGAAACAATGCTTTACGTTAAAGTAGGTAACACTGAACTTGTTGCTCGTGCGGATGCGCGTGATGTTTACCAACCAGGTTCAAAAGTAGAATTGACATTGAATGTTGCCAAAGGTCACTTCTTTGACCCAGAAACGGAGGCAGCTATTCGCTAATTTAACGCTATCCAAAACAGAACTTTTCTAGAATACAACCCAAAAAGCCTTACGTCTAACGACGTAGGGCTTTTTTGGGTTTTCATCATAAAATAAGGTTACTTACCAAATGATAAGTAACTTTTTATTGTCTAAACTTATTCGTCAGCGACCATGATATCAGTTAATTGACCAAATTTTTCTTTGGCATCTTCAGAAATACCTGAATCAGTGACCAGATGATCGATTTTGCTAACATTGTAGAAATCATAAAAATCGTATTTATTGAATTTTTCATGGTCGACGAGAAGGAATTTTTCAAAGGCATTATCAAGGGCAATGCGTTGAATTTCTCCTTCACTTTCGCTGTAAGTAGCTACAGAATCCCCAAAGACACCGTTAGCACTAACAAAGGCTTTTGAGAATTTGAGGTTTTGCAAGTAGTTAGCAGTCAGTGAGCCAACAAAGGCACCTGTAATATCACGATATTCACCGCCGGTTAAGATTAAATCGGTGCTTTTATTTTGATTTAAAATAGTGAATACTGGCAAACTATTTGTCACGACACGGATGTTTTTGGCAACAAGTTCGTGAGCAAAATGTTCCAGCGTTGTTCCGGGACCGATAAAGACTGTTTCGCCTTCTTGAATGAGTGTGCTGGCGAATTTAGCAATGGCACGCTTTTCTTCGATTTGTAGTTCTTGTTTTTCAGTGTTTGATTTTTCGTATTTTGGTTTTACTTTTGGTGTATCAATACTTTGTGCGCCACCATGGATACGAATCAATAAGCCTTCTTTATCTAGCTCGTCAAGGTCGCGACGAACGGTCATATCAGAAACACCAAGTTCTTTAATGATGTCGTTAACAGTAATAACACCTTTTACGTTGATTTTCTCAAGAATCCACTGGAGGCGTTCTTTTTTTAACATACTAAACTCCTTTCTTTTTTATTTCTCCTTGTCATTATCATATCACAATTAAATTACTAACTCAACAAATAAGAAAAAAAAGAAACAATTTGAAACATTGTTGTAACAAATGTGAAAATTACTGAAAATAAAGGATTTTCGTGACGTTGTTTTCAATACAGCAAACAAAAAACAACAAACATTTTTAAAAAATATTAAACAAATATGTTGACAAATGTTTGTTTTAGTTTTATTATATAAACATAAAAAAACGTTTTTAAAAAATTATCTAGATAAAAGAAAAATTTTGAGGTGTTAAAATGACAGTTATTCTTGGTTCAGATGCTGCAGGGGAAACTTTAAAAAACATTATTAAAGATTACCTGCTTGAAAATGCTTATGATGTCAAAGACGTCACAGAGGTTAATAAAGATTTCGTTGATAACACGCTTGCTGTTGCGGCTGGTGTCAACGAATCAGATGAAAATCTAGGTATTATGATTGATGCCTATGGTGCAGGTAGCTTTATGACAGCAACTAAAATCAAAGGTATGATTTGTGCGGAAGTTTCAGATGAACGCTCTGCTTATATGACACGTGCTCACAATAATGCTCGCATGATTACCATGGGCTCTGAAATTGTCGGAGTTACTTTGGCGAAAAATATTGTTAAAGGATTTTTGGAAGGTCACTATGATGGTGGTCGTCACCAAATCCGTGTCGATATGTTAAATAAAATGTGCTAGGAGCGAGGAAGATAAAATGAAAATTGCAATTGGATGTGACCATATCGTAACAACAGAAAAAATGGCAGTGTCAGATTTCTTGAAATCAAAAGGTTACGAAGTAATTGACTGTGGGACTTATGACCACACACGTACGCATTACCCAATTTTTGGTAAAAAAGTCGGAGAAACAGTGACAAGTGGACAAGCTGATTTAGGTGTTTGTATTTGCGGTACAGGTGTTGGTATTAACAACTCTGTTAACAAAGTTCCAGGTATTCGTTCTGCTTTGGTTCGTGATATGACAACAGCGATTTACGCTAAAGAAGAATTAAATGCTAATGTCATCGGCTTTGGTGGAAAAATCACAGGTGAGTTGCTCATGTGTGACATTGTCGAAGCTTTTATCAAAGCAAAATATAAACCAACAGCAGAAAATAAAGCTTTAATTGAAAAAATTGCAGCTGTGGAAACAGTTAATGAAGAGCAAAGTTCACCAGATTTCTTTGATGAATTTCTTGAAAAATGGGACCGCGGTGAATATCACGATTAGGAGAAAATCAGATGATTCTAACGGTAACATTGAACCCATCAATCGATATTTCTTATCCGCTTGATGAATTAAAACTAGACACGGTCAATCGTGTTTCTGATATCAAGAAAACAGCGGGCGGCAAGGGCTTGAATGTCACACGCGTCCTATCTGATATTGGTGATGATGTGACAGCTACTGGTCTTATCGGTGGAAAATTAGGAGATTTTTTGACAGAGCAATTAGATAAAAGTCAAATCAAGCACCGCTTTTTCAAAATTCACGGGGAAACTCGAAACTGTATTGCTATTTTACATGAAGGTTTGCAGACAGAAATTTTGGAAGCAGGTCCGATGATTGACCAAGATGAGGCCGATGGTTTTCTTAATCATTTTCGCTATCTTTGCCCAACCTATGATGTTGTGACGATTTCAGGAAGTCTTCCAGCTGGTCTTGAGGATAATTACTATCAAAAGATGATTAGTCTAGCAAATTCTCAAGGTAAAAAAGTTGTGCTAGATTGTTCTGGTCAAGCGTTAGAAGCTGTTTTAGCTGGTGCTGACAAACCATTTGTTATCAAGCCAAACACAGAAGAATTATCACAACTTGTCAAAAGAGAAGTGACAGGTGATGTAGCTGACTTAAAAGAAATCTTGCAGGATGATTTATTTGCAGGAATTGACTGGGTGGTTGTTTCACTAGGCAGTAAGGGAGCTTTTGCCAAACACGGTGATAAATTTTATCGTGTCCGTATTCCTAAAATCAAAGTCGTAAATCCTGTTGGGTCAGGTGATTCAACGGTCGCAGGAATTGCATCAGCGATTACTCATAATCTTTCCGATGAAGATTTTCTACGACGTGCCAATACACTCGGCATGCTTAATGCTCAAGAAAAAATGACAGGTCATGTTAACATGGCAAATTATGAAAACTTATTTAATCAGATTCAAGTTGAAGAGGTATAAAAATGGTATTAACACAAGAAAAACGTAGACTACTTGAGAAACTTAGCAGTGATGGTGTCATCTCAGCTTTGGCATTTGACCAACGCGGAGCCCTAAAACGCATGATGGCGAAATATCAAACAGAAGAACCAACAGTTGAACAAATCGAACACTTGAAAGCTCTGGTTTCAGAAGAATTGACACCATATGCGTCATCTATTCTTCTTGACCCTGAGTATGGTTTGCCAGCAAGCAAAGTCAGAGATAGCAATGCAGGATTGTTGCTAGCTTATGAAAAAACAGGCTATGATGCCACAACAACTAGCCGCTTGCCAGATTGTTTGGTAGAATGGTCAGCTAAGCGCCTTAAAGAAGAAGGCGCAGATGCAGTGAAATTCTTGCTTTACTACGATGTCGATGGTGATGAATACATTAATCTTCAAAAACAAGCTTACATCGAACGCATTGGTGATGAATGTAAGGCTGAAGACATGCCATTCTTCCTTGAAATCTTGACTTACGATGAAAACATTTCTGACAATACTAGCGCAGCATTTGCCAAAGTCAAACCACATAAAGTTAATGAAGCTATGAAAGTTTTCTCTGATGAACGCTTTGGTATCGATGTGCTTAAAGTTGAAGTCCCTGTCAATATGAAATATGTTGAAGGTTTTGCGGATGGTGAAGTGGTTTACACAAGAGAAGAAGCAGCACAAGCCTTTAAAGACCAAGAAGCGGCTAGCCATTTGCCATACATCTACCTAAGTGCTGGTGTGTCAGCAAAACTTTTCCAAGAAACGTTGGCATTTGCGGCTGAATCTGGTGCTAATTTCAATGGTGTGCTTTGTGGACGTGCGACATGGGCTGGTTGTGTTCAAATCTATATTGAACAAGGTGAAGCTGCTGCGCGTGAATGGCTTCAAACGCAAGGACGCAAAAATATTGAAGATCTCAATAAAGTGCTTGTGAAGACAGCTAGTCCTTGGACTGAGAAAGTAGTTGAAGTTGCTTTTGCCTAAAGCAATTAGCAAAACTTCTTCGATATACTTTGTTTTTTGATACTGGGAATGTTGATTGTGAGGATGAACATTCCCTTTTTTAGAAAGGGAAGGAAATTATGGTCATCGAATTAAAAAATGATTTCTTGACAGTTCAATTTAAAGAATTTGGGGGAGCTTTGTCTTCTATCAAAGATAATGATGGCATCGAATATTTGTGGCAAGGAGATCCAAAATATTGGAGTTCACAGGCACCTGTACTCTTTCCGATTTGTGGTAGCTTACGTGATGATGAAGCGATTTATCGTCCAAATGTTCGTCCGCATTTTACAGGAATCATCCCACGTCATGGCTTGGTGCGTAAGAAAAATTTTAGCTATCATCCCATATCAGAAGACAGTGTCGCTTTTAGCATTACACCAGACAGTGATATGTTAGCGAATTATCCTTACGATTTTGAACTTAAAATCATTTATACCTTAATTGAAAAGACTATCAAGGTGACTTATCAAGTGACTAACCGTGAGTCAGAAAAGCGTATGCCGTATTTTATCGGGGGACATCCAGGCTTTAACTGTCCTTTGCTAGATGATGAAGAATACGAAGATTATTATCTTGAATTTGAAAAAGAAGAAACTTGCTCAGTACCAGAAACTTTTCCAGAGACTGGTTTACTTGATGTGACAAAGCGGACGCCATTTTTAAATCACCAAAAAGTGCTAGAGCTAGATTATGCTTTGTTTGCTAAAGATGCGATTACTTTGGACTGTTTAACTTCACGCAGCGTTTCTTTGAAATCTCACAAGCATGCAAAAGGATTGCGACTAGACTTTTCTGATTTTCCAAACTTGATTTTATGGTCAACAGCTAATAAAAGTCCTTTTATCGCCTTGGAACCTTGGAGTGGTTTGTCAACATCCTTAGATGAAAGTGATGTTTTAGAAGACAAACGTCAGGTTACTTTTGTGGATGCCGGTAAAACGAGTGAAAAATCCTTTACTATCACTATTTTTTGAAAATGTTTATAAACAAACAAAAAAACTCAAAAAAATAAACAAGAAAGGGTTTACAAAATTAAAATTGTGTGTTATATTATAACCATAGAAATTAAATAGAGTGGATTGTAACTAAGACATTAGGCAAGACCGCAAATAATCTAGACGGGGGAGGTCTAGCTTGTTTGTGGTTTTTTATTTGTCTAAACCACTGGGGAGGGGTAGAATGTTTCGGATTATACAAGCGCTCAACAATAATGTAGCCCTAGTTAAAAATGAACAAGGGCAACAGGCTGTCGTTATGGGACTAGGAATTGTTTTTCAGAAGAAAAAAGGTGACTTAATCGTACCAAGCAAAGTTGAAAAGATTTTTTCTTTAAGAACAGAAGAATCAAAAGAAAACTTTTTAACGCTTTTGAAAAATATTCCACTTGATATCTTAACGGTCACTTACAATATGATTGATCAATTGGTTGATAAATATCATTTTCCTGTTCAAGAGTATTTATACGTGACGCTGACAGACCATGTTTATTCAGTTTATCAAAAGCTGTTAAAAGGAAATTATCAGGAAAGTCATTTACCAGATATTTCTGATGCTTATGAGACAGAATTTGCGATGGCAAAAGAAGCAGTTGAGATGTTAAGTCAAAAATTGTCAGTTGTTTTTCCTGACGACGAAGTTGGACGTATGGCTTTGCATTTTATCAATGCAAAAGGTGATTACGAGGTTTCAGAAAATAAGCAAGAAAACGCAAGAAAGCGTGTCTTGGAATTGGTTGAAGAAGAATTATCAAGTAGCGGCATTAAACGTAGTGCAGAAAATGGCAATTTATATGACCGCTTAATGATTCATCTCACCTATTTGATTAATCGATTGCAGACAAATCAACAAGATGAAACGTCGTTAATCAATATGGAGGAATTTGTTAAATCAGATTATCCACAAGCTTACCAAATCGGACAAGCTATTTACGATGTGATTGAAAAAGAATTAGACATAGATTTATCACGCAGTGAACGTGTTTATCTAGTTATACATATTCAACGTTTATTGAAATAAGGAGAGAAAAATGTACAAATTACCAGAAGATTTTATTTTTGGTGGCGCAACAGCAGCTTACCAAGTTGAAGGTTCAACAAAAGAAGGTGGTAAAGGAGCAGTTGCTTGGGATGATTTTCTAGCTGAACAAGGTCGCTTTAGTCCAGACCCTGCAAGTGATTTTTATCACCAATACCCACAAGATATCGAGCTTTGTGAAAAATTTGGTGTCAATGGGCTTCGCTTATCAATTGCTTGGAGCCGTATTTTCCCAAATGGAACTGGTGAAGTCAATCAAGAAGGTGTGGATTTCTATCACAAGGTTTTTGCAGAATGTCAAAAACGTGGCATTACAGCATTTGTGACACTTCATCACTTTGATACACCAAAAGTGTTGTTTGATAACGGTGATTTCTTAAACCGTGACACGATTGAAGCTTTTGTTGATTATGCCAAATTCTGTTTTGAAGAATTTACAGAAGTACGTCACTGGAGTACGTTTAATGAAATCTATCCAGTCGCAACTAACCAATATCTACTTGGAATTTTCCCACCAGGTATCAAATATGACCTTTCAAAAGTTATCCAATGTCTTCATAATATGATGTACGCACATGCGCGTGTGGTTAATTTGTTTAAAGATGGCGGATACCAAGGTGAAATTGGTGTGGTTCACTCTCTTGAAACAAAATACCCTGCAACAGATAGTGAAGAAGATAAACATGCCGCTTTCCTAGATGATGCTCTTTCAATTCGTTTCTTACTTGATGCAACTTATCTAGGTTATTATTCAAACGAAACAATGGAAGCGCTTAACGAAATCTGTGTAGCTAATAATGCTAGCTATGAATTCCTAGACAGCGACTTTGAAGAAATGAAAAAAGCTAGTCATCGCAACGATTATCTTGGTATTAACCATTATCAATGTCACTTTGTCAAAGCCTACAATGGTGAAAATGCTATTCATCACAACGGTACAGGCGATAAAGGAACATCTGTTTATAAAGTGAAAGGTATCGGCGAACGCATTTACAAAGAAGGCATTCCAAGAACGGATTGGGATTGGATTATTTATCCAGAAGGCTTGTATGATTTGCTTCTTCGCATCAAAGCAGATTACCCACACTATAACAAGATTTACATCACAGAAAATGGTATGGGTTACAAAGATGAATTTGATGATGGCGTTGTTATGGACACAGCTCGTATTGATTATTTGAAAGTTTACCTTCAATCTCTTGCTAAAGCAATTGAGGCTGGAGTTAATGTTAAAGGATATTTCCTATGGTCATTGATGGATTGTTTCTCATGGTCAAATGGATATAATAAACGCTATGGTTTGTTCTATGTGGATTTTGAAACACAAAAACGTTATCCAAAAGCATCAGCTTACTGGTACAAACACATCAGCGATACAAAAATTGTAGAATAGGGGATTTTGAATATGGATAAAAAAGAATTACAAATGTTGGGATTTGAAATTGTAGCTTACTCAGGTGATGCTAGAAGTACACTGTTACAATTGCTCAAGGAAGTTCGTTCTGGCAATTTTGATAATATCGATAAAGCGCTCAAAGACGCTGATGACAATTTGGCTAAAGCCCATAATGCACAAACTGCACTGTTAGCTCAAGAAGCAGGTGGCGAAGATTTGGAACTTGGTTTTATCTTTGTTCACGGTCAAGACCACTTGATGACAACTTTGTTGTTGCGTGATATCATTTCGGATTTTATTGAATTATATAAAAATCGCTAATTTTTAAAAAAGAAAGGAAGTGAACCAAGGCTTGGCAAATGCTTAATCTCCTCTTGTTTGCTAAGCTCAGGTTCTTGGGGAGTTTTATCATGAACAAACTCATTCAACAAATTGAAAAGGGTAAACCTTTTTTTGAAAAAGTGTCTCGAAACATTTATCTAGGTGCCATTCGTGATGGTTTCCTAGCAGCAATGCCAGCTATTCTCTTTTCTAGTATTTTCATTTTGATTGCATCCATTCCAGATGTTCTTGGAATCAAATTACCAGAAGATTTCTCAAGTTGGCTTTGGAAAATTTACAACTATTCAATGGGTGTAGTTGCCCTTCTTGTTTCAGCGACAACAGCACGTTGTTTGGCAGAATCTATTAACCGAAAAATGCCAGGTAATAAGAAAATCAATGCGGTTTCTGTCATGCTTGCCTCAATTGTCAGCTTCTTGATGTTGAGTGCTGATGAAATCGAAGGTGGTCTTGCTACTGGTTACATGGGTACAAAAGGTATCCTAGCAGCTTTCGTCGCAGCCTTTATCACTGTTAATGTTTACAAATTCTGTGTACTTCGTGACATCACCATCAAGATGCCAAAAGAAGTACCTGGTACTATTTCTCAAACATTCCGCGATATTTTCCCATTCTCATTTGCAGTTTTTGCAGCAGTTATTATTGATACAATTATTCGTCATTTCTTTGGCACATCATTTGCTGAAGCAGTTATCACTTTGTTGCAACCATTGTTTACAGCAGCAGATGGTTACCTTGGAATTGCAATTATCTGGGGTGCAATGGCACTCTTCTGGTTCGTTGGTGTGCATGGTCCATCAATCGTAGAACCAGCTATCGCAGCGATTATCTATGCGAATGTCGAAACTAACCTTCAATTGTTTAAAGCTGGTGAACATGCTTCAAACGTATTGACTGTCGGTCTTGGTAACTTCGTTGGTACTATGGGTGGTACTGGTGCCACACTTGTCGTTCCATATCTTTTCTTGCTATTTGCTAAATCAAAACAATTGAAAGCCGTTGGTAAAGCTTCATTTATCCCAGTTAGCTTTGCCGTTAACGAACCTTTGCTTTTTGCAACACCAATCATTCTTAATCCTTACTTCTTTATTCCATTCCTTTTGGCGCCAATTGCCAACGTTTGGATTTTCAAATTCTTTGTTGATGTGCTTCAAATGAACAGCTTCATGTATGTTCTTCCTTGGGCAACACCAGCTCCAATCGGACTTGTTCTTGGTACAGGTGTTAGTCTTCTAGCTGTTGTTCTTGTCTTTGTTCTTATCGCTGTTGATGCGGTTATCTACTTCCCATTCATCAAAGCTTATGATGCTTCACTTCTTGAAGAAGAAGCTGCCAATGCTGCACAAGAAGCTGCTAGTGAAAGTGAAGCTCCTGTTAAACCAGTCAAAGCTGTAGAAGAAGTTGCTGACGCTAAACCAGCTGTAACAGTCACAACTGATAAACCAATTAACGTCTTGGTCCTTTGTGCTGGTGCTGGTACAAGTGCTATGCTTGCCAACGCTCTTACTGAAGGAGCAGCAGCCACAGGTGCAAATATCACAGCTTCTGCTGGTGCTTATGGCTCACACTATGAAATCATGAAAAACTTCGATATGATTGTCCTTGCTCCTCAAGTTAACTCATTCTACGAAGATATCAAGAAAGATACTGATGCCCTTGGTATCAAACTAGCTGCCACAAAAGGCGCTGAATACATTAAATTAACTCGTGACCCAGAAGGTGCTGTAGCCTTCGTAATGTCTTACTTTGCTTAAAAGAACAAAAGCAGGATACGATTATGAAAAAGCTAAAGAAACTGATTTTAGTAAGCGCGGCTGTGCTAGGCTTAACGGCAGGAAATGCCAGCCTAGTCAAAGCCGATGACTTTATCAACGGAGCTGATATTTCCATTCTTGATGAAATGGAAAATAGCGGAGCGGTTTATAAAAGTAATGGAACTCAAAAAGATCCGCTAACCATTTTAAAAGATAATGGTGTCAACTATGTTCGCTTGCGTCTGTGGGTTGACCCTTATGATGCAAATGGCAATCCCTATGGTGCTGGAACGAATGACTTAAACAGAACACTAAAATTAGCGAAACGTGCTAAAAATAAAGGCTTAAAAGTCTTACTTGATTTTCACTACAGTGATTTTTGGGTAGATCCAGGAAAACAAAATCTTCCTAAAGCCTGGCAAAATCAATCCTTTGAACAATTAAATTCAAGTGTCTATTCTTACACAGCTGATGTCCTTAATCAGATGAAATCAAAAGGCATTTACCCTGATATGGTGCAAATAGGAAACGAATTGAACAGCGGTATGCTATGGCCTTACGGGAAAAGCTGGGGCGGTGATGGAAAAGAATTTACCCGCCTAGCCACTTTCCTAAAATCTGGTGTTCAAGCGGTAAAAGACACCCAAAGTAGTAACACTCCAATCATGCTTCACTTAGCAGACGGCGGTAACCAATCAACTTTCCAATGGTGGTTAGATGAGATTACCAATCAATCCGTTGACTTTGATATTGTAGGCATTTCGTATTACCCTTATTGGCATGGTAGCTTAGCTGACCTTTCAGCCAACATGGATAATATCAGCGAACGCTACAATAAAAAAGTGGTTGTAGTTGAAACAGCTTATGCCAATACTCTTGATAATCTTGACCAAAAGACAAATGCTGTCACAGCAACAGAAGAAGCAGCAGCTGGTTACAAAGCTAGCCAAGATGGTCAGTACGAATTTTTGACAGACTTGGTTGATAAGATTAAGGATGTCAAAAATAACAATGGACTTGGTTTCTTTTATTGGGAACCACTCTGGTATAACGGTAACGTCTCATGGGCTACGCAAGCAGGTATGTCATATCTTGGCGTTTCAGATGTGACAGGTAACGAATGGGAAAATCAAGCTGTCTTTGATTTCCAAGGAAATGCTCTACGTGGCATCAAAGCCTTTAATTACTCTAATCTAACGAATCTCCTTCAAAACAATAGCTTTGAATGGGACGGTTATACCGAAAGTCCATCATCTTGGAAGATTTGGAAAAATGGACAAAACTCAGCTATTAAGACCGAAAGTTATGATAATACGCGTTATAAACTCAGCTTCTGGTCAGATAAAGCTTATGAAAGTTCTATCTATCAAACAGTAGGCAAGCTCAGCTCAGGCACTTATAAATTAAGCATCGATGCTATGGGTGATACAAGTCTTGAAACCGCAGAACTTTATATCAAAAATTACGGTGGCAACGAACAAAAAATCTCTCTCAAAGACTCAAGTACTTGGAAAACCTATACTATTGATAACATCCAAATCACAAACGGACAATGCGAAGTTGGCGTTTACGTCAAATCATCAGCCAACAAATGGCTAAATATCGATAACGTCCGACTAGTGAAAGTTGATTAAAACATTTCTCCCCCAAGAATTCAGTTCTCGGGGGAGATTTTTTGTGTGAATTACAGTAAAGAAGTGTAGTTTTTGAATATAGTAGTATAATGCTCTTGTAAGAATCAATATGTCAATATATTTTGATTTATGAAAAATATGGGAGCTTCATATGAACAGTGTTGAGTTAAGAAATGTTGTTAAGGAATTTTCAAAGGTTACTGTTTTAGATGGTATAAATCTGACAGTAAAAGAGTCACATATCACTTGCTTACTTGGTCCGTCTGGTTCTGGAAAGACAACGATTATGAAATTAATGACTGGTTCAGAAAAGTCAACACAAGGTCAGGTAATGCTTTTCGGACATCAACTGAATAAACATGATATTGGTCAAATCGGATATATGCCACAAGCAGATGCAATTTATTTGGATTTATCTGCTTATGATAATCTTTTGTTCTTTGGTCAATTATATGGAATGACTAAAAAAGAGATAAAACAGCGGATTGATTATTTAGCAAAACTCTTGGATTTAGAAAAACACCTTAAACAGTTGGTATCAACTTACTCTGGAGGAATGAAAAAACGATTATCTTTGGCAATTACGTTGCTTAATGACCCAAAATTGTTAATTTTAGATGAACCAACGGTTGGAATTGACCCTATTTTACGTCAGAAGATTTGGCGAGAATTTCGACAGTTACAAAAGCAAGGAAAGACTTTGCTGATTTCAACTCATGTTATGGATGAAGTAAAGTATTGTGATTATGGTATCCTCATTCGTGATGGGAAAGTAATTGCTGCTGATAGTATGGAAACACTACTTGAAAAGAGTGGTTCAGATGTTGAAAATTTGTTTTTAGTAGAGGAAGGGGTGACAAAATAATGGTTGCAACTTGCCTACGTGTTATTAAGCAGATTTTACATGACAAAAGGTCCATCAGTATGATTTTTGTGGTTCCTTTGGTCATTACTGCCTTTCTTTTCTTTCTGTTAGGAGATAGTGATGTTCATTTGTCATTGGCGACAAATAGTCAGAATCCGTCAGTTATAAAATTGCTGAAAAAAGATGCAGATGTCACGGTTGTTGATGATTTAAAAGGTATTGATGAGAATCTAAAATCCGGCAAGTATGATGCTTATATCAAGTATACTGACCAAGGAACAGAGCTTTATTTCCTTGAAGAAAATTCGCTTTATGTCAATAAAGTACATGACATTTTGAAAAAAACTCAGGAAAAATTATCACCGCAATCAGGTGTGACTACTCATTATCTTTATGGAAATCAGTTAAAAACAACTTTTGAAAAATTAACTTATGCATTAATTGCTATTGTAGCTTTCTTCTTAATTTTCCTTATTTCAGGAATTGCCTTTGTGAGAGAACAGGTATTAGGGACACTTGAGAGAATCTTAATCAGCCCAGTCTCAAAATTACGCTTAATTTTGGGATATACACTTGGTTTTAGTGCTTTTGGAATTATTCAAGGAACGCTTTTGTTGTTATTTTCTCGATTTATCTTAAATGTTCCTTTTGAGGGAAACTTTGTTTTGATGGAATTGACGATTATTTTATTGTCTATTTCTGCTGTATCGATTGGGATGTTCATTGCTATTTTTGCTAATACTGAATTTCAAATGGTACAATTTATTCCCATTGTAATCGTGCCACAAATTCTATATTCAGGAATTATCGCGATAAGGACTTTGCCATTTCATATAGAAAAATTACAATTTATTATGCCAATCTATTATGGAGCGCAGGCTTTGAAGAAGGTTATGGTGGATGGATTGACTATTAATTCTGTTGTATTAGAATGGCTAGCTTTAATTGTTATTAGTTTGCTTTTTACATTATTGAATACTTTCTTTTTAAAAAAATATCGGGCATTATAAAAAATTCCTCCCCCAAGAATTCAGTTCTCGGGGGAGATTTTTTGTTTTATTTTTTCAGCGCTTTTCGGTAATTGCTTGGGCTTTGTCCGAAATGTTTTTTGAAGGCTTTACTAAAAGCGAGAGCATCAGGAAAGCCAACGGCGTTTGCGACTTCTGAAATATGAAAAGTGGTGTTGATTAGCAAATCAGCGCTTTTTTCCATGCGGATTTGACCTAGGTAATCTTTGATAGAATAGCCTGTTTCTTCTTTAAAAATCTTGTAAAGGTAGGAACGATTAAGATTGAGTTTTTTTGCAATTTGGCTAACTTTAAGAGTTTTGCTGTATTGGGTGTGGATAATTTTTTTCGTTTGTTTGATATAGTTTTGAATCAAAATATTGCTGTCTGACATGCTTTTACTTGGCAATTCTTCCATAAGAAAAGCTAGAAGTTTATAGAGTTCCGCAATCAGTTGGAGTTCAGTCACATCATCTAGTTTTTGGTCACGAAATTGCGTTAATTTGACGATTTGATCAAGAACTTTAGACTCAAGCGTCGAATGGCAGAAGTAGTGGTCGAGCAGCTGAGTTTTGCTCAAAATATTTTCAGCTTTTGACCCGCTAAAGCCAACCCAAAGATAAGTCCAAGGGTGTTTGCTATCTGCTTGGTAGAAGGTCACTTTTCCTTTTGGCAAAATGAACATATCACCTGTTTTGAGTTCGGTTGTTGTGCCATCAATTTTAAAACTTCCCTTGCCATCAACAATGAAATGAAGGACGTAGTTATCCCTAACAGTAGGTCCAAAAGAGTAGTTTTTATCACAAATCTCAGCACCATAATGGTCGACGTTCAGGTCAAAATTATTCGTGTCAAATTCGTTGTAGGTATTTAGAATATTCAAAGTATCAACTCCTTTATAAACAACATTTTACCATATTTGCCCAACATGATACCATTCAAGAGGTAAATAAATGATGGTAAAATTTTAGTAAATATTAAGGAGGAAGCTCAATGGGGATCAAAATTGAAGGAAATCTTTTTTACGTACACAGTAAAAATATGTCACTGATTATTGAAAATCACGAGGGAGATTTGTTGCTTCGTCATATTGGAGGAAAAATCACAGCTTACCATGGCTCTAATGCTCTTTTTGAAAAAGACCATGCCTTTTCAGGTAATCCAACTCCTGATGATAGAACTTACAGTTTCGATACGCAACGTCAGATTTTGGGGGTACATGGCTTTGGTGATTTTCGCCAGCCATCCATTAGTATTTCACACGACACTAATGACTTAACGCAATTTAAATTAAAAGATTATCACGTCTTATCAGGAGCTGTTGAGGCAGCAGGGCTACCAAATCCATACAGTACAGAAAATGCTGAAACACTTGCTTTAGTCTTAGAAGATAAGTTGGCTGGTTTGGAGTTGACGCTTTATTACACAGCTTATGCTGAGCGCTCTACGATTTCTAGCTTTGCTAAGATTAGCAATTTATCAGATAAAGCAGTTGTTATCAACCGCGTTCTGTCAACTATGCTTGATGTTCCAGCTTCTGATTATGATGTGGTGACTTTGCAAGGAGCTTATGCGCGTGAAAAGACAGTTCGTCGCCATAAGCTTGAACAAGGTATTTTCACTGTCACTTCAAATCGTGGTGCTTCAGGTCATGCGCACACACCAGCTATGGTGTTATGTGACCACACAGCTACGGAAGATGCTGGTCAAGCTTTGGCACTTCAATTGCTTTATAGTGGTAATTTCCAAGCTTTTGTTCAAAAAAATCAATTGAACGAAGTTCGTTTGGGTATCGGAATTAACGATGATAACTTTGCTTGGGAATTGTCAGCGGGCGATAGTTTTGACACACCAGTAGCCATCATGACTTATTCAGCCAAAGGTTTGACACATTTGACTCATGAAAGTCAATTATTTGTCCAAGAACATATCATGCCAAAACAATTTGCTCATGTTGAACGTCCGATTCTCATCAACAACTGGGAAGCGACTTATTTTGATTTCAAAAAAGAAAAATTGCTTGATTTAGCTAACGAAGCAAGCAAACTTGGTATCGAGCTTTTTGTTCTTGATGACGGTTGGTTTGGTAATCGATTTGATGATAATCGTGCGCTTGGTGACTGGGTTGTCAACGAAGAAAAACTCGGTGGACCTTTGAATGACTTGATTGCTGAAGTGCATGCCAAAGGTTTGAAATTTGGTTTGTGGTTTGAACCAGAAATGATTTCTGTTGATAGTGACCTTTATCGTGCGCATCCAGATTGGGCTATTCAAGCTGAAGGTCGTGGTCATACTTATTCTCGTAATCAATTGGTGCTCAATCTTGCAAATCCTGATGTCGTAGCCTACATCAAGGCAGCTATTGATAAGATTTTGACAGAAAATGCTATTGATTATGTTAAATGGGATTATAACCGTAACATCACAAATATCGGAAATGGTGATACTTACCTTGCGACCCAAATGCAATCTCATGCTTACATGCTAGGCTTGTATGATTTGGTGTCTTATTTGACAGAAAAACATAGTAACATTCTCTTTGAATCTTGCTCAGGTGGCGGTGGTCGAAATGACCTTGGTATGATGCGCTATTTCCCACAAGTTTGGGCTAGTGACAATACTGATGCCATTTCACGTTTGCCAATTCAATACGGTTCAAGCTACCTTTACCCGACAATTTCTATGGGAGCTCACGTGTCAGCTAGTCCTAATCACCAAATGGGACGCACAACACCGATTGAAACTCGCGGTAATGTTGCCATGATGGGAAATCTTGGCTATGAACTTGATTTGACAAGCTTGCCAGAAAGTGACAAAGAAGTGATTGCTGCTCAGGTTGCACACTATAAAGACATTCGACCAGTTGTTCAATTTGGGAAACAATATCGCCTCATCAATCCTGAACAAGGTTCAAATGAAGCGGCGGTTCAATTTGTTCATGAAGATAAGGTTGTTGTGACTTACGTTCGTACCCTCTCAACGATTGAAACAATTGAAACAACACTTAAGCTGAAAGGTTTGGAAGAAGAAGCTCTTTACTGCTTGCAAGGAACAGACCAAGTTTACTCAGGAGCAGAGCTCATGTATGCAGGTCTCACAGCGATTCTCCCACAAGGTGATTACCTCAGCAAACAATACTATTTCGTGAAACAATAAGGAGGTTTTCCATGAAATGGCCTAAACGATTGATAGCAGTAGGTGCTGCTGCTCTGCTTGCGACTGCAGGGGTGATGCTAAGTGCTTGTTCAAAACAAGATAAAACGTCAGCAAATGGAAAGGTGACTATCGAGTATTTTAACCAAAAGACTGAGATGGTTGATACGCTAAAAGAAATCATTAAGGATTTTGAAAAAGAAAATCCAAAGATCCATGTCAAAATGACCAGTGTGCCAAGTGCTGGTACTGTTCTAAAAACACGTATGCTTGCAGGAGATGCTCCGGATGTCATTAACATTTACCCTCAGAACGTTGATTTTAAAGAGTGGGCAAAAGCAGGTTACTTTGAGAATATGACTGGCAAATCATATCTTAAAAACATCAAAAATCATTACGAAAAAAATTATGCTGTCAACGGCAAAATTTATAGCGTCCCGCTATCAGCCAACGTTTCAGGGATTTATTTTAACAAGACAAAATTTGAAGAATTAGGCCTCAAAGTTCCAGAAACGTGGGATGAATTTGAAACACTTGTTAAACAAATCAAAGCTGACGGCGAAACACCGTTTGCGCTTGCTGGTAGTGAAGGTTGGACTTTAAATGGTTATCACCAATTAGCTTATATCAGTGTGACTGGCAGCGGTGATAAGGCAAATGATTATCTTCGTTTTTCTCCTGTTAATTCCATTTCAACAAAGGATAAAGAAGTTAAGGAAGTCTTGACTCGCTTGGATTTGCTTGCTGGTAAAGGCAATCAACAAACTAACTGGGAAGGTGCTTCTTACAATGACTCTGTTGTAGCTTTTGCGACTGAAAAAACTTTAATGTTACCTGGTGGGTCATGGGTATTGGCAGCCATTAAGCAACAAGATCCTAATTTTGAAATCTCAACATTTGCTTTTCCTGGAGAAAAAGCAGGTCAAGAGGTAACTGTTGGTGCAGGAGATTTGGCCTTATCAATCTCATCGAAAACGAAACACAAAAAAGAATGTGAACAGTTCATTTCTTATATGGCTTCAGCTAAAGCAATGCAAAAATATTATGATGTCGATGGCTCACCTGTATCTGTAAATGGTGTGGCTGAAGACGAGAACTCTCCCCTTGCTCCGCTTTATCAATTAGCCTTTACAGATAAGCACTATGTTTGGCTTGGTGAAAATTGGACAAGTGAAGATGACTTCTTTAGTTTGACAGCAAATTATCTTTTGAATCAAGATGCTAATCAATACGTTAGTGAAATGAATGCCTTTTTCAACCCAATGAAAGCTGACGTAGATAAATAGGAGGAAAGTAGGATGCGAAAATTTTTAAATAAGTATTGGGGATGGACGTTCTTGATTGTTCCCTTGATTTTACAAGCAATTTTCTTCTATTTTCCAATGATTCAAGGAGCTTTTTATAGCTTTACGAACTGGACAGGCTTGACTTACAATTTTGATTTTGTTGGTGTCAACAATTATAAAATCTTGCTAACAGATACCAAATTCTTTAAAGCTCTTGGTTTTACCTTGATGTTAACCATTGCTTTAATTGCAGGAGAAATTGTTATTGGTATTATTGTAGCGCGTGCTTTGAATGCTAAAATCAAAGGACAAACGTTTTTTAGAGCATGGTTCTTTTTCCCAGCGGTTTTGTCAGGGTTGACAGTGTCTTTGATTTTCAAGCAAGTCTTTAACTACGGTTTGCCTGCTATTGGTGAAGCTTTAAACATTGAATTCTTGAAAACGAGTCTTCTAGGAACAACTGGTGGTGCCGTTTTTGCAGCTATCTTTGTCATGCTTTGGCAAGGTGTGGCAATGCCGATTATTCTTTTCCTTTCAGGTCTTCAAACTATTCCAAGTGAAATCACAGAAGCAGCAGCCATTGATGGAGCTACTAGCAAACAGACTTTCTGGAATATTGAATTGCCTTATTTGTTGCCAAGTATCTCTATGGTCTTTATTATGGCGCTTAAAGCTGGTCTGACAGCCTTCGACCAAATCTTTGCCTTGACTGGTGGTGGACCAAGTAACTCAACAACTTCAATTGGGCTTTTGGTTTACAATTACGCCTTTTCAAGTAACCAATATGGCTACGCTAACGCTATTGCCTTGATTCTCTTTGCTATCATTGTTTTGGTATCAATGCTGCAATTGAAATTATCAAGTCGTTTTGAAGTATAGATGGAGTAAGAGATGAAGAAAGAAGAACGTTATAATACTTTTTGGAAATATGTGCTCTTGGTTGTGGGATCAATTTTGATTTTGATTCCTTTGTTAGCAACGGTCTTTAGTTCGTTTAAGACAACTAAGGATATCATGCAACATTTCTTTGCTTTTCCAAATCCTGTCACTCTAAGCAACTATTCACGCTTATTAGCTGACGGAATTGGACACTATTTCTGGAATTCAACCATTATCACAGTGGTTTCAGTGATTTTGGTAACCTTGTTTATCCCAGCAGCAGCTTATTCAATTGCGCGTAACATGAGTAAAAAACGTGCGTTTAATATCATGTATAGTTTGCTGATTTTGGGGATTTTTGTACCATTCCAAGTTATCATGATTCCAATCACAGTGATGATGAGCCGACTTGGTTTGACAAATATTTGGGGCTTGATTATCTTGTATCTGACTTATGCTGTGCCACAAACTTTGTTCTTGTATGTCGGTTATATCAAATTAAGTGTCCCTGACAGTTTAGATGAAGCAGCCGAAATCGACGGTGCTGATAAATTCACAACTTATCGCAAAGTTGTCTTTCCAATGCTAAAACCAATGCATGCAACAACCTTGATTATTAATGCTCTTTGGTTCTGGAATGACTTCATGCTTCCTCTTTTGATGTTGAATAAATCATCTGATTCATGGTCATTGCCACTTTTCCAATATAACTACACAGGACAATACCTCAGCGATTACGGACCAAGTTTCGCTTCATATGTCGTTGGGATTATCACAATTACCATCGTCTACCTCATTTTCCAAAAACATATCATTTCAGGAATGAGCAACGGCGCAGTGAAGTAAGGATACAGAGGGCGTGTAGCGGCACAGTGAAAATTAAACATTAAGAAACAAAGGAATAATTATGACAATACAAAATAAAACGATGCTTATCACTTATTCAGATAGTCTGGGTAAGAATTTAAAAGAGCTAAAGGACAACCTTGAACGCTATTTCGGCGAAGCTGTCGGAGGTATTCACCTTTTGCCATTTTTCCCGTCAACAGGTGACCGTGGTTTTGCTCCTGTCGATTATGATGAGGTTGATTCCGCTTTTGGTGATTGGGATGACGTGAAGGCATTGGGTGAGAAGTACTACCTCATGTTTGATTTCATGATTAATCATATCTCTCGTCAATCAAAATATTATAAAGATTATCAAGAAAAGCATGAGGATAGTGCTTATAAAGATTTATTCCTTAACTGGGATAAATTCTGGCCAGAAAATCGTCCGACACAAGCTGATGTGGATTTGATTTACAAGCGTAAAGACCGCGCACCAAAACAAGAAATTCATTTTGCGGATGGTTCAGTTGAGTATCTTTGGAATACATTTGGTGAGGAACAAATTGACCTTGATGTGACAAAAGAAGTGACCATGGATTTCATTCGAAAGACTATCAAACATTTAGCGGAAAATGGCTGTGATCTCATTCGCTTAGATGCTTTTGCTTATGCGGTTAAGAAATTGGATACTAATGATTTCTTTGTAGAACCGGATATCTGGGGTTTGCTAGATAAAGTCCGTCGCATCGCTGCCGAAACTGGCACAGAATTGCTTCCAGAAATTCATGAGCATTATTCGATTCAGTTTAAAATTGCTGAACATGACTACTACGTTTACGATTTTGCTCTTCCAATGGTGACACTTTATAGTTTATACAGCGGAAAAGTTGAACGCTTGGCAAAATGGTTGAAAATGTCTCCAATGAAACAATTTACAACACTGGATACGCACGACGGGATTGGTGTGGTTGATGTCAAAGATATTTTGAGTGATGAAGAAATTGATTATACTTCAAATGAGCTCTATAAAGTTGGTGCTAATGTGAAACGTAAATATTCATCAGCAGAGTACAACAATCTTGATATTTATCAAATCAATTCGACCTACTATTCTGCACTTGGTGATGATGACAAGAAATATTTCCTTGCTCGCTTGATTCAAGCTTTCGCACCAGGTATTCCACAGGTCTATTATGTCGGATTTTTAGCAGGTAAAAATGATCTAGAGTTGTTAGAAAAAACAAAAGAAGGACGCAATATCAATCGTCATTATTATACGAGTGAAGAAATTGCTGAAGAGGTTAAGCGTCCGGTGGTTCAAGCCTTGCTTAAGCTCTTTACTTTCCGTAATCAGTCAGCTGCTTTTGCCCTTGATGGCAGTATTGAAGTTGATGAACTTGATAGTCACACAATTCTTATTACACGCCGTAATCAAGGCAGTAGTGTTGTCGCACAAGCAAAGATTAATCTAAAAGATTTGACTTATCATGTCACAGAAAACGGTAAAGAAATTGCCTTTTTATAAAGATAAAAGCAAGGGGTGTCCTTGCTTTTCTTTGCATCTAGGTTTGAGTGGTGCAAACGCTTGCGTAAAACAAAAGAAAAAGATAAAATAGAAACAAAGAATTGCAAGAAAAGAGGGACGTCATGGAAAAACATTGGTGGCATAAAGCAACGATTTATCAGATTTACCCAAAATCATTTATGGATTCAAATGGTGATGGAATTGGTGACTTGCAAGGGATTATCAGTAAACTCGATTACCTGCAAAAGCTTGGGATTACAGCGATTTGGTTGTCTCCGGTTTATCAATCACCGATGGATGATAATGGCTACGATATTTCAGATTATGAGGCAATTGCTGATATTTTTGGCGATATGTCTGATATGGAAGAATTGCTAGCGCAGGCAAAAGCGCGTGGTATCCGCATCATTATGGACTTAGTGGTTAATCACACGTCAGATGAGCACGCTTGGTTTGTCGAAGCGCATGAAAATCCTGACAGCAAGTATCGTGATTTTTACATTTGGCGTGATAAACCTAATGAGCTCAATTCTATTTTTGGTGGCTCTGCTTGGGAATATGATGGCAAAACTGGGCAATACTATTTGCACTTTTTCAGCAAGAAACAACCTGATTTGAATTGGGAAAATCCGCTGTTACGCCAGTCTGTTTATGATATGATGAATCGCTGGATTGACAAAGGTATTTCTGGTTTTCGTATGGACGTGATTGACATGATTGGGAAGATTCCTGACCGCTTAATCTCAAATAATGGTCCAAAATTGCACGATTACTTAAAAGAAATGCACCAAGAAACCTTGGCTGGAAAAGACTTATTGACGGTTGGTGAAACTTGGGGAGCAACTCCGGAAATTGCTAAGAAGTATTCATCGCCAGCTGAGAAAGAATTGTCCATGGTCTTCCAATTTGAGCATATCGGTCTTCAACACAAACCAAACGCTTCAAAATGGGAATACGAAAAAGAGTTAAATGTTCCTGCACTCAAAGCTATTTTTAACAAATGGCAGACAGAACTGGAGCTTGGTCAAGGTTGGAATTCCCTTTTTTGGGATAATCATGATTTGCCGCGCGTGCTTTCTATCTGGGGTAACACAGACACTTACCGTGAAAAATCAGCTAAAGCGCTAGCTATTTCCTTACATCTAATGCGGGGAACGCCTTATATCTATCAAGGTGAGGAAATTGGAATGACCAATTATCCGTTTAAGGATTTGGGAGAAATTGACGATATCGAGTCGCTTAATTTTGCCAAAGAAGCCCTTGAAAATGGTAAGACGCCAGAAGAAATCATGGATAGCATTCGCATGATTGGACGTGACAATGCCAGAACCCCAATGCAGTGGGATGCTAGCCAAAATGCTGGATTTTCAACAGCTGATAAGACTTGGTTACCAGTCAATCCAAATTACACAGAAATTAATGTACAAGCAGCCCTAGACAATCCAGATTCTATTTTCTACACTTACCAAAAACTCATCAAGCTTCGCAAAGAAAACGATTGGTTGATTGACGCTGATTTTGAACTTTTAGAGACAGCTGATAAAGTGTTTGCTTACCTCAGAAAAACAGCTGACGCCACTTACCTCATAGTTGCTAATTTATCAGATCAAGTTCAAGCATTTGAAAGCAACTTTGCTTACCAAGAAACCATCATCAGCAACACCTCAGAATTAACAGACTTTGAAAACCACAAACTCCAACCATGGGATGCCTTTTGTGTTAAGGTTGGATGAGCAACTAAAAACCAGCTCTAAAGTAGGAGCTGGTTTTTTAATCTAATCTCGCTGATAATAAAAGCAGTAGATTTCATAGAAAGAGACGCAAATTGCGTCTCGAGGTTATTCATTTAGTACAATTTCTAAAATAATTCCTCTTTTAGAAAGATTTTGTTGTTGTTTTTTCATGAATCGCATACCATTTTCACTAGGATGGTGTCTGAAACCAACTTGGATAATAATTTTATCAAAGCTTTCTCCACATTTTGAAACATAGCATTTTCCATCAATATATTCGAGATAAGTATTTAGTTTTTCCTTTAATTTTTGTAAATGCTCTTTTTCAGAAGTTCCTTCCCACTGATTTTCATCAAGGATAATGAGCTCTAAATTTCCATCTTCAATGTCGCAATAGTCAATAACTGTCGTAAACATTTCAATCGGTTTGGAGTCAGACCAAAGTGGAGAGTAGTATATTGGCTGTTTACCATCTTCAACTTTCCATCGATTTATTTCTATTGTTAAATCTAATAATTCGATAAATTTGTCTTTTGCTGAATTAAAATCTACAAATTCGTATTTTCCCCTCACTGAAGCGCGATCCATTGTTGCATAAACTTGATAAATTTGTCTTGTTTTATCGTAATCAATGCGGGTCTCCCATTCATGAGGATTCCCTGCCTCAAAAATAGAATAGCGCAAAGTTTGATAATTGCGTTTTTCAATTTCTTCCAGTATTTCTTGTTTTTCTATTTGTAAATTTGGCATTATTATTTAATCTCCTTTAAAAATCCAAGCTCTTCATAAATTGAAACACTCGTTCCTAATTTGATTTGTTGTCCGCCACCTGCTCCAAATACTTCGGCAATTTCGCCTATTTGAGGATTGTAAATATCTTCAGCAGAGAACTTATAAATATTCATAAGTTTTAAGATTTTGTCTTGCTTTTCTGGGCGCAAATTGTTAAATGCTTTTTCGTAGTTAGCTTTATTGATATCCATAGTAAATTGATATGTATGTTTTTCTAGATAACCTTCTGGGTAAGGTAAGCCTCGAGATTCAAAAGAAAAAGATTTACCACCTATTATAGGACTAACAAAAGTTCCGCCTGAACTGCCATATCTATCTACTAATTGACCTGCTGTGATATTAGCATCGCGTGTTATTGGATTTCCAGCAGCATCTAGGACGAATCCATCTCCTTTAGGCCAATTTATACTTCCATCTGGTTTTAAGAAATCTAATGAACAAACTAAAACAGGTTTTCCATCAACAGTTTCTGTAGAAAAGTAGGCTACTTCATTGTTATTAAATCTTGCTAGCTTATTGCCTGCTTTATCAAAATAAATTTCATCAATTTTAAGAGTTTTAGAAGTACTTTTAATACTGTCAGTGGTAACAGTTTTTGAAAAATCATTTACTTTTAATTTTCCAAACAGCTTATCAAATTTAGAAACCTTCACCCCATCTTCAACTTTACCAACAGTCGAAGCAACTTCGCTGGTTTCTGCGAGTTTAGTGAGGTTGCTTGCTTCGTCGATGTATTTGAGTTTGCCAACGGCAGCAGGACCGACAAAAGTGGCGACATCGAAGAGGTAGCCACCGATTTTATAGTCATCCCCTGTTTTAATAGCGGATGCCAAGTCGCTTCCTACTTTTTCACCAGTTTTGGCAACAGCATTCCAAGCATCCGCATCAAGAGCTATTAGTCTAGTGCCAAACTCACTGGCAGCCATCACATTGTTCCAGGCACCAGTCACATCGTCTTTAAGCCATTGAGGTGTTTTTTGCTTAAATAAGGTATTTCCACCCCATTCAATTCCTTCAAAAGCTAGTTGGCCAAGTTGAGCAGCGCCAAGGGCTAGTTGGTCAATGGTTTCACAAACACCATCGACAAAACCTAAGGCTGTCAGAGCTACCGATTTGTCAAGTTGTCCACCAAAAAAGTCCCAGTTTTGTTTTTCTAATGTTTTACGGGTTCCTTCAAAGAAATTGGCGTCTAAGTCTGCTTGACTTTGTAACCAGGCCACCACGGGATGTTGTTTAGCCCACTCTTCTCTGGCTTTTTGCTCAGCTTGTTCTTTAGCTAGTTTTTCTTGTTGTGTGATTTGTTTGTCGACAGACTTGATGCCTTTAGCAAAATTGGTGCTACTAAAAAGCGGTAGAAGAAATCAGCGGATTTTATAGAAAGAGACGCAAATTGCGTCTTAAGGTTAATTATTTAGAACAATTTTTAAAATTAATTGTTTACTCTGGCAAAATAATATCAAAAATAATCCCTTCAGCTTCAATGATTTTCTTAGCTTTATTCAAAAACTCCATTCCATTTTTAGTAGGGAGGTATTTGAAGCCAGCTTTTATGATAATGCTATCGAAGGGGCCGTTATATTTATCTATGTATTGTTTGTTTTCGATAAAACTGATGTAATGATTTAATTTATCTTGGAGTTTTGATAAGTGCTCATACTCAGATGAAATATCCCATGGAGTTTCATCAGGAAGAATTAGTTCAAGATTATTGTTATTCATACCATAATAATCAACGATACTCGGCTCAAGTTTTCCGATAACACTTCTTGTTAATTTTTCAAACTCTTCTCTAGAAAATAAAGCTTTGTTTGCCTCGTAGTTTTTAAAAATTAATTCTGGATGCTGGCGTAAGAATTGACGTCCAATTTTATCTGGATCTGGTTTTTCCCATGTATTGTATACAAGATAATCCATAACCTCTAAAGCATCTTTATCAGATTTTAAAGCTTTATCCCTTAATTCTTTTGTGATTGGAAAAGTGAGTTGGCGTTCTGTTAAATCACCGGAAGAAAATTTTATTTCATAATTCCCATTTTCTTCATAAATCACAAAACCATTTCCTTTGTAGGTAATAACATCTGTTTTGTTAAAATTCGTTAACTCTTCATCTTTTGGCCAGCGTTTATTTTCTGCATAAAACATTACTTCAAGACCATCTTTATCAGATTTTAAAGCTTTATCCCTTAATTCTTTTGTAATTGGAAAAATTAAATTCTCTTTCCCGCGTGACCAACTAATAATATATTGGCCATCTAATTTAGATAAAACAAAATTTTTTTTATTGATAATTTCCATACATTTTTCTCCTAATTATAAACACTGCCATAAGTGTAATCACCTTTTTTGAGTTGGTCAATAACTGCTTCAGGGATATCACCTTGTGTATCACCACCAGGCTCCCATAAGCCTTGATATGCACCTTTTTCGTTTCCGGAAGGCATTCGTAAACCTTTAGGTGTGCTGGCTTCAATTTTTATTGGTTTCTCTCCTAGATATCCTTCATCTAGCGCTAATAGTTGTTCAAGAATTCTTGGGTTACCATCAGATATAGTTACAGCCTTATTATAAATAAATTTTGGCATAACAAATTGTCCTTCTGGGTGTCCGATTGAGCCGTTATAATTAGTTAGACAATTGTAGAAATCCTCATAACTCATCACTTTTACTACTCCATCTTTAAACATTCCAAGGTGACTATCTATCTCCTCTTGAGAATAAATAAGATTTACTGATGGACGTTTTCCCTGTGGGAGGGAGATTATACCGTCAGATACTTTTGGAGATAAATTAATATGAGGTAAAGAAGCCAATTCTTTTTGAAATTCAGTAATTGGGTCAGATTTTAAATTGCTAACTGACTTTTTAGGTAATAAATTAATTTTAGATTTGACATTTGTAGCAAATTTAGAATCGATAGGAGTAATGCCTTTTAATTTATCAAATAATTCATCGACTTTAGAAACCTTCACCCTATCTTCAACTTTACCAACGGTTGAGGCGATTTCCTCGGTTTTGGTGAATTTAGCGAGGTTGCTTGCTTCGTCGACGTATTTGAGTTTGCCAACGGCAGCAGGGCCGACAAAAGTGGCGACATCGAAGAGGTAGCCACCGATTTTATAGTCATCCCCTGTTTTAATAGCGGATGCCAAGTCGCTTCCTACTTTTTCACCAGTTTTAGCAACAGTATTCCAAGCATCTGCATCAAGAGCTATTAGTCTAGTGCCAAACTCACTGGCAGCCATCACATTGTTCCAAGCACCAGTCACATCGGCTTTAACCCATTGAGGTGTTTTTTGCTTAAATAAGGTATTTCCACCCCATTCAATTCCTTCAAAAGCTAGTTGGCCAAGTTGAGCAGCGCCAAGGGCTAGTTGGTCAATGGTTTCACAAACACCATCGACAAAACCTAAGGCTGTCAGAGCTACCGATTTGTCAAGTTGTCCACCAAAAAAGTCCCAGTTTTGTTTTTCTAATGTTTTACGAGTTTCTTCAAAGAAATTGGCGTCTAAGTCTGCTTGACTTTGTAACCAGGCCACCACTGGATGATGCTTAGCCCACTCTTTTCTGGCTTTTTGCTCAGCTTGTTCTTTAGCTAGTTTTTCTTGCTCGGTGAGTTGTTTGTCGACAGACTTGATGCCTTTGGCGAAATTGGTGCTACTAAAAAGCAGTAGAAGAAATCAGTAGATTTCATAGAAAGAGACGCAAATTGTGTCTCAGGGGTTAATTTGGTAAGGTGACTTTTAAAGATATGGTAGAGTTAAATAAATTTTTTTGAGTATCTACTAGGAGCGCTAATATTTCATTTGAAGGATTTTTTTAAAATTGATGTTTATAATAATTCTTTCGAACTTATTACAAATTCCTTTTGTTTTGATGAAATGAATATAATTATTTATTTTTGTTTTTAATTTTATATCGTAGTTTTGATTAACATCTAAATCATTTAAATTATTAGCGTCTATCAAAAGTTCTAGACAGTTATCAGTAATGATTGTTGAATCTATGATTGAATTAGTTTCAACAGTTTCTATAACATTTTCACTTTTTTTATATAATATAGGACAATTTTTAATGATTTCCGATATTGTTTTATTATTTGAGTCAACAAAATAAATAGTATCATTTGATAATATTTGATTAATATCAAGATATAGTTTCGAAATAATATCTTGAAAATCTGGAGCTTCTACAACCAAAAGTAACTTCTCTTCATCTTTAATTTTTATTTTTAATAAATAAGCTTTTTCAATTGTGGGAAAATTTTTAAAGAAATCTATGAATTTTTGAGTCAATATTTTTGAATAATTTTTAGGAAGTGATATTTCAATGTTCTCGTTTTTGGGGATAGTCATTTCAAAGCGTAGTGTATTAATATAGTTTATATTTTCTCTTGAAAGTATAAGATTTGTACTATTTGGGTTAATAACAATTCCTGAAATATTTTTCTGATTATTTATTATATCGATAGCAGTTTGAATATTAAGCTCAGTATAATTACTATTTGGATAATCAATTTTAAAACTATCATAGTCTGTATATAACGAAAAGTATGAATTTCCCTTTTTTTCTGTAATCATATCGATTTTTATTCGATTATTATCGATAAATACTGATAAAGGACACAAAAAAGTAGATAATTGTAGTTTAGTATATAATTCACTTTCAGTGTTTTTATTGTATAAATTTCTTAATTTATTTATTAAATTTAATAGTTCAGTATTCTGTATCATAACATTATTCCTCTAATAATTGATTTAGTCTTTCGAGCTCGCTAATTATATCGTTGTCATAATCACCTGTTTCATCCACAAAATGTCTAATGTAATCTTTTAAATTTAAAGGGGAGACAGTAGTGTTAGCTAAATTATTTACTTTAACTTCTAGAATTTTTTGTTTAATTCTTTTTATACTGTAATAACTATCAGGAAAATTTTCCAATTGTTTTAAGATGTTATCACATTGTTTATCGATTTTATTCATTACAATCTCCTACTAATTTATCGATTAGGTACCTTTCTGTAAGTATTAATCCATTCTCTAGGCCAGCCTTTAGGAAGTAAAATTTGATCAGCGCCGCCAGATAGGGTTGTTCCTGTACTTTCTATAGTCTGTGGGGCCACCTTTCCTATATTAAGTATGGTACCTTTAGGTATAGTTATTTCAATTTCGAATTCTCTGCTATTTCCCCATTCCGGAAGTAGAGCGGTCTCTATTTTTGAATCAATTCTTGTTTGAGCAGGTGTAGTAGTCGCGAAAGCACCAAGTTCTTTAGCTCTACCACCAAAAGTTCTATATAATTTTATCTCTTCAGTTGTCATTACTGTTTTATATTCACTATCAGTAAATGTTTCTGCAATACTTTTTGGAAGTTTTTGTAGATTAATCTCAGTTACACTATTGTTGATAGCAGTTTTGTATATTTTAGGGTTATCTTTAACAACTGTTCCACCATAATTAGATAGTTAATCTAATAATTTTTGTGTATTAGTCACCCCATCTTCAACTTTACCAACAGTCGAAGCAACTTCGCTGGTTTCTGCGAGTTTAGTGAGGGCGCTGGCTTCGTCGACGTATTTGAGTTTGCCAACGGCAGCAGGACCGACAAAAGTGGCGACATCGAAGAGGTAGCCACCGATTTTATAGTCATCCCCTGTTTTAATAGCGGATGCCAAGTCGCTTCCTACTTTTTCACCAGTTTTAGCAACAGCATTCCAAGCATCCGCATCAAGAGCTATTAGTCTAGTGCCAAACTCACTGGCAGCCATCACATTGTTCCAGGCACCAGTCACATCGTCTTTAAGCCATTGAGGTGTTTTTTGCTTAAATAAGGTATTTCCACCCCATTCAATTCCTTCGAAAGCTAGTTGGCCAAGCTGAGCAGCGCCAAGGGCTAGTTGGTCAATGGTTTCACAAACACCATCGACAAAACCTAAGGCTGTCAGAGCTACCGATTTGTCAAGTTGTCCACCAAAAAAGTCCCAGTTTTGTTTTTCTAGTGTTTTTCGAGCACCTTCAAAGAAATTGGCGTCTAAGTCTGCTTGGCTTTGTAACCAGGCCACCACGGGATGCTGTTTAGCCCACTCTTTTCTGGCTTTTTGCTCAGCTTGTTGTTTAGCTAGTTTTTCTTGTTTGGTGAGTTGTTTGTCAATGCCTTTGGCAAAATTGACATTACTAAAAGGAGTAGGAGAAATCAGCAGGTTTTATAGAAAGAGACGCAAAATGCGTCTCAAAGTTTAATAAAAATAAGAAATTTAGTTTATTTTAAAGGTGATGTGTAATTCTCAGGAAGTTTACCATACGACGCAATGTATTTTTCCTCAGCTATCGGAATGAGATGTTTTAATTCTTCAAGTGAAAAAATCTCTCTACTGTTCGGATTTGATATTAAGGTCATAGGATGTTTCTTTATTTTTTCTTTCCTGTGTTTTACTTTCTCTTCCTCAGTTGGTGGCCAAGCATCGTTTTGCAACTTAAAGTGAATTTCAGAAGGAGTCTTTTGACCACTATCAAGCAGTTGAAAAAGTTCATCTGATAATTCATAGACGACGAGTTGGGGAGCAATACCTCCCTCTTCTGTGACAAAATAATACTGTCCGTTATGACGCCAAATAGTTTGATCGTATCCTTTAATTTCTTCGAACTGACTAACATCTTCCCATCTTAATTGGCTATGTTCCATGTAATATCTCCTTCTTTAATACTAATATTTTTCATTACGCCTTCAAGCATATCACCTGGATAAGTTCGTCCTCCTGGACGCCACCAGCTATTTGCTCCATCTTCGTTTCCGCTTGGTATAGAAATTCCCTTTTGAGCCACAGTTTCTGATGAAGCATCTAAACGATAGAGCGGTTGATTTCCAAGATAGCCATCATCAAAACCTAAAATAACTTCATAACGTCGGTTGTCTCCATTAGCAACTTCTTGAATAATGTCTGCGTGTTCTTGGGGTAGCCAAAAGCTATTTCCATCTTTCCCACCGATAATTCCATCTTGGTAGGAGGTGCTAGGTTCAAAAACTTGAAATCTACTAGCTCCATTACTAAATTGCTGTTTATGTTGAGCAATTGAATCTGCAGTTAAATAATCCTCCACAGGTTGTCTATTTCCCTTAGCATCAGATAAAATTTCCTCCGCACTCCAACCATCTTGATATTTCACTTTCGGAGCTTTTTCAGCTATTTCCAATAGTTTGACTCGACCTTCAGGTTCTATTCCCGCCTCAGCATACTTGTTCCATTGGGCATACTTTTGAGCATCTTCGGCAGACATTAATTTTTCGAATGATAAACTCACCCCATCTTCAACTTTACCAACGGTTGAGGCGATTTCCTCGGTTTTTGTGAATTTAGCGAGGTTGCTTGCTTCGTCGACGTATTTGAGTTTGCCAACGGCAGCAGGACCGACAAAAGTGGCGACATCGAAGAGGTAGCCACCGATTTTATAGTCATCCCCTGTTTTAATAGCGGATGCCAAGTCGCTTCCTACTTTTTCACCAGTTTTGGCAACAGCATTCCAAGCATCTGCATCAAGAGCTATTAGTCTAGTGCCAAACTCACTGGCAGCCATCACATTGTTCCAAGCACCAGTCACATCATCTTTAATCCATTGAGGTGTTTTTTGCTTAAATAAGGTATTTCCACCCCATTCAATTCCTTCGAAAGCTAATTGGCCAAGTTGAGCAGCGCCAAGGGCTAGTTGGTCAATGGTTTCACAAACACCATCGACAAAACCTAAGGCTGTCAGAGCTACCGATTTGTCAAGTTGTCCACCAAAAAAGTCCCAGTTTTGTTTTTCTAATGTTTTACGAGTTCCTTCAAAGAAATTGGCGTCTAAGTCTGCTTGGCTTTGTAACCAGGCCACCACGGGATGCTGCTTAGCCCATTCTTTTCGGGCTTTTTGCTCAGCTTGTTCTTTAGCTAGTTTTTCTTGTTCTGTGAGTTGTTTATCGACAGACTTGATGCCTTTAGCGAAATTGACATCGCTAATAAAACTAAGGTACTGGCTGTCGGTGTATGGCAAATCAGTAGTTTGGCTAACTTGATTAACTTCTGTGTCAATGGCAGCAAGTAAGTCAGCAGAAGTAGGTGCAGTTCCACTACTATCAAAACTTGTGACTTTATCAATCGTCGTGCTTAAGAGCTGGCTTGCGGTGTCGCTGTCTGCATCGTAGTTACTCTGTGGCCCTGATAGTGAGATTAAATCACTGATACTAGCATAGATGCTAGAAATATTTTCCTCTTGCGCTCCATGTTGGTTTTTGAAATTGTTTAGATTATCTTTTAGTTGATTGAGATAATCTTCGTCTAGTACTGCGCTATTTGAAGTTTCTCCGATACTTGAGTGAAAGCTTGATAGCAGACTTGAAAACTCACTAGCTAGGACTTTTGACGTATCTGCTAAACCAACAAGGACAGCAGCATCAACGTTATTCAGTTGTTGGTAGATAGCTTGCCCGGTCTTTCCTTGGAGAGCTTCAGATGTGATGATTTTGTTGACGCTATTTTTTGCGTCTGTTAATTGTGTCTCTATTCGGCTGGCTTCTTGATTAAGTTTGTTAGCAGCCTTGTGGAGTTCTTCGAGGTCAACGTGAAATCCCATCTAGTCACCTCCCCCAGCTTTTTTGAGGAAAGCATGAGCTTCGTTTTTTGTCATAAATGACGTTGACAAACGTTTTTCTTGAAGCTGTGTTTGTTTTAATTTTTGACTAAATGATTTTTCGTAGTCGTCTTCATAACCACGCGCAACGACCTTTCCAATCATCATGTTTGTGATTGTCATTGGAGTGATTGGTGGGAAACCGCCAAGCGGCCATAGCTGCGCTTGATAATCAACGACGTAATTTCCGATACTATCAGCAACAGGTAGTTTGCGACCTGTGATAATCACCTTTGCTCCAGGAGTATGTGAGAACATCTCTCTGAGTTGATCTGGAAAGAGTCGCGTATCAAGTTCTACAACACTTCCTAGTGGGAGAATCTTGCTGTAAACTAAGTCAATCAATCCCATAAAAATGAGAAAGTTTTCCAAAGACAGGGTGATTTTATATTGTTTATCACGTGTGATAATAACATTATCTTCTTTATAATTAAAGTTTATTTCGATAGGGGCACCTAAAAATGCTTGATAGACGTAGCTTTCTTGATTTTGACAAAAAGCTATGTAGCATTCTCTAAGAATATCTAATTGTCCCCCAACGTATGTCCCAAATTGTATTAAGTCATCTGTTACCAAGTCAGAAAGCGCATCGTTTTCTGACAAAAGCTTAGTAAAAATTGTATTCAAATCTTCATTCATCATTTAAACCTAACCGTATTCCTCTTAATTTGATTAGCAGCTTTTTTATCTTCTGCGACAATCTTATCAGCCACTTTGGTCATTTTTTTAGCATTTGCTGCAGAGTATGTTTTGAAGTGTTCTAAAGTCGTGTTGAAGTTATTTTCGATATCAACAAAAGTTTTAAAACGTGTTAAGGTTGTCTTACCGATAGAAGAAACCTTAATGTCTTCAATATCTGAAATGCCATTAGCCGCCGTGGAAACGAGGCTTTTCCAATTTTTTTCATCAAGACTAATTTTTACCATAAAGCACCTCAACGAATTAAAGCTAGGCAATCGCTAGCTGATTTATTAAAGGCGCTAATCAGACCGCTGAGAGAATTTTGCGATGCTTGACGTTTTTGAATTTCGTTAGTCAATGTGTCCACATTAGCTTTATGGGTGCTGATGTCTGACGTAATATCAGATACAATCGTTGTTGCATGACCATCAAATGTTGTTCGAATACTTCCCTTGAAGTTGGCATTATCCATATTATCAACAAGGGTTGAGTTGATAGATTTTTTGACTTCTTTGTAAGAAGTGATGGCAGTTTTTAATGAAGATTTTGCGGCTTTTAAACGCTCAATTTCTTCTTGCTTAGCATTGTAGGTCGACTGAAGTTCATTGGCTCTTTGCTGAAAAGTAGCAGCGAGAGCACGGTTGACAGCATTATTTTTCTGCCTTTGAGCTTCATCGTTAAATGACTTCTCCATAAAATATCTCCTAATTCCCATTTTTACCCTAGATTATACCATATTTTCTTTTTTAATTTTAATTTTTAGATAACTTTTAGTTTAAAAAATAAAAAAGCGCCCTCAGCAGAGAGCGTTTAGATAGTGTATTATTTCGTACTTTCGCGAAGGGTTAATGTGGTTGCGAGTCGTGTCATGGTTGGGACGGTATGACGTTTGATCAGTTGATGATTTAAGATATCTACGGCTGTGCGTCCCATTTCTTCGGTATAAACAGTGATACTTGATAAAGCAGGAAAGACTTGCTTAGTTAGGGCTGTATCATTAAAAGAAATGAGGCTGACGCGGTCAGGTACGGAAATGTTAGCTTCTTGAAGGGCACGAAGGGCACCAATGGCTAGGGTGTCGTTTGCTACAAAGAAAGCTTGTGGAAGGTCATCACCTAGTTCGGTGATGGCTTTTTTCATCAAAGCATATCCTGAAGGCGCTGAAAAATCACCGACAAAGACATAGTCAGGGTTGTAAAGATTATTTTCGTAAGCGTAGTTTTTAAAAGTACGGAAACGTTGGTCGACAATGAGTTCTTTCTGGTCAGTCGTACGTTCTTCACCAGCAATCATACCGATTTTTGTAAAGCCTTGTTGCATGAAGTAGTCAAGGACTTTAACAACGGCATTATCAAAATCAGTTGTCACACAAGGATGACCAGCATTTAAGGTGTCGCTATCAACGAAGACAAGATTTTTTGAAAGATTTTCGAGGCGGTTAATTTGTTCACTAGAAAATTTACCAATGGCAATAATGCCACTGACATTTTCTGAAATGGTTAAAATATCGTTATTAAAGTAACGAACCACATCGTAGCCCAATTCTTGGGCGCGTTTTTCAAGACCGATACGAATGCTGTAGTAGTAAAGGTCGTTTAACTCTTCTTGTTCGCTGTACCACTGCACGATAGCGATTTTTTGACGTTCTTGGTTGCTGTTTGTGCTGCGTTTGTGTTTTTCATAACCTAACTCTTCAGCAACGGTTAAAATACGGTGTCTTGTTTCTTCACCAACGGAGAGGGTTTTGTCTTTGTTAAGGACTCGTGAGACGGTCGCTGATGAGACATTTGCTAGCTTTGCGATATCTTTTAATGTAGCCATAGGTATCCCTTCTTTCTTAGTATTATTATATCACATTATCAGAAAAAACAAAAATTTTAAGTAAAACTTTAGTAAATATTATTGACTTAAGTTAACTGTGGTTGTAAAATGAAAGCGTAAACAAAAAAGAGATAAAAAAGGAGACCCTCATGACTATTACAGAACTTAAAGAAGCCTTTGCTAAAGTATTTGGAACAGAAGCAGATGCAACATTTTTCTCACCTGGACGTATCAATTTAATTGGTGAACACACTGACTACAACGGTGGTCACGTATTCCCTGCAGCTATCACTCTTGGAACATACGGGGCAGCTCGTAAACGTGATGATAAACTTTTACGTTTTTATTCAGCAAACTTTGATGATTTAGGTATTATTGAAGTGTCACTTGATAATCTTACTTTTGATAAGAAAGATAGCTGGACAAATTATCCAAAAGGTGTCATTAAATTTTTGCAAGAAGCTGGACACAAGATTGAATCTGGTTTTGAGCTTTATGTTAATGGGAATATTCCAAATGGCTCTGGTTTGTCATCATCAGCTTCACTAGAGCTTTTAGTAGGGATTGTCGCTGAAGAATTATTCGACTTAAAATTAGACCGTTTGGATTTGGTAAAAATTGGTAAACAAACTGAAAATGAGTTTATCGGAGTGAACTCAGGAATCATGGACCAATTTGCTATTGGCATGGGAGCTGAAAAGCAAGCCATCTACCTTGATACCAATACTCTAGAATATGACCTTGTTCCTTTGGACCTTGGTGACAATGTCATTGTGATTATGAATACCAATAAACGTCGTGAGCTTGCTGATTCAAAATATAACGAACGTCGTGCAGAATGTGAAAAAGCAGTAGAAGAATTTAACCAAGTGCTTGATATCAAGACATTGGGTGAGCTTGATTTGCAAAGTTTTGACGAATATAGCTATCTTATTAAAGATGAAAATCGTCTCAAACGTGCCCGCCATGCTGTTTGGGAAAATCAACGTACCCTTCAAGCTAAAGAAGCTTTGATGGCAGGTGAAGTTGAAAAATTTGGTCGTTTGGTGAATGCCTCACATGTCTCACTTGAACATGATTATGAAGTAACAGGTATCGAACTTGATACCCTTGCTCACACTGCTTGGCAACAAGAAGGAGTCCTCGGAGCTCGTATGACAGGAGCAGGCTTCGGTGGCTGCGGTATTGCCATTGTTGCTAAAGATAAAGTTGATGAATTTACTAAAAACGTTGGGCAAGTTTACACTGAAACAGTTGGTTATGCGCCAGCTTTCTACATTGCTGAAATTGCTGGTGGTTCACGTGTCTTGTCTAGAAAATAATTAAGATTAGAGAGATAAAATGAAACTTTTAGATACTTTTGTCGCTAAGGTAATTGAAGCAAGCGACTACACAGAAGATGATATGTTTTACTTGCGTAACCGTGTCCTAGCCCTTGTGGGTGAGGATGGAGCAGAGCAAGAAACGCAAGAAACAGATTTAATTGCTCTCAAAGAAGAGTTGGTTGACTTAGCTGTAAAAAATGGCAAAGTCGGCGAATTAATGGCAGAAAAAGATTGCTTGGGTGCTGAATTGATGAACTTCATCACACCAATCCCGAGTCAGGTGAATCGTCGTTTCTGGGACACTTATGCTAAATCTCCTCAACAAGCTGTCGCAGATTTTTACGAACTCAGCAAACGAAATGACTACATTAAAGTAGCTGCAATCGCCAAAAATATTGCTTTTACGGTGCCATCACAGTATGGCGATATTCAAATTACCATTAATTTATCAAAACCTGAAAAAGATCCCAAGGCCATTGCTGCAGCTAAGTTAGCCAAGGCATCTTCTTACCCAAAATGTCAGTTATGTATGGAAAACGAAGGCTATCAAGGACGCCTTAATCACCCAGCGCGTGCTAATCACCGTATCATTCGCTTAAATCTAGGTGATGAAAAATGGGGCTTCCAATATTCGCCTTATGCTTACTTCAATGAACATTGTATTATTTTAAATACTGAGCATGTTCCGATGGTTATCAGCAAAGATACCTTTGAACAGCTCTTAGATATTGTTGATATTTTCCCAGGTTACTTTGCTGGGTCAAATGCCGACTTGCCGATTGTTGGTGGGTCAATTTTAACTCACAATCACTACCAAGGAGGACGACATGTCTTTCCAATGGAAATAGCCGAGCTGGACAATGAATTTCATTTTAAAGGTTATTCAGATGTGACAGCAGGTATTGTCAAATGGCCAATGTCAGTGCTTCGTTTACGCAGTCAAAACAAGGCACGCTTGGTTGAGTTGGCTGAAAAAATTCGTTTGGCATGGCGCGATTATTCTGACGCGAGTGTTGATGTGGTGGCTTATACAGGCGATACGCCACACCACACAGTGACTCCGATTGCGCGCAAACGTGACGGTCAATTTGAACTGGATATTGTTCTTCGTGACAATCACACAACAGCTGAATTTCCGGACGGTGTTTATCATCCACATGCTGATGTGCAACACATTAAAAAGGAAAATATTGGACTAATTGAGGTAATGGGCTTAGCTATTTTGCCACCTCGTCTCAAAAATGAACTGCTAGAAGTTGAAAAATATCTTTTGAACCAGTATAATGAAATCGCTGCCTATCATAAGGATTGGGCAGATGAAATAAAAAAACGTTCGGATATCACGACTGATAGCGTACATGATATCGTACAAGAAGAAGTCGGCCGCGTTTTTGTTCGCGTTTTAGAAGATGCAGGTGTTTACAAACGTGATGAAAAAGGAAAAGAAGCCTTTATGCGCTTTGTGAACAGCGTGGGGTTAGAATAGGAGAAAAATAAATGTCAATTTTAGTGCTTGGTGGGGCTGGTTACATCGGCTCTCACATGGTTGATCGTTTAATTGAAAAAGGTGAAGAAAAAGTTGTTGTTGTCGATAGTTTGGTAACAGGACACCGTGCAGCGGTTCATCCTGATGCAACATTCTATCAAGGTGATCTTGCTGATCAAGATTTCATGCGCAAAGTCTTTACAGAAAATCCAGACATTGATGCTGTGATTCACTTTGCTGCTTATTCATTGGTTGCTGAATCAATGGAAAAACCACTTAAATATTTTGATAACAACACTGCTGGTATGATTAAATTGCTTGAAGTGATGAATGAATTTGGTGTTAAATACATTGTCTTCTCATCAACTGCAGCAACTTATGGTATCCCAGATGAACTTCCAATTAAGGAAACAACACCTCAACGTCCAATCAACCCATACGGTGAAAGTAAACTCATGATGGAAACAATCATGAAATGGTCTGATCAAGCTTACGGCATTAAATTTGTTCCACTTCGTTACTTTAACGTGGCTGGTGCTAAACCAGATGGTTCTATCGGTGAAGACCACGGTCCTGAAACACACTTGTTGCCAATTATCCTGCAAGTGGCACAAGGTGTTCGTGAAAAAATCATGATTTTCGGTAATGATTACAACACACCAGACGGCACAAATGTACGTGACTACGTTCACCCATTTGACTTGGCAGATGCTCATTTGCTTGCTGTTAAGTATCTTCGCGAAGGTAATCCATCAACAGCCTTTAACCTAGGTTCTTCCACTGGTTTTTCAAACCTTCAAATCCTTGAAGCAGCTCGTAAAGTAACGGGTAAAGAAATTCCTGCAGAACTTGCTGACCGTCGTCCTGGTGACCCAGATACCCTTATTGCGTCATCAGATAAAGCGCGTGAAATTCTTGGTTGGAAACCACAATTTGATGATATTGAAAAAATCATTGCTTCTGCTTGGGCATGGCATTCAAGTCATCCAAACGGATACAATGACCGTTAATAAATGATTATAGTCTGAGGCAAGTGCCTCAGGTTTTTTGTGCATCATGAGGATGTGCTAGAAAAAGGAAAAAGATGATGTCAATAATTAAGACACCTTGTTTAGATAAAGAGCAAAAATTACAGGTAGAAGCATTAATCAAAGAAGTTCAGACTTTTGATGGGACTCACCGCATCCCGTATTTATCGAATAATCTCAATTTTGATCAGGAGATGCCAGCTTTCTTTTTAGCTTATGAGAAGAATCAACTTGTGGGGGTGTTGACAGTCTATGCTGATGAGCCAGACGAGGCAGAACTTGCTATTTTGGTTCACCCAAATTATCGACGTCTTGGATACGCTAGAGAATTGTTTCGTGTTTTCCGTGAAACCATGAAAGAGTATCAGTTGAGTTTTACAGTAATGTCGGAGCGAGCTTTCTTAGCAAAACACCCAGATGTGCTGGCTAATCTTGGCATGACTTTAGAAGATGATTTTGAGTATTGGCTTAGTCGACAACGAAAAGCCTATTTGCTTGAAAAGCGTGACGATTTGTCGGTCATCAAAGCTAGTAGAGAACACCTTGAAGCGATTGCAGACTTTCAAGCAAAAGCTTTTGGAGATCCTTATGAGGTTGCACTGCGCTATGCCAAAGAAGCTCTAGTTGATGAGACTGAAAAACTTTATATTGTGATGAAAGATGACAAAGTTGTTGCTTCTTGCACGGTGGATTTTAGCACGACTTACAATTACCTTTATGGCTTAGTAGTTGCCGAAGGCTACCGTGGTCAAGGGATTGGGACTTATTTTATGAAAGTGCTTATCAATAGCCTGTTAGCTGAAAATGAGAAGGTCTTTCAAATTGCGGTTGAATCAGATAATTTAGCAGCTAAACGTCTTTATGAAAGTTTAGGTTTTGAAGAACAAACGCAGGTTGTCTACGCTAAGGTGACTGACGCTAGTAAACTTTGGGAGATTTAACGGTCATTTCTTGCGTTGTCAAGGGGAATTTGGTATAGTTGTCATTAAGCTTATATTTATGGAGGATTCTTATGCCAACAGTTATTATGTTGCTCGTTATGGTTGGTTTGATTTGGTTCATGCAACGTTCTCAAAAGAAACAAGCACAAGCCCGTCAAGATCAACTTAAAGCATTGCAAAAAGGTGATGAAATTGTAACAATCGGTGGTCTTTATGGTGTCGTTGATGAAGTTGACACTGCTAACCAAAAAATGGTTTTGGACATCGATGGTGTTTATCTAACATTTGAACTTGGTGCTTTAAAACGTGTTGTAAACAGAGCTGAACAAGAAGTTGTTGAAGCTGCACTTGTTGAAGAAGCAGTCGAAGAACAAGCAGAATCAGCTCAAGATACTGCCGTTGAAAGCGAAGACTAATATATTGAAAGTCGGATGAAAATTCATCTGGCTTTTTTCATGCAAATATTCCCAAAAAGCCATCAATTAAGTAGAGAAAAAATAGCTATTTTATGGTAAAATATTATGATGAGTATGCTTTTAAGGAAATTGTATGTTTAAATTTAATTTTAGAAAAAAGAAAGAGGCTGTAAGCCTTGACAAGATTCCAAATCATATTGGAATTATCATGGATGGAAATGGCCGTTGGGCCAAAAAACGCATGCAGCCACGTGTCATGGGACACAAAGCTGGTATGGATGCTTTGCAGGAAGTGACGATTGCTAGTTCAGAACTTGGTGTAAAAGTTTTGACAGTTTATGCTTTCTCAACAGAAAACTGGTCACGACCCGAGGACGAAGTCAAATTCATTATGAACTTACCCGTTGAGTTCTTCGATAAATATGTCCCTGAATTGGACGCTAATAATGTCAAAGTTCAAGTTATCGGTGAGACAAATCGTTTGCCAAAAGCAACTTTTGATGCGATGAAACGTGCTTGCGAACAAACGAAGCATAATTCTGGTCTTATCTTGAATTTTGCGCTTAACTATGGTGGTCGTTCAGAAATTACAGAAGCGGTTAAAAATATTGCCCAAGAAGTGCTTGAAGCAAAAATCAGCCCAGATGATATTACAGAAGATGTGATTTCAAATCACTTGATGACGAATCACTTGCCGTACTTGTATCGTGATCCGGATTTGATTATTCGAACAAGTGGTGAACTTCGTCTTAGTAATTTTCTACCATGGCAATCAGCATATAGTGAATTTTACTTCACACCTGTTTTATGGCCTGATTTCAAAAAAGACGAGTTGATTAAGGCGATTGCTGAATACAATCAACGTCATCGCCGTTTTGGTGGAATCTAGAAAGGAAATATCATGAAACAACGTGTGATTTGGGGGGCGATTGCCCTATTGATTATGCTGCCGTTCTTGTTGCATGGGGGGCTTGCTTTCCAAGTTTTTGTAGGTCTTTTAGCAATGATTGGTGTAGCAGAAATGTTACGCATGAAACATCTCGAGTTCTTCTCAATTGAAGGTGTTTTATCAATGTTAGGTGCTTTTGTTTTAACAGTGCCTTTGGATAATTACTTTACATCGCTACCGATAGATTCTAACTTTGCCGTCTACGGGTTGTTGGTTTTCTTGCTTTTGGCAGGAACAGTTATCAATTGTGATGATTATTCATTCGATGATGTCTCTTATCCAATTGCAGCTAGCCTTTATGTGGGAATTGGTTTTCAAAACTTGGTCAATGCTCGTATGGGTGGCTTAGATAAAGTGCTCTTTGCTTTATTTATCGTATGGGCGACTGATATCGGTGCTTATATGATTGGTCGTCGCTTTGGTCAACGTAAATTGATGCCGAAGGTTTCTCCAAATAAAACTATCGAAGGTAGTCTTGGCGGGATTGCTTGCGCTGTTGTCGTTTCATTTATCTTTATGTTGATTGATAAAGCTGTTTACGCTCCGCATAATCTCTTTGTTATGTTAATTTGCGTTATTTTGTTTAGTATTTTTGGTCAATTCGGTGATTTGGTTGAAAGTGCGATTAAACGTCATTTTGGCGTTAAAGATTCTGGAAAACTGATTCCTGGTCATGGTGGTATCCTAGACCGCTTTGATTCAATGATTTTTGTTTTCCCAATTATGCATCTATTTGGTCTTTTCTAATTGAGTTGTTTGGCAGTTGCCACAAACTTTTGGAGTTTGCTTACTAGTGAATGGTTATTTAGGATAATAATGTTACTGGTATAGAGAGGAGCAAAATGCTCGGAATTATAACGTTTATTATTGTTTTTGGAATCTTAGTTATTGTCCATGAATTTGGTCACTTATACTTTGCCAAAAAATCAGGCATTCTGGTGAGAGAATTTTCTATCGGGATGGGCCCGAAAATCTTTTCTCATTTTGATAAGGAAGGGACAGCTTACACCTTTCGTATCTTGCCTTTAGGTGGATATGTCCGTATGGCAGGCTGGGGTGATGATACCACTGAAATCAAGACAGGTACACCAGCTAGCTTGAGTTTGAACAAAGACGGACTTGTGACACGTATTAATCTATCACATAAACAGTTGGATAATACAGCTCTTCCTATGAATGTGACTTCTTATGATTTGGAAGATAAATTAGAAATCACAGGATTGGTTTTAGATGAGCAAAAGACATATAAAGTTCATCACGATGCCACAATCGTTGAAGAAGATGGCACAGAGATTCGCATTGCGCCCCTTGATGTGCAGTATCAAAATGCTACTGTCTGGGGACGTTTGATGACAAACTTTGCTGGTCCGATGAATAATTTTATTCTAGGAACGCTAGCTTTCATCTTACTTGTCTTTATGCAAGGCGGAGTCCCGAATCCCTCGACAAATGCTGTGCGAGTGACTGACGGTGGTGCCATGCAAGCTGCAGGCGTCAAAAATGGTGATAGAGTTTTAGCTATCGGTGATTATAAAGTCACAAACTGGTCTGATTTGACTGAAGCTGTAACTAAGTCGACTAAGAATATCTCAAAAGGCGACACTATCTCAGTCAAAGTCAAAGACAAATCAGGAAAGGTTAAAACACTTGCTGTAAAACCAGTTGAAAATCACGGAAGTTACCTTATCGGAGTTTCTTCAGCTTTGAAAACAGGCTTTTGGGACAAGATTACTGGTGGCTTCCAAATGTCTTGGCAAAGTGCCATGTTAATTTTGAATGCTTTGAAAGGCATTGTCTCAAACTTCAGCTTGGATAAACTTGGCGGTCCTGTTGCCATGTACCAAGCCTCAAGTCAAGCAGCTTCTTACGGATTGACATCGGTGATTAATTTGCTTGCTGTTTTGTCAATCAACCTTGGAATTGTGAACTTAATTCCAATTCCGGCTTTGGATGGCGGAAAAATCTTGATGAACCTTATTGAGATTGTACGTCGCAAACCACTCAAACAAGAAACAGAAACATATGTCACTCTAGTTGGGGTTGTCATCATGATTATTTTGATGGTAGCTGTGACTTGGAATGATATCATGCGAGTTTTCTTCTAACTTACATAAAGACTAATTAATAATTTAGTACATCATATTTTTAAATACACATTTTTTAGAAAGGAATTGATACGGTCTTTTCTAATATGCGAGTAAGTAAGCTACTTTTTAACAAAGCAGCTTGCTTATTTTCATGATTTGGCCGTAATATTTTTATTATGAAACAATCACAAATGCTTATCCCAACGCTTCGCGAAATGCCAAGCGACGCTCAAGTTATCAGTCATGCTCTTATGGTTCGTGCTGGTTATGTTCGTCAAGTCTCAGCAGGTATCTACGCTTACCTACCACTTGCTAACCGCACAATTGAAAAATTCAAAAAAATCATGCGTGAAGAGTTTGAAAAAATCGGTGCCGTTGAAATGCTTGCACCAGCACTTTTGAACGCTGACCTTTGGCGTGAATCAGGTCGTTACGAAACTTACGGTGAAGACCTTTATAAACTTAAAAACCGCGATAAATCAGACTTTATCCTTGGTCCAACTCACGAAGAAACATTTACAAGCCTTGTTCGTGATGCGGTTAAATCATACAAACAATTACCACTTAACCTTTACCAAATCCAATCTAAATACCGTGATGAAAAACGTCCACGTAACGGACTTCTTCGTACACGTGAATTTATCATGAAAGATGGTTACAGTTTCCACGCAGACTACGAAGGTTTGGATGAAACTTACGAAGAATACCGCAAAGCTTATGAAGCAGTCTTCACACGTGCAGGACTTGATTTCAAAGGTATCATCGGTGATGGTGGAGCTATGGGTGGTAAAGACTCTCAAGAGTTTATGGCAATTACTCCAGATCGTACAGATCTTGACCGTTGGGTTGTTCTTGACAAATCAATCGCTTCAATCGATGAAATTCCAGAAGATGTATTAGAAGACATCAAAAAAGAATTGTCATCATGGTTGGTTTCAGGGGAAGATACTGTTGCCTACTCAACAGAATCAAGTTACGCTGCTAACCTTGAAATGGCAAGCAACGAATACAAACCATCAACAAAAGTTGTCGCTCAAGAAGATGTTAAACGTGTGGAAACACCTAACTGTAAATCAATTGATGAAGTGGCTGCTTTCTTGAACGTTGATGAAGAACAAACAATCAAAACACTTCTATTCATCGCTGATAAAGAACCAGTTGTTGCGCTTCTTGTTGGAAACGACCAAGTCAACGATGTTAAATTGAAAAACTACCTTGGTGCTGACTTCCTTGACCCAGCAACTGAAGAAGATGCTGTTAAAGTCTTCGGTGCAAACTTTGGTTCACTTGGCCCAGTTAACCTTCCTGAAAACGTTCGTATCATTGCTGACCGCAAAGTACAAGACGTTGCTAATGCAGTTGTAGGTGCTAACGAAGATGGTTACCACTTGACTGGTGTTAACCCAGGACGTGACTTCGAAGCAGAATACGTTGATATTCGTGAAGTTAAAGAAGGCGAAATCTCACCAGACGGTAAAGGTGTTCTTAAATTCGCTCGTGGTATCGAAATCGGACACATCTTCAAACTTGGTACTCGCTACTCAGAAAGCATGGGAGCGACAATTCTTGACCAAAACGGTCGTGCTGTTCCAATTATCATGGGATGCTACGGTATCGGTGTTAGCCGTATCTTGTCAGCTGTTATCGAACAACACGCTCGTCTCTTCGTTTCTAAAACACCAAAAGGTGCTTACCGCTTTGCATGGGGTATTAACTTCCCTAAAGAATTGGCACCATTTGATGTTCACGTCATCACTGTTAACGTGAAAGATGAAGAAGCACAAGCTTTGACAGCTAAAGTAGAAGCTGAATTGGTTGAAAAAGGTTACGAAGTTTTGGTTGATGACCGTAACGAACGTGTCGGATCAAAATTCTCAGATAGCGACCTTATCGGACTTCCAATCCGTGTGACAGTTGGTAAAAAAGCTGCTGATGGTATCGTAGAAGTTAAAATCAAAGCAACTGGTGATACAATCGAAGTTAACGCTGAAAACCTTATTGAAACACTTGAAATTTTGACAAAAGAAAACTAATAAGATTTAGGTCGAGGGCTTAGCTCCGACCTTTTTCTTTTGTCTCGAAAAATGCTCACTTTTATGATAAAATTGAAAGACGATATTGATAGATAAAAAAGTAAAAGGGCGACTGATGTCCCTCTTTTACTTAGGATAGAAAGTTAGATTTTTGGAATTGAGGTAATTGACGTTTTATGTCAGAGTTATTTAAAAAATTGATGGAGCAAATCGATATGCCGCTTGAAATGCGACAATCTTCTGCTTTTTCATCTGCAGATATTCGTGAAGTTAAGGTACACTCAGTATCCCGCCTCTGGGAATTCCATTTTTCATTTGCAGAGATTTTGCCGATTGAGATTTATCGTGAGTTAGCTTATCGCTTGGTTAATACTTTTAAGCAAGCGGATATTACAGCGACTTTTGATATTCAGGCAGAAAAGATTGATTTCTCACAACCGCTTTTGCAAGCTTATTATGAAGAAGCTTTTGAGCACGCTCCTTGTGACAGCGCCAGTTTTAAAGCCTCTTTTAGCAAGTTGAAAGTCTCTTGTGATGGTGAAAAATTATTGATTGAAGCGCCAGCTTTTGTCAATAATGACCATTTTCGTAAAAATCATTTGCCAAATTTGGCACGTCAATTTGAAGCCTTTGGTTTCGGAAAAGTGATGGTTGACATGGTTTCTGATGAAGCCATGACTCAAGCGCTTCGAGAAGATTTTACAACTAATCGTGAAGCCATGGTGGAAAAAGCGGTGCAAGAAAACCGTGAAGCCGTTAAGTCTCTAGAAGCGTCAATGCCACCAGCTGAAGAAGCTCCAAAACCAAAATTTGATTTCAAAGAACGCGCTAAACAACGCCGTGCTGGTTTTGAAAATGCTGAAATCACGCCGATGGTTGAAATCACAACCGAAGAAAACCGCATCGTTTTTGAAGGGATGGTTTTTGACGTTGAAAAGAAAACAACACGTACTGGTCGACACATCATCAATTTCAAGATGACTGACTATACATCAAGTTTTGCCATGCAAAAATGGGCTAAAGACGATGAAGAATTGAAAAAATATGACATGATTGCTAAGGGGTCATGGCTTCGTGTTCGCGGAAATATTGAGAACAATAATTTCACCCATGCCCTTACTATGAATGTGCAAGATGTTAAAGAAATTGTTCACCACGACCGCAAAGATTTGATGCCAGAAGACCAAAAACGTGTGGAATTCCATGCGCATACGAACATGTCAACCATGGATGCTTTGCCAACGGTTGAGGAGCTGATTGATACAGCTGCTAAATGGGGTCACAAGGCTGTTGCTATCACTGACCATGGAAATGTTCAAAGCTTTCCTCACGGCTATCATAGAGCTCGTAAGGACGGTATTAAGGCTATTTTCGGATTGGAAGCTAATATCGTTGAAGATAAGGTTCCGATTGCTTACAATCCTGTTGACTTAGAGCTGAATGAAGCAACGTATGTCGTATTTGACGTGGAAACAACAGGACTTTCTGCGGTGCACAATGATTTGATTCAGATTGCCGCTTCAAAAATGTACAAAGGTAACATTGTTGAGCAGTTTGATGAATTCATCAACCCAGGTCACCATTTGTCAGCCTTTACGACAGAATTGACTGGTATCACGGATAATCATGTCCGTAATGCCAAACCAATCGAACAAGTGCTACAAATGTTCCAAGATTTCTGTAAAGATACTGTTTTGGTTGCCCACAATGCAACCTTTGACGTTGGCTTTATGAATGCTAACTATAAACGTCATGGCATGCCAACTATCACACAGCCAGTTATTGATACGCTTGAATTAGCACGAAATCTTTATCCAGAATACAAACGTCATGGTTTGGGACCATTGACCAAACGTTTCCAAGTATCGCTAGAACACCACCACATGGCCAACTACGACGCCGAAGCAACTGGTCGCTTGCTCTTTATCTTCTTGAAAGAAGCGCGTGAAAATCATGGCCTTACCAACATGATGGACTTGAATACCAAATTGGTGGCTGAAGATTCATATAAAAAAGCCCGTGTCAAACACGCAACCATTTATGTTCAAAACCAGACAGGGTTGAAAAACATCTTTAAGCTTGTCAGTCTTTCAAACGTCAAATATTTTGAAGGAGTAGCACGTATTCCAAGAACAGTTCTTGATGCGCACCGTGAAGGGCTTTTGCTAGGAACAGCCTGCTCAGAAGGTGAAGTTTTTGATGCGGTTTTGACATCAGGTGTGGAAAAAGCTGTTGAAGTGGCTAAATACTATGATTTTATTGAGGTCATGCCACCAGCTATTTATGCACCGCTTTTGGCACAAGGAACAATCAAAGATGAAGAAGGTATTCGACAAGTTATCCGTGATTTGATTGAAGTCGGACGCCGTTTGAACAAGCCTGTTCTTGCTACTGGTAATGTTCACTACATTGAACCAGAAGATGAAATTTACCGTGAAATTATCGTACGTAGTTTAGGACAAGGGGCACCGATTAACCGTCCGATTGGTCGTGGCGAAGATGCTCAGCCAGCCCCATTACCAAAAGCGCATTTCCGCACAACCAATGAAATGTTAGACGAATTTGCTTTCCTTGGTGAGGATGTCGCCTACGAAATTGTTGTTAAAAACACCAATGATTTTGCGGAACGCTTTGAAGAAATTGAAGTCGTTAAAAAAGATTTGTACACGCCTTTCCTTGAAAAATCAGAAGAACGTGTCGCAGAGATGACTTATCAAAAAGCCTTTGAAATTTATGGTAATCCGCTTCCTGATATTGTCGATCGACGAATCGAAAAAGAATTGACATCTATTTTGGGTAATGGATTTGCCGTGATTTACCTGGCATCACAAATGCTTGTTATCCGCTCAAATAAACGTGGTTATTTGGTTGGTTCGCGTGGATCTGTTGGGTCAAGTTTTGTTGCGACAATGATTGGTATCACCGAAGTTAACCCGATGCCACCGCATTATGTCTGCCCAAATTGCCAACACTCAGAATTCATCACCGATGGTTCAGTTGGTTCGGGTTATGATTTGCCTAACAAAGACTGTCCAAAATGTGGAACACGTTACAAGAAAGATGGACACGATATTCCGTTTGAAACCTTCCTTGGATTTGATGGGGATAAGGTTCCTGATATCGATTTGAACTTCTCTGGTGATGACCAACCATCTGCCCACTTGGATGTTCGTGATATTTTCGGTGAACAATACGCTTTCCGTGCTGGAACGGTAGGTACTGTCGCTGACCGTACGGCTTATGGATTTGTCAAAGGTTACGAACGTGACTATGGTAAGATGTATCCAGAAGCTGAAGTCGAACGATTGGCACAAGGTGCCGCAGGTGTGAAACGTACGACTGGACAACACCCAGGTGGTATCGTTGTTATTCCAAACTATATGGACGTTTATGATTTTACGCCAGTGCAATATCCAGCTGATGATTTATCTGCTGAATGGCAAACCACTCACTTTAACTTCCACGATATCGATGAAAACGTCTTGAAACTTGATATCCTCGGACATGATGATCCGACGATGATTCGTAAGCTACAAGACTTGTCAGGTATTGATCCAAAAGATATTCCTGCTGATGATCCAGATGTTATGGCACTCTTCTCAGGTACTGAAGTGCTTGGTGTAACGCCTGAACAAATCGGAACACCGACAGGTATGCTTGGTATTCCAGAATTCGGTACAAACTTCGTTCGTGGGATGGTTGAAGAAACACATCCAACGACCTTTGCCGAATTACTTCAGTTATCTGGACTATCACATGGTACCGATGTTTGGCTTGGAAATGCCCAAGATTTGATTAAAGAAGGTATTGCCACACTGAAAACCGTTATCGGTTGTCGTGACGATATCATGGTTTACCTCATGCACGCGGGACTAGATCCAAAAATGGCCTTTACCATCATGGAACGTGTGCGTAAAGGACGCTGGTTGAAGATTTCTGATGAAGAACGTAATGGCTATATCCAAGCTATGCGTGACAATAATGTGCCTGATTGGTACATCGAATCTTGTGGTAAAATCAAGTACATGTTCCCGAAAGCCCACGCGGCAGCCTACGTATTGATGGCCCTTCGTGTGGCCTACTTCAAGGTTCACTACCCACTTTATTATTACTGCGCTTATTTCTCAATTCGTGCCAAAGCCTTTGATATCAAGACAATGAGTGCTGGTCTTGATGCCGTTAAAGAACGCATGGCAGAAATTTCAACCAAACGTAAAAATAACGAAGCTTCAAACGTTGAAATTGACCTTTACACAACACTTGAGCTTGTTAATGAAATGCTAGAACGCGGCTTTAAATTTGGTCAATTAGACCTTTACCGTAGTGATGCAACAGAATTTATCATCGATGGTGACACACTCATCCCACCATTTGTAGCCATGGATGGTCTTGGTGAGAACGTTGCAAAACAAATCGTTAAAGCGCGTGAAGAAGGTGAATTCCTATCTAAAATGGAACTTCGCAAGCGCGGTGGTGTTTCAGCAACATTGGTCGATAAAATGGATGAAATGGGAATCCTTGGCAACATGCCAGAAGATAACCAACTCAGTTTGTTTGACGATTTCTTCTAATGAATAAATTAAAGCAGTTCTGATTTTCAGAACTGCTTTTTGGTGTTAAATCTAGTAAATTTATCTCTCTAAAAAATGTCAAAAAACCTGTAAATATAGGACGAAAACGGTTGACAAATTATATATATATATATAATAGGTTTGCAAAAATCCGAGAAAATGGAGGAGAAAAAATGGATGAAATTGTCAAAAAATTTGCTGCTTTAGGAGTTCCAGGATTATTTTTATTAGTAGCGATGAGCGCAGCGAGTGCAAGTGGTTTAGTTGGTGCGGCGGTAATTACATCAGCGTTAGCCGCATTGGGTCCGTTTGGTATACTTGGAGGAGTAGCAACTTTAGGAGTTATAGGTCTATCAGCAGATAAGATTGCAGAATTTGGCTATGAAAAAGTTACTGTACTTGTTGTCAAAGAACAACTAAAAACTACTTCTAAACAAGATATGATTAAAAAAGTTAAAAAATACCCTGTTTCAAGTGGTATGAAATTAAAAATTATCGATTTTATTGAAAAAGCATAAAAACGTAAAGCCAGAAGTTCTCGTAAGAGGACTTCTTTTTTTGAGTTCATCTATTTGTCAAAAGTACTGGTGAGTGATATGATGTAAAAAAAGCAGAAAGAGGTAGCGATGAGCGATTTCAAAAATACCGCTGTAAAAGCCATGGTTGTTTTGCGAAAAGCCTATCGAACAATTGATGCCAAGACTTCAGAATCGTTCAAAGAAGATGACTTGACGCAGACCCAATTTGGTGTTTTGGATGTTCTTTATAGTAAAGGGCCTATGAAAATTGGCGAATTAATGGATAGTATTCTAGCGACTTCAGGCAATATGACGGTAGTAATTCGTAACATGGAGAAAAAAGGATGGGTGACACGCCACACTTGTCCTGACGACAAACGTGCTTATCTGGTTAGTTTGACTGATGTAGGTCGTCAAGTCATTGAGCATGCTTTGCCACTTCACATGGCAAAAATTGAAGAGACTTTTTCAGTTTTAACTGAGGAAGAACAAGATCAATTAATACGACTTCTGAAAAAATTTAAACCGCGTGAGCATATTAATTTACAAAAGTAGCAATAATTCGTACAATGACAATATAGAAAAAGTACTATTTAGTGATAAATAACTTTTAACAGACTAATTAACCTTAAAAGGGAGATATATAATGAAAAAAATTCTATTTGTTGTTGGTTCATTACGTGAGGGATCTTTTGATCAACAATTTGCTCAAAACGCTGAAAAAGCACTTGAAGGCAAAGCAGAAGTATCATACCTAGACTGGTCACAAGTTCCAGTCTTTTCACAAGATTTGGAAGCTAACACACCAGCTGCTGTGCAAGCTGCACGTGACGCTGTCTTGGCAGCTGATGCTATCTGGTTCTTCTCACCAGTTTATAACTTTGCGATTCCTGGTTCAGTGAAGAACTTGCTTGACTGGTTGAGCCGTGCGCTCGATCTTTCAGACCCAACAGGTCCATCAGCCCTTAATGAAAAAGTGACAACTGTTTCTATCCTTGCAAATGGTGGACACGAAGCTGTAGCCGATGCTTACCGTGCTTTGTTCCCATTCATCCGCACAAAATTTGTTGATGAAATCACAACAACACGTGTGAACGACTCTGCATGGGCAGATGGCAAATTTATCGCAACTGATGAGGTTCTTGCTAACCTTGACAAACAAGCTCAAGCACTTCTTGCTGCGCTTGATTAATCTAAGTTTTACCATTTAACAAATCCATAGGTGAGTCAGGTTTTCCTATTTTAGCTTAGCTCACCTTTATCACAGTCATATTGGTTTAGCCTTTCAATATCAAAAACTGTGACATATAAAAAGCCTGGGATTTTAACATCCTAGGCCTTTTTGTTCACAAAAAAAGAGAGGATTTCCTCTCTTTATGGTTTATTCGACAATTAGCATACCATCTTTAACAGCAAATGGGTTCTTTTCGTTGATGCGGTCGTAGAACATGATACCATTTGTGTGGTCAATTTCGTGTTGGACAACGATTGAGTTGTAACCTTTAAGTTTGATGCGGTGTTTTTCACCGTTTTTATCAAAGTATTCAACAGTAACACGAGAGTGACGGACAACGTATCCTTCCACAACGCGGTCAACTGACAAGCATCCTTCACCATCAGCAAGTGCAGCGTCTTGAACAGAGTGTGAGACAACTTTTGGATTGTACATCACTTCTTGTAAGCTGTAAGCTTCTTTTGGTGGGTTACCATCTTTGTCTTCCATGTTTGGAACAAGAACAGCAATAATACGTTTTGAAACGTTCAATTGTGGTGCTGCCAAGCCAACACCTCCGCGCAAGCCCATTTTTTCAGCTGTTACAGGATCTTGAGAGTTTTTCAAGAACTGCATCATTTTTTCACCTAAGATGATTTCTTCATCAGATAATGGGAATGTGACATCGTCACAAACTTTACGCAAAGTTGGATGACCTTCGCGAATAATATCGTTCATATTGATTAAATGACTTGGTTTTGCTAATTTTTCAATAACTGACATGTTTTCTCCTCAAATTATTCTATATAACACTATAGCATAAAAATGCTTAACGAGAAAGTTATTGGCTTAGTTAGTGATCTTCAAGTCGATGAGTTGTGCCATATCTTTGATATAATAGTTAGGGCGACGTTTTTCAATAATGCCTAAATCGATAAATTCATGAATCACACGAAGTAAATGACGGTAGCTAACGCTGAATGAATCAGCAAGGCTAGTCAATTCTAACTTGAAGACGCCTTTGTCTTCAATCGCCAAGATGTGAGTGGCTAGACGTTCTTTAAGTGTGTAATTCAAATTCGTAGAAGCACGGATATTTTGCTCATAAAGTGATTGAGCGAGTCCTCTACTAAGATTTAGAAGCAAATCATTATCAGCTAATAATTCCTCGCGAATCCCAGTTAAAGGGAGTTGGATGACTAATGTATCCTCAAGAGCGACAACTGAAGACACGATTGGCTGATCAGTTAATAATTCAATATCTCCGATAAGCGTAGGTTTTTCTTTGATATCTAAAATATGCTCTTTTCCGTTAAATAAGCGACGAACAATTTTTAATTTTCCTTTTGCAAAATAAGAGAGTGCTGTCAAAGCTTCTCCTTGGTGACAAATGGCATCTCCAGCAACTAATTCGCGGACTTGCAATTTATCAAAATAATGTCTCGGAAAGATTTTTTCAAGCTGATAGTCTTGGATATACTTTTCTAAAGACACACAGACCTCCTTTGTTATGACAAAAGTCATATTTTTATGCGCTAACTTTGATTATACTGGAAATGGAGAAAAAAACAAGTAAGGAGTTTCTATGAAAACATTTTTGGAGAAATTTAGTCTCCTATCTCTATCTTTGATGCTGGTTTCGACGTTATCTCCGTCGACAGCATTACCCCAAATGATTACAACATTTCATCAGCAAGGATACGCTGCTAGTCAGGTGGAATTTCTATTTTCACTATCATCTTTTGCGATTCTTGCCATGTTGTTACTAAATCCAATTATCGAACGTCTAATCTCTGAACGTCTCAGTATCATCTTAGGTCTTCTTTTGATTGCCTTTGGTGGTAGTATGCCAGTCGTTTTTCAGACATATTCATTAGTTTTTGTATCACGTATTTTGCTTGGTATCGGGATTGGTTTGATCAATTCTCGTGCCATCAGTATTATCAGTGAGACTTATGCTGGACGTGAGCAAGCACAGATGCTCGGTCTTCGTGGTTCTTTTGAAATTATTGGTAATGCCTTGTTGACCATGATTGTTGGTTTCATTGTTGTTCTTGGCTGGTCATGGACATTTAGTGTTTACTTATTTGCTTTGCCAATTCTTGCTGTTTACCTCATTTTTGCACCAAAACCTAAGGTTGAAGTAGAAGAACTACAACAAGATGAGACTCGTGCTAAATTTAGAAAAGAAGATATCTTGTATATCGTCGGACTATCTTTATTGGCAGGTTTTGTTATTAACATCAATAGTGCGAACAGCCTTCGAATCCCAGTTATTGTTGACCAATTGCATCTTGGAAGTCCTCGTCAAGCCAGCTTAATCTTGAGTGGCATGATGCTTATGGGAATTCTTTCAGGAATTTGTTTTGAAGGTTTGCTTGGACGCTTTAGCAAAAACTTGATTACCATTTCAATGATTCCATTTGCTCTTGGACTATTTATGGTAGGTTTTGCTAACAATCTTTGGGTGATGCTAATCGGTGCAATGCTATCAGGCTTCTGGTACAGTATTGTGGTTACCTGCGTCTTTAGTGATGTTTCAACTAACGTTTCACCGCAATTAATCGGAAATGCGACTACGCTTATCTTGATTTTCTGTAATCTTGGTGGGGCAAGCGCAGCAATTGTTTTGAACCTCTTCTCAAAATTTAGCCCACAACCAGGCTTTGCCTTTATCATTTACGCTGTTATCAGCTTGGTTATTTGCCTAGGTTTGATTATTAAAACACGCTTTTTAACAAAAAAATAGCATAAAAATCTAGTTATCCGCATAAAAACTGGACTTATCACACTTTATCAAGGTCAAAACCACTCAATTTACTACTAATTTACTACTTATGAATGAGCTTTGATACGACGATTTATCCTTGAAAAGTGAAGATATAAAGATACTTCCAATAAAATTTGAATATTTAATAGGTAGACACTTCAAAAAATGAGGTGTCTATTTTTTTACCCGATTTTGAAAGGAAGTGAACTTATGAAAACAAAAAATCAAGAATCAAAAGGTCGTTCCCCACTCTTTAAGACCATCAAACATTCATTCAGCCAATAAAAAAGAAAGGATAGGTAAAAATATGGAACTTAAATTTGTGATTCCCAACATGGAAAAAACATTCGGCAATTTAGAATTTGCTGGCGAGGATAAAGTCGTTCAGCGAAGAATCAACGGACGGCTAACTGTCTTATCAAGAAGCTATAATCTCTATTCTGATGTTCAAAGAGCAGATGATATTGTGGTGGTGCTTCCTGCTGAAGCTGGCGAAAAACATTTCGGCTTTGAGGAACGTGTGAAGTTAGTCAATCCACGTATTACCGCAGAGGGCTACAAAATCGGCACTCGTGGTTTTACAAATTACCTTTTACATGCTGACGACATGATAAAAGAATAAAGAAAGAGAGGAAAAATGATGAGATTAGCAAATGGCATTGTATTAGATAAAGACACGACTTTTGGAGAATTGAAATTCTCTGCTCTACGTCGTGAAGTGAGAATCCAAAATGAAGACGGGTCGGTTTCAGATGAAATCAAGGAACGTACCTATGACTTAAAATCCAAAGGACAAGGACGCATGATTCAAGTAAGTATTCCTGCCAGCGTGCCTTTGAAAGAGTTTGATTATAACGCACGGGTGGAACTTATCAATCCCATTGCGGACACCGTTGCTACTGCCACCTATCAAGGAGCAGATGTTGACTGGTATATCAAGGCAGACGATATTGTGCTGACAAAGGATTCTAGTTCATTCAAAGCTCAACCACAAGCAAAGAAAGAACCGACACAAGACAAATAGTCGCTAGGTAGAAAGGAGACTTTTTCGCATGAAACAGCGTGGTAAAAGGATTCGCCCATCTGGTAAAGATTTAGTCTTTCATTTTACGATAGCGTCACTCCTGCCTGTTTTCCTGCTGGTTGTCGGACTGTTTCATGTGAAGACAATCCAGCAGATCAACTGGCAGGATTTTAACCTATCACAAGCAGATAAGATTGACATTCCCTATTTAATTATCAGTTTCAGTGTCGCAATTCTTATCTGCTTGCTGGTAGCGTTTGTATTCAAACGGGTTCGCTATGATACGGTTAAACAACTTTACCACCGTCAAAAACTGGCAAAGATGATACTTGAAAACAAGTGGTATGAATCTGAACAGGTCAAAACAGAGGGTTTCTTTAAAGATAGTGCTGGTCGTACAAAGGAAAAGATAACCTACTTCCCTAAAATGTATTATCGACTTAAAAATGGCTTGATACAGATACGGGTGGAAATCACGCTGGGAAAATATCAAGACCAACTCTTACACTTGGAAAAGAAATTAGAGAGTGGCTTGTACTGTGAGCTGACGGATAAAGAGTTAAAGGATTCCTATGTGGAATATACTTTGCTCTATGACACCATAGCCAGTCGTATTTCTATTGATGAAGTAGAAGCTAAAGATGGTAAACTTCGCTTAATGAAAAACGTATGGTGGGAATATGATAAGCTCCCTCATATGTTGATTGCTGGTGGTACAGGTGGCGGTAAAACTTACTTTATACTGACACTGATTGAAGCCTTGCTTCATACAGATTCAAAACTGTATATTCTTGACCCGAAAAATGCTGATCTTGCGGACTTAGGTTCTGTGATGGCAAATGTCTACTATAGAAAAGAAGACTTGCTTTCTTGCATTGAAACATTCTATGAAGAAATGATGAAACGTAGTGAGGAAATGAAGCAGATGAAGAACTATAAGACTGGCAAAAATTATGCTTACTTAGGTCTCCCGGCACACTTCTTAATCTTTGATGAATACGTCGCTTTCATGGAAATGCTGGGAACAAAAGAAAACACCGCAGTTATGAATAAGCTGAAACAGATTGTCATGTTAGGTCGTCAAGCTGGCTTCTTTCTAATACTGGCTTGTCAACGTCCAGACGTAAAATATTTAGGCGACGGAATCCGTGATCAGTTTAATTTCAGAGTGGCTTTAGGTCGTATGTCTGAAATGGGCTATGGCATGATGTTTGGCAGTGACGTACAAAAGGATTTCTTCTTAAAGCGAATCAAAGGTCGTGGCTATGTTGATGTAGGAACAAGTGTCATATCAGAGTTTTATACTCCCCTTGTACCAAAAGGATATGATTTCTTGGAGGAAATTAAAAAGTTATCCAACAGCAGACAGTCCACGCAGGCGACGTGCGAAGCGGAAGTCGCAGGTGTGGACTGATCTTGCTGGCTGGTGTGGCAATAGCCACGCCAGCACTTAACCCCCCGTATCTAACAGGGGGGGTACAAATCGACAGGAAACAGTCAAAAAAACATTAGAAAATCCTTTGGTTACAAGGGATTTACAAAATTTCAGCGTATGTCAAATGGGCTTTAAAAGTTGACATACGCCTTTTTGATTGGAGGGATTTTTACTGAATGAACAAACTTGGTTACAGCATTTAAAAGAAAAACGCTTGGCTTATGGACTATCTCAAAACCGTTTAGCTGTTGCGACTGGTATTACAAGGCAGTATCTAAGCGATATTGAAACAGGAAAAGTCAAGCCATCAGAGGATTTACAGCAGTCCCTTTGGGAAGCTCTGGAACGCTTCAATCCCGACGCTCCCCTTGAAATGCTGTTTGATTATGTAAGAATTCGCTTTCCGACAACAGACGTACAGCAGGTGGTCGAAAACATCTTACAACTGAAACTGTCCTATTTTCTTCATGAGGACTATGGTTTCTATTCTTATTCAGAGCATTATGCTTTAGGCGACATATTCGTCCTTTGCTCCCATGAACTGGACAAAGGAGTTCTGGTGGAATTGAAAGGTCGTGGGTGCAGACAATTTGAAAGCTATCTTCTGGCACAACAAAGAAGCTGGTATGAGTTCTTTATGGACGTTTTGGTGGCTGGCGGTGTGATGAAACGCCTTGACCTTGCCATTAACGATAAGACAGGGATTTTAAATATCCCTGTACTCACTGAAAAGTGCCAACAGGAAGAATGTATCTCCGTCTTCCGCAGTTTTAAAAGCTATCGCAGTGGCGAACTGGTACGCAAAGAGGAAAAGGAATGTATGGGAAACACCCTCTATATCGGTTCATTACAAAGTGAAGTTTATTTCTGTATCTATGAAAAGGACTACGAGCAGTACAAGAAAAATGATATTCCCATTGAAGACGCAGAAGTAAAAAACCGTTTTGAGATTCGATTGAAAAATGAGCGTGCCTATTATGCAGTCCGTGATTTACTCGTCTATGACAATCCAGAGCATACCGCCTTTAAAATTATCAATCGGTATATCCGTTTTGTAGATAAAGACGATTCCAAACCTCGTTCTGATTGGAAACTGAATGAAGAATGGGCTTGGTTTATTGGGAACAATCGTGAACGATTAAAACTAACCACAAAACCAGAGCCTTACTCCTTCCAAAGGACGCTGAACTGGCTATCTCATCAAGTTGCCCCGACCTTAAAGGTTGCGATTAAACTTGATGAAATCAACCAGACGCAGGTTGTAAAAGACATTCTCGACCATGCGAAACTGACAGACCGACACAAGCAGATTTTGAAGCAACAGTCAGTAAAAGAACAGGACGTGATAACAACAAAAAAATAACTCAAATACAAATTCATTGAATATAGAGAGGAGAACATTTTTATGAATTTTGGACAAAACCTTTATAACTGGTTTCTATCAAACGCTCAATCACTGGTGCTTTTAGCAATCGTTGTGATTGGCTTGTATCTTGGCTTCAAGCGTGAGTTTAGCAAACTGATTGGCTTTTTAATTATTGCGATTATTGCGGTTGGCTTAGTCTTCAACGCTGCTGGAGTAAAAGACATTTTACTAGAGCTATTCAATCGCATTATTGGTGCTTAAATAAAACCGTTCTTTTGTGGAATATAAGTGGTTTTCTTATGTTCCGCAAAGGAATGGTACACCAAACGAAGTGCGGTAGGGATTTTTGAATCTCTACAAAGAAAGGACGTGAATATATGGACGATATGCAAGTCTATATTGCGAATTTAGGCAAATACAATGAGGGCGAATTGGTCGGTGCGTGGTTTACCTTTCCCATTGACTTTGAGGAAGTCAAAGAGAAAATCGGCTTGAATGATGAATATGAGGAATACGCCATTCATGACTACGAGTTACCCTTTACGGTTGACGAATACACTTCCATTGGCGAACTCAATCGACTATGGGAAATGGTATCGGAATTACCCGAAGAATTACAATCGGAGCTATCTGCTCTGCTCACTCATTTTTCAAGCATTGAAGAACTAAGCGAACATCAAGAGGATATTATCATTCATTCCGATTGTGATGATATGTATGACGTGGCACGCTACTACATTGAAGAAACGGGTGCTTTAGGCGAAGTACCAGCTAGTCTTCAAAACTATATTGATTATCAAGCCTATGGTCGGGATTTAGACCTTTCAGGAACGTTTATCTCAACCAATCATGGGATTTTTGAAATCGTCTATTAAATCTGTCGGTACATTACTACTGGCAGATTTTCTATTTTACGGGGTGGCTCAATCAGCTACCCCTATTTTTTATGAAAGGATTGATTACATGAAGAAAATACGAAGCTATACCAGTATCTGGTCTGTGGAAAAGGTACTGTATTCTATCAATGATTTTAGACTTCCGTTTCCCATAACCTTTACGCAAATGACATGGTTTGTCGTGTCACTCTTTGCAGTGATGATACTTGGCAACTTGCCCCCTCTTTCCATGATAGAGGGAGCATTTCTCAAATACTTTGGGATTCCTGTGGCTTTCACATGGTTTATGTCTACAAAAACTTTTGATGGTAAAAAGCCTTATGGATTTTTGAAGTCTGTCATTGCTTATGCACTGCGACCAAAGCTGACCTATGCAGGAAAAAAAGTAACGCTTGGCAGAAACCAGCCACAAGAAGCCATTACAGCAGTTAGGAGTGAATTTTATGGCATATCCAATTAAATACATTGAAAACAATCTCGTCTGGAATAAAGACGGGGAATGTTATGCTTACTATGAGCTTGTTCCTTACAATTACTCATTTCTAAGTCCAGAACAGAAAATACAAGTGCATGATTCTTTCAGACAGCTTATCGCACAAAATCGTGATGGCAAAATTCATGCTTTACAAATCAGTACAGAATCCAGCATACGTTCTGCACAAGAGCGTTCCAAAAATGAAGTCACTGGCAAGCTCAAAGCGGTTGCCTATGACAAAATCGACCAACAGACAGACGCTTTAATATCCATGATTGGCGAAAATCAAGTGAACTACCGTTTCTTTATCGGCTTTAAGTTGCTTCTCAACGATCAGGAGTTTTCTATGAAAAGTCTTACCGTTGAAGCAAAAAATGCTTTGTCTGATTTTGTCTATGATGTGAACCATAAGCTGATGGGCGATTTTGTTAGTATGAGTAATGATGAAATCCTGCGTTTTCAGAAGATGGAAAAGCTCTTAGAAAATAAAATCTCTCGTCGTTTCAAAATCCGCAGGTTAGATAAGGACGACTTCGGCTATCTGATTGAACACCTTTACGGACAGACAGGCACTGCCTATGAAGAGTATGAGTACCATCTATCAAAGAAAAAGCTGGATAATGAAACGCTGATTAAATACTATGACTTGATTAAGCCTACTCGCTGTTTGGTGGAAGAAAAACAGCGATATTTGAAAATCCAGCAGGAAGATGAAACCGTCTATGTAGCTTACTTTACCATTAACAGCATTGTCGGAGAACTGGACTTCCCGTCCTCTGAAATCTTCTACTACCAGCAACAGCAATTTACATTCCCGATTGATACGTCAATGAATGTGGAAATTGTAGCGAATCGTAAAGCCCTATCTACTGTCCGCAATAAAAAGAAAGAACTGAAAGACTTGGATAACCACGCTTGGCAAAGTGATAATGAAACCAGCTCCAATGTGGCGGAAGCTCTGGAAAGTGTGAATGAGCTGGAAACCAATTTAGACCAAAGCAAGGAATCTATGTACAAGCTGTCTTATGTGGTAAGGGTATCAGCAAATGATCTTGACGAACTCAAACGTCGTTGTAATGAAGTGAAAGATTTTTATGACGATTTAAGCGTAAAACTGGTACGACCATTTGGGGATATGCTCGGCTTACATGAAGAATTTTTACCTGCCAGCAAGCGTTATATGAATGATTATATTCAATACGTGACCTCTGATTTCCTCGCTGGTTTAGGTTTTGGTGCTACTCAAATGCTGGGGGAAAATGAGGGGATTTATGTTGGCTACAGCTTAGATACTGGACGCAATGTCTATCTGAAACCTGCTCTTGCCAGTCAAGGGGTTAAGGGTTCAGTAACCAATGCGTTAGCGTCGGCTTTTGTTGGTTCGCTGGGTGGTGGTAAATCCTTTGCGAATAACCTTATCGTCTATTATGCGGTGCTTTATGGGGCACAAGCAGTGATTGTAGACCCAAAAGCAGAACGTGGCAGATGGAAAGAAACCTTGCCAGAGATTTCCCATGAAATCAATATCGTCACTCTGACTTCTGATGAGAAAAACAAAGGCTTACTTGACCCTTATGTGATTATGAAAAATCCCAAAGATTCTGAATCACTGGCTATTGATATTCTGACATTCCTTACGGGGATTTCCTCTCGTGATGGGGAACGCTTCCCAATCCTTAGAAAAGCCATTCGTGCAGTAACCAATAGTGAAGTACGAGGGTTGATGAAAGTGATTGAGGAATTACGGGTTGAGAATACGCCACTAAGTACCAGTATAGCCGACCATATCGAAAGTTTTACAGACTATGACTTTGCACATTTATTATTCAGTAATGGTTATGTGGAGCAGTCTATCAGCTTAGAAAAACAACTGAACATTATACAGGTTGCGGACTTGGTACTTCCCGACAAGGAAACTTCCTTTGAGGAATATACCACTATGGAGCTTTTATCCGTTGCTATGCTGATTGTCATTAGTACCTTTGCTTTAGACTTTATCCATACAGACCGAAGCATTTTCAAGATTGTAGATTTAGACGAAGCATGGAGCTTTTTACAGGTAGCACAAGGAAAAACACTATCTATGAAGCTGGTTCGGGCTGGTCGTGCTATGAACGCTGGGGTATATTTCGTGACCCAAAATACAGACGACCTCTTAGATGAAAAACTGAAAAATAACCTCGGCTTAAAATTTGCATTTCGTTCCACTGACCTTAACGAGATTAAAAAGACCTTAGCCTTTTTTGGTGTAGACCCAGAGGACGAAAACAATCAGAAGCGATTGCGTGATTTGGAAAACGGGCAATGCCTTATCAGTGATTTATATGGTCGTGTCGGTGTGATACAGTTCCACCCTGTATTTGAAGAACTGCTCCATGCCTTTGATACCAGACCACCTGTGCGAAAAGAGGTGTAAATGTGAAACCATCAATAGTAAACAGAATAAAATCAAACTGGACGCTGAAACGTCTAGGTAAAGTGGCAATGACAGTGGCTTTCACACTTGTGATTGCCATTTTTCTTTTAGCCATGCTGGGAACGGTGGTTCAAGCTGCGGGCTTGGTAGATGATACGGTCAATGTGGCAAATGAATACAGCCGATACCCACTTGAAAACTATCAACTGGATTTTTATGTGGATAATAGCTGGGGCTGGCTTCCGTGGAACTGGTCGGACGGGATTGGAAAACAGGTCATGTATGGACTGTATGCCATTACCAATTTTATTTGGACAATCAGTTTGTATGTTTCCAATGCGACAGGTTACTTAGTACAGGAAGCCTATTCCTTAGACTTCATTTCCGCTACAGCAGATTCCATTGGTAAGAATATGCAGACCTTAGCTGGTGTGAGTGCAAACGGATTTTCAACAGAGGGTTTCTATGTTGGATTCCTCTTACTCTTGATTTTGGTTCTTGGGGTTTATGTTGCCTATACGGGACTGATAAAGAGAGAAACCACAAAGGCAATTCATGCCATTATGAATTTTGTGCTGGTGTTTATCCTATCGGCTTCCTTTATTGCCTACGCTCCCGACTACATTAAAAAAATCAATGACTTTTCATCAGACATCAGTAATGCCAGTTTATCACTTGGCACGAAGATTGTCATGCCCCATTCCGATAGTCAAGGCAAGGACAGCGTGGACTTAATCAGAGATAGCCTGTTTTCCATACAGGTTCAGCAACCGTGGCTACTGCTTCAATACAACAGTTCAGACATTGAAAGTATCGGTATTGACCGTGTGGAAAGCCTGCTCTCCACCAGCCCAGATTCCAACAATGGCGAAGACAGAGAAAAAATTGTTGCGGAAGAAATTGAAGACAGAAGCAATACCAATCTAACCATTACAAAGACCATTAACCGTTTAGGTACAGTCTTCTTCCTATTTGTCTTCAATATTGGGATTTCCATATTTGTATTCCTATTAACAGGAATCATGATTTTCTCGCAGGTACTTTTTATCATCTATGCTATGTTTCTGCCTGTGAGCTTTATTTTAAGCATGATTCCATCATTTGATGGTATGTCAAAACGAGCCATAACAAAGCTCTTTAATACCATTTTGACACGAGCTGGAATCACATTGATTATTACGACAGCATTTAGTATTTCAACCATGCTCTATACCTTATCGGCTGGTTATCCGTTCTTTTTGATTGCTTTTCTACAGATTGTGACCTTTGCAGGAATCTACTTCAAGCTGGGCGATTTAATGAGTATGTTTTCTCTACAGAGTAACGATTCTCAAAGTGTGGGAAGTCGTGTGATGAGAAAACCTCGTATGCTTATGCACGCTCACATGCACCGTCTACAGCGGAAACTTGGACGTTCCATGACTACTCTAGGGGCTGGGTCTGCCATTGTTACAGGTAAAAAAGGACAGTCGGGTTCGGGGAGTTCTGCAAGGACACAAGCAGATCACTCCCGACCAGACGGAAAGGAAAAATCAACACTTGGAAAACGTATCGGTCAAACCATCGGTACAGTAGCTGATACCAAAGACAGAATGGTAGACACTGCTAGTGGTTTGAAAGAACAGGTTAAAGATTTGCCGACCAATGCAAGATATGCAGTATATCAAGGAAAATCCAAAGTAAAAGAGAATGTCCGTGATTTAACCAGTAGTATTTCTCAAACCAAAGCGGACAGAGCCAGTGGACGCAAGGAACAGCAGGAACAAAGGCGAAAAACCATTGCGAAGCGTCGCTCTGAAATGGAACAGGTCAAACAGAAAAAACAGCCTGCTTCTTCTGTTCATGAAAGACCGACTACAAGACAAGAACAATATCATGATGAACAGACCTCAAAACAGTCTAATATTCAGACTTCATATAAGGAATCTCAACAAGCCAAACAAGAGCGTCCAGCAGTTAAGTCCGATTTTTCAAGTCCAAAAGTGGAACGCCAAGGCAATACCGTTCAAGAAAAAACCGTTCAAAAGCCAGCAACTTCAACCACTACAGCAGATAGAACTTCACAACGTCCAATCACAAAAGAACGTCCGTCTACTGTTCAAAGAGTACCACTACAAAATACAAGAAGTAGACCACCAATCAAAACCGCCACCATTAAGAAAGTCGGTAAGAAACCATGAAGTTGAAAACTTTAGTGATTGGTGGTTCTGGATTATTCTTGATGGTCTTCTCACTGCTTCTGTTTGTTGCCATTTTATTTTCAGATGAACAGGACAGCGGAATTTCCAATATTCATTATGGAGGTGTGAATGTTTCCGCAGAAGTGCTGGCTCATAAGCCTATGGTAGAAAAATATGCCAAAGAATATGGCGTTGAAGAATATGTCAACATACTTCTTGCGATTATACAGGTGGAATCGGGCGGTACTGCGGAAGATGTTATGCAGTCCTCGGAATCCCTCGGTCTTCCACCTAATTCATTGAGTACAGAAGAATCCATTAAGCAAGGTGTGAAGTATTTCAGTGAATTATTAGCCAGTAGCGAAAGGCTCAGTGTAGATTTAGAATCGGTTATCCAGTCCTACAATTATGGTGGTGGTTTCTTAGGGTATGTGGCTAATCGTGGAAATAAATATACCTTTGAACTGGCTCAAAGTTTCTCAAAAGAGTATTCAGGTGGCGAAAAAGTGTCTTACCCCAATCCCATAGCCATACCTATCAATGGGGGCTGGCGATACAACTATGGCAATATGTTTTATGTGCAACTGGTAACGCAGTATCTTGTCACAACAGAGTTTGATGATGATACGGTACAAGCCATCATGGACGAAGCACTGAAATATGAGGGCTGGCGATACGTTTACGGTGGAGCTTCCCCGACTACTTCTTTTGATTGTAGCGGACTGACACAATGGACGTATGGAAAAGCTGGAATTAACTTACCACGAACCGCACAACAGCAATATGATGTGACCCAGCATATCCCACTATCGGAAGCACAAGCTGGCGATTTGGTTTTCTTTCATTCTACCTATAACGCTGGCTCTTATATTACTCATGTTGGGATATACCTTGGCAATAACCGTATGTTTCATGCAGGCGACCCAATCGGTTATGCCGACTTAACAAGCCCCTACTGGCAACAGCATTTAGTGGGAGCAGGACGAATCAAACAATGAGAAAGGAAGATTTAATGATGAAATTTAGAAAAAATCAGAATAAAGAAAAACAGATACCAAAGGAAAAGAAACCTCGTGTCTATAAGGTCAATCCTCATAAAAAGGTTGTGATTGCCTTGTGGGTACTTTTAGGGCTTAGTTTCAGCTTTGCGATATTCAAGCACTTTACAGCTATAGATACTCATACTATTCACGAAACAACTATCATAGAAAAGGAATACGTTGATACTCATCATGTAGAAAATTTTGTAGAGAACTTTGCGAAAGTCTACTATTCATGGGAGCAATCCGATAAGTCCATTGATAATCGAATGGAAAGTCTAAAAGGCTATCTGACAGATGAACTTCAAGCTCTCAATGTTGATACAGTACGCAAAGATATTCCTGTATCGTCTTCTGTAAGAGGATTTCAGATATGGACGGTAGAGCCAACTGGCGACAATGAGTTTAATGTAACCTACAGTGTAGACCAGCTCATTACAGAGGGAGAAAATACAAAGACCGTCCACTCTGCTTATATAGTGAGTGTCTATGTAGATGGTTCTGGAAATATGGTACTGGTTAAGAATCCGACCATTACCAACATACCTAAGAAATCAAGTTATAAACCAAAAGCCATTGAAAGTGAGGGGACGGTTGATTCCATTACAACCAATGAAATCAATGAGTTTTTAACGACGTTCTTCAAGCTCTATCCTACAGCGACAGCCAGTGAACTTTCCTACTATGTGAATGACGGGATATTAAAACCAATCGGAAAAGAGTACATCTTTCAAGAACTGGTAAATCCTATTCACAATCGTAAGGATAATCAAGTCACGGTATCGCTGACAGTGGAGTATATCGACCAGCAGACCAAAGCAACGCAGGTATCTCAATTTGATTTGGTACTTGAAAAGAACGGGAGTAATTGGAAGATTGTAAAATAACAAATATTGGTACATGATTACAGATACTTTGTAATCATGTACTCTTTTTGATAAAAAATTGGAGATTCCTTTACAAATATGCTCTTACGTGCTATTATTTAAGTGACTATTTAAAAGGAGTTAATAAATATGCGGCAAGGTATTCTTAAATAAACTGTCAATTTGATAGCGGGAACAAATAATTAGATGTCCTTTTTTAGGAGGGCTTAGTTTTTTGTACCCAGTTTAAGAATACCTTTATCATGTGATTCTAAAGTATCCAGAGAATATCTGTATGCTTTGTATACCTATGGTTATGCATAAAAATCCCAGTGATAAAAGTATTTATCACTGGGATTTTTATGCCCTTTTGGGTTTTTGAATGGAGGAAAATCACATGAAAATTATTAATATTGGAGTTTTAGCTCATGTTGATGCAGGAAAAACTACCTTAACAGAAAGCTTATTATATAACAGTGGAGCGATTACAGAATTAGGAAGCGTGGACAAAGGTACAACGAGGACGGATAATACGCTTTTAGAACGTCAGAGAGGAATTACAATTCAGACAGGAATAACCTCTTTTCAGTGGGAAAATACGAAGGTGAACATCATAGACACGCCAGGACATATGGATTTCTTAGCAGAAGTATATCGTTCATTATCAGTTTTAGATGGGGCAATTCTACTGATTTCTGCAAAAGATGGCGTACAAGCACAAACTCGTATATTATTTCATGCACTTAGGAAAATGGGGATTCCCACAATCTTTTTTATCAATAAGATTGACCAAAATGGAATTGATTTATCAACGGTTTATCAGGATATTAAAGAGAAACTTTCTGCCGAAATTGTAATCAAACAGAAGGTAGAACTGTATCCTAATATGTGTGTGACGAACTTTACCGAATCTGAACAATGGGATACGGTAATAGAGGGAAACGATGACCTTTTAGAGAAATATATGTCCGGTAAATCATTAGAAGCATTGGAACTCGAACAAGAGGAAAGCATAAGATTTCAGAATTGTTCCCTGTTCCCTGTTTATCACGGAAGTGCAAAAAACAATATAGGGATTGATAACCTTATAGAAGTGATTACGAATAAATTTTATTCATCAACACATCGAGGTCAGTCTGAACTTTGCGGAAATGTTTTCAAAATTGAATATACAAAAAAAAGACAACGTCTTGCATATATACGCCTTTATAGTGGAGTACTACATTTACGAGATTCGGTTAGAGTATCAGAAAAAGAAAAAATAAAAGTTACAGAAATGTATACTTCAATAAATGGTGAATTATGTAAAATCGATAAGGCTTATTCCGGGGAAATTGTTATTTTGCAAAATGAGTTTTTGAAGCTAAATAGTGTTCTTGGAGATACAAAGCTATTGCCACAGAGAGAGAGAATTGAAAATCCGCTCCCTCTGCTGCAAACAACTGTTGAACCGAGCAAACCTCAACAAAGGGAAATGTTACTTGATGCACTTTTAGAAATCTCCGACTGTGACCCGCTTCTACAATATTATGTGGATTCTACGACACATGAAATCATACTTTCTTTCTTAGGGAAAGTACAAATGGAAGTGACTTGTGCTCTATTGCAAGAAAAGTATCATGTGGAGGTAAAAATAAAAAAGCCTACAGTCATTTATATGGAAAGACCGTTAAAAAAAGCAGAGTATACCATTCACATCGAAGAGCCACCGAATCCCTTCTGGGCTTCCATTGGTCTTTCTGTAGCACCGCTTCCATTAGGGAGCGGAGTACAGTATGAGAGCTCGGTTTCTCTTGGATACTTAAATCAATCGTTTCAAAATGCAGTTATGGAAGGGATACGATATGGCTGTGAACAAGGATTGTATGGTTGGAATGTGACGGACTGTAAAATCTGTTTTAAGTATGGCTTATACTATAGCCCTGTTAGTACCCCAGCAGATTTTCGGATGCTTGCTCCTATTGTATTGGAACAAGTTTTAAAAAAAGCTGGAACAGAATTGTTAGAGCCATATCTTAGTTTTAAAATTTATGCACCACAAGAATATCTTTCACGAGCATATAGCGATGCTCCTAAATATTGTGCGAACATCGTAGACACTCAATTGAAAAATAATGAGGTCATTCTTAGTGGAGAAATCCCTGCTCGGTGTATTCAAGAATATCGTAGTGATTTAACTTTCTTTACAAATGGACGTAGTGTTTGTTTAACAGAGTTAAAAGGGTACCATGTTACTACCGGTGAACCTGTTTGCCAGCCCCGTCGTCCAAATAGTCGGATAGATAAAGTACGATATATGTTCAATAAAATAACTTAGTGTATTTTATGTTGTTATATAAATATGGTTTCTTGTTAAATAAGATGAAATATTTTTTAATAAAGATTTGAATTAAAGTGTAAAGGAGGAGATAGTTATTATAAACTACAAGTGGATATTGTGTCCTGTATGTGGAAATAAAACACGATTAAAGATAAGGGAAGATACTGAATTAAAAAAATTCCCCCTCTATTGTCCGAAATGCAGACAAGAAAATTTAATTGAAATAAAGCAGTTCAAAGTAACTGTGATTACAGAGCCAGACGCAAAGACGCAGAGCCGATAAAATGAGATTAATACAATCTCATTTTATCGGCTCTTTCCGTTATGTATGGATTCTTTTAATTAGTCTTCGATGTTTCTTGCTTCGTTGATACCGCTGGCTAAAGATTCCATTAAGGATAGTTCTTTGTCTGTAAAGCTATCCATGTATTTCTCTATCTGTAATCGTCGGGTGCTTTTTACCAAGTTATTAGCAGGTAAGAAAAATTCATCAACGGAAACATGAAGTAACGATACAAGGTCATAAAGAACTTGTATGCTGGGGTGTTGCCCTTTATTTTCAATATTAGTTAAGTACCGTGGGTCAATTTCAATCAATGCTCCCACTTGTTCACGAGTTAAACCTCGTTTCAATCGAGCTTCTTTAATGGCTAAACCAAAGGCTCTAAAATCATATTTATCTTCTTTTTTACGCATAGTAGACCACCTCTATACATTTTATTGTTCCTACTGAATTAAAAACAGGTATAGAAAAACGTGTTATATGGTTTATAGGTTTATATTTAATAAAAAGCACTACTAAACGCCAATAAAAAAAACCGTTATATGGTAGTGCTATTTACGCTGTTAAAATATTGTATATTACTTCCAAATGGCGGTTTGTTGGAGGTCAACGTCGCCATGAAGTACATCATATACAATAAATTTCCTTACATTGGGTTCTTGTCAAAAAAAGTCGTCTATCTGCAATAGATAAGTACGTCCACCAATGTGGTTTTATAAATCATATAGATAGAATAACAGAAGCATGTAAACAGAGAAATAAATCTGTTTATATGCTTTTTTGGCTATTCAGAACTTTTTTACAAAGTTTATTTATCAGTAATGCAACAAATCCCCCTTTCACATTGGGACTAAGAGTGAAAGGAGATAAACGAGCAAGGCTCACTTCCTTTCCTAGACAGAAAGGGGGTGAGAAACATGAAACCATCTTCTTTTCAGACCACAATAGAAAATCAGTTTGACTATATCTGTAAACGTGCTATGGAAGACGAGCGAAAGAATTATATGCTTTATCTTTCAAGGATTGCAAAGCGTGAGGTGTCCTTTTCGGATGTTGGCGATTATCTTGTTAGCCAGTTTGCGACAACAGATAACTATTCAACTGACTTTCAGATTTTTACACTCAATGGGTTATCAGTAGGCGTTGAAAATGATTTGTTGAGTGAAGCATTACGTGAGTTGCCAGACAAGAAACGTGAAATTCTACTGCTGTTTTACTTTATGGACATGAGCGATTCAGAAATTGCAGACCTGTTGAAATTGAACCGTTCTACTGTCTATCGGCATAGAACCAGTGGACTAGCCTTAATTAAAAAGTTTATGGAGGAATTTGAAGAATGAAAACACAATATCCTATGATTCCCTTTCCTCTCATTGTAAAGGCAACAGATGGCGATACCGAAGCGATTAACCAGATTCTACATCATTACAGAGGGTACATAACGAAGCGTTCCCTACGACTTATGAAAGATGAATATGGCAATCAAAGTATGGTCGTTGATGAAGTCTTACGTGGAAGAATGGAAACCAGACTGATTACAAAGATTTTGTCATTTGAAATTAAGTAATATCCTCTCTCCTTTCGTGGAAGCGTGCTAAACCATTCCACGCTTCCCGAACAGGGAGGTTTGTTATTCCACCAAAGCATATTGAGCTTTCAATGTGTTTTGATAGGCTAACGAGCCATTGTTCTTTGAAAACTGAATAAAAGTAATCGAATACGTTTCGATAAGAAAAGAGCCAACGGAACTAACCGCCATGACCTATCTTATAAAGATAGCGAGCGATTCATGTTAGTGATCCGAGAAGCAATCTTTAGCAGGATTGCCTGCAACGACATTCTTATCGTGATAATGATACTCCCATACAGTCAATAGTCCGAGCGTGATAAAACCGTCGCAGGCAATGAGTATGGCTACATGAGAACCATGCAGGGGTGGAACTCCCGTGAGCTTTGCTAAAGCTGTTCGATTGCTGGTAAAACAACTTTTATGAAATCCAAATAAGTGATTTGGAAAGGAGGATTTTATGAAGCAGACTGACATTCCTATTTGGGAACGTTATACCCTAACCATTGAAGAAGCGTCAAAATATTTTCGTATTGGCGAAAACAAGCTACGACGCTTGGCAGAGGAAAATAAAAATGCAAATTGGCTGATTATGAATGGCAATCGTATTCAGATTAAACGAAAACAATTTGAAAAAATTATAGATACATTGGACGCAATCTAGCGTCGCCAAAGGGTCTTGTATATGATAAAATAGTATTAAGTCGTATCAAGGCTCTTTCCATAAAGGAAAGGAGCAAATGCCATGTCAGAAAAAAGACGTGACAATAAAGGTCGAATCTTAAAGACTGGAGAGAGCCAACGAAAAGACGGAAGATACTTATACAAATATATAGATTCATTTGGAGAACCGCAATTTGTTTACTCGTGGAAACTTGTGGCTACAGACCGAGTACCAGCAGGAAAGCGTGATTGTATCTCACTTAGAGAGAAAATCGCAGAGTTACAGAAAGACATTCATGATGGTATTGATGTTGTAGGAAAGAAAATGACACTCTGCCAGCTTTACGCAAAACAGAACGCTCAAAGACCAAAGGTTAGAAAAAACACTGAAACTGGACGCAAATATCTTATGGATATTTTGAAGAAAGACAAGTTAGGTGTAAGAAGTATTGACAGTATTAAGCCATCAGACGCTAAAGAATGGGCTATTAGAATGAGTGAAAATGGTTATGCTTATCAAACCATCAATAACTACAAACGTTCTTTAAAGGCTTCATTCTATATTGCTATACAAGATGATTGTGTTCGGAAGAATCCATTTGACTTTCAACTGAAAGCAGTTCTTGATGATGATACTGTCCCTAAGACCGTACTAACAGAAGAACAGGAAGAAAAACTGTTAGCCTTTGCAAAAGCTGATAAAACCTACAGCAAAAATTATGATGAAATTCTGATACTCTTAAAAACAGGTCTTCGTATTTCAGAGTTTGGTGGTTTGACACTTCCAGATTTAGATTTTGAGAATCGTCTTGTCAATATAGACCATCAGCTATTGAGAGATACTGAAATTGGGTACTACATTGAAACACCAAAGACCAAAAGTGGCGAACGTCAAGTTCCTATGGTTGAAGAAGCCTATCAAGCATTTAAGCGAGTGTTAGCGAATCGAAAGAATGATAAGCGTGTTGAGATTGATGGATATAGTGATTTCCTCTTTCTTAATAGAAAGAACTATCCAAAAGTGGCAAGTGATTACAACGGCATGATGAAAGGTCTTGTTAAGAAATACAATAAGTATAACGAGGATAAATTGCCACACATCACTCCACATAGTTTGCGACATACATTCTGTACCAACTATGCAAATGCAGGAATGAATCCAAAGGCATTACAGTACATTATGGGACATGCTAATATAGCCATGACGCTGAACTATTACGCACATGCAACATTCGATTCTGCAATGGCAGAAATGAAACGCTTGAATAAAGAGAAGCAACAGGAGCGTCTTGTTGCTTAGTAGTACAAATGAATTTACTACTTATTTACCACTTCTGACAGCTAAGACATGAGGAAATATGCAAAGAAACGTGAAGTATCTTCCTACAGTAAAAATACTCGAAAGCACATAGAATAAGGCTTTACGAGCATTTAAGAAAATATAAAAAGATAATTAGAAATTTATACTTTGTTTACATTAAAAATAATTTGTGTTAAAGTCTAGTTAAATTAAGGGAAAACCTTTGACAAAAGCAGAAGTAATCTGCTACAATAAGGACTGTCGTAAGACAAGTAACTTCTTCTTGGTCGTAGGATCCGCCAAAAACCTACCACTCGGATGAAGCAATATAAAGGAGAAAAATTATGGCAATCTCAAAAGAGAAAAAAAATGAAATCATCGCTCAATACGCACGTCACGAAGGTGACACAGGTTCAGTTGAAGTTCAAGTAGCTGTTCTTACTTGGGAAATCAACCACCTTAACGAACACATTAAACAACACAAAAAAGACCACGCTACTTACCGTGGATTGATGAAAAAAATCGGTCACCGTCGTAACTTGTTGGCATACCTTCGCCGCACAGACGTTAACCGTTACCGCGAATTGATCGCATCACTTGGTCTTCGTCGTTAATCTGACGTTCGGTCGAGCAAAAGCTTCTTGGGTTTTCCAGGGAGCTTTTTTTGTACATTCAGCTACTTATTTTGAAAGATATTGAAGGATAGATTTTTAATGAAAATGAGTTTTTGTTGAAGATGAAAATGTCAAAAGTGGCAAAAGTATTAGTGTAAAAGGAAAATAGGGGTATATAAATGTATCCCCTTACATTGGCTTTACAATAAAAATGAAAAAGCTTACAAAAAATACTTGACCTTTTTTTGAAAAAGGGTTAATATGGTTGGTGAAGAATATCACAATGATATGATGATTAAAGAATTTAACTGTTGATTTTGTGTAGTTTATATAGTGAAGAGAACCTCAAGTAATAACGTTGAGTTTTGAAATTCCAGACTATACGGTCTTGTTTTTATTTTAGTATCAATCATTAATATAGTTCTTCTCAAAAAATGAGGCACTTATTTTTAAGGGTACTTATAAGGAGGTTTTCTTAATGGCTAAAGCAACAAATGCAGATGTAAAGAATAACGAGTTGAGCGCAGAAGAATTGGCTCAACAGTACACTGGAGCTCTTGTCGAAAAAGCTCTTGAAGCTGAACGTGTTTATGCAACTTATTCACAAGAACAAGTTGATAACATTGTCGCAGCGATGGCTCTTGCAGGTTCAGAAGCTTCACTTGAATTAGCAAAAGAAGCTCATGCAGAAACTGGTCGTGGTGTCGTTGAGGATAAGGATATTAAGAACCACTTCGCTACTGAGTACGTTTATGAACGTATCAAAAATGAAAAAACAGTAGGTATCATTGGGGAAGATAAGGTTTCAGGAAGTATCCAAATCGCAGCACCTCTTGGTGTTTTGGCTGGTATTGTTCCAACAACAAACCCAACTTCAACAACAATGTTCAAGATTTTGGTAGCTCTTAAAACACGTAATGCGATTGTCTTTGCCTTCCACCCACAAGCGCAAAACTGTTCAGCACATGCCGCACAAATTCTTTATGATGCCGCAGTGAAAGCTGGTGCTCCAGAAAACATTGTTCAATGGATTGAAACACCATCTCTTGCAAACACATCAGCATTGATTCAAAATCCGAAAATTGCTTCTATCTTGGCAACTGGTGGACCTGGTATGGTAAATGCCGCTCTTAAATCAGGTAATCCATCAATGGGTGTTGGTGCTGGTAACGGTGCTATCTACGTTGATGCAACTGCCCATGTTGATCGTGCTGTAGAAGACTTGTTGTTATCAAAACGTTTTGATAACGGTATGATTTGTGCCACAGAAAACTCTGCAGTTGTTGAAGCACCAATCTATGATGAATGGCTTCAAAAAATGCAAGACAAAGGTGCTTACCTTGTGCCTAAGAAGGACTATAAAAAAATCGAAGACTTTGTCTTCAATGATCGCCATGGTGTTAATGGACCAGTGGCTGGTATGCCAGCGACTTGGATTTGTGAACAAGCTGGCGTGAAATTACCAGAAGGAAAAGATGTTCTCTTGTTTGAACTTGACAAGAAAAACATTGGTGAAAAACTTTCTTCTGAAAAACTTTCTCCACTCCTTTCAGTTTACAAAGCTAAAGATCGTAGCGAAGGTGTTGAAATTGTCGAAGCACTTCTTGACTACCAAGGTGCAGGACACAATGCTGGTATCCAAATTGGCTCTCAAGCAGATCCATTTGTTGCTGAATATGGCGACGCTGTGAAAGCATCACGTGTCTTGGTTAACCAACCAGATTCAGTCGGAGGTATTGGTGATGTCTACACAGATGCACTTAAAGCTAGCTTAACACTTGGAACAGGATCATGGGGGAAAAATTCATTGTCACACAATCTTTCAACTGGCGATCTCTTAAATGTTAAGACAGTTGCCAAACGTCGCAACCGTCCTCAATGGATTCGCCTACCAGAAAAAACTTACTACGAAAAAAATGCCATTTCTTACTTGCAAGATGAATACGAACCAATGCAACGCGCTTTGATTGTTGCAGACCCAGGTATGGTTCAATTTGGTTTTGTTGATACTGTTCTTGCTCAATTGGCATTGCGTGATGAAAAAGTTGCGACATCAATTTACGGCACTATCAAACCAGACCCAACACTTGGTCAAACAATTGAAATCGCAAAACAAATGCGTGATTTCAAACCGGATACAGTTATTGCAGTCGGTGGTGGTTCAGCACTTGATGCGGCTAAAATTGCACGTTACATCTATGAATACTCACTTGATCAAGAAGCTGATTTCCTTGACAGCTATGAGAACGTCAGCGAACTCTTCTTACGTTTGCAACAAAAATTCATTGATATTCGTAAACGTATCGTGAAATTCAAACACCAAACAGCAACTCGTCTCTTCTGTATTCCAACTACATCTGGTACAGGTTCAGAAGTTACACCATACGCTGTTATCACTGATGATCACACTCACGTTAAATATCCTTTGACTGACTATGAATTGACTCCACAAGTTGCTATTGTGGACCCAGAATTTGTTATGACAGTGCCAAAACGTACCGTTGCTCTTTCTGGTTTGGATACTTTGTCACATGCCCTTGAAGCTTATGTTTCAGTTATGGCATCTGATTTGACTCGCCCATGGTCACTTGAAGCTATCAAGTTGGTTATCGAAAACTTGGAAGATTCATATAACTATGATCCAAAACACCCAACACTTCGTGGTGAACAAGCGCGTGAAAATATGCACTACGCAGCAACACTTGCTGGTATGGCCTTCTCAAATGCCTTTCTAGGTATTAACCACTCAATCGCACACAAAACTGGTGGTGAATTTGGTCTTCCACATGGTCTAGCTATCTCAATCGCTATGCAACACGTTATTCGTTACAACGGTGTGGCTGGAAATGTAAAACGTTCAGTCTTCCCACGTTACGAAGAATATCGTGCACAACGTGACTACGCTGATATTGCCCGTAGCCTTGGTCTTAAAGGTAAAGATGATGCAGCATTGGTTGAAGCACTTTGCGAACGTATTGATGCTTTGATGAAAGCCGTTGATGTTGACCCTCGTCTTTCTGCAAATGGTGTGACAAAAGAAGCTTTTGATGCAGCTGTTGATAAATTGGCATCACTTGCTTACGATGATCAATGTACACCTGCTAACCCACGTCAACCTTACATTGCTGAGTTGAAACAATTATTGATTGACATGTTCTAATACCTCTTCTTAACAATTGTATTAGTTGACATTTTTAAGCCTCCCTTTGGGAGGCTTTTGTGGTAGAATGAAGGTGTTAATAAAAACGGTTAATCAGGGATTTTTGTAAGACCTGTCTAGAGATATTGCATTAAAGGAGACTGTTATGATTGGATCATTAATTGTTGGGGCTTTGATTGGGATAATTGCAGGAGCTATCACTAAAAAAGGTGAGTCAATGGGCTGCATTTATAATATTTTTGCTGGACTTGTGGGCTCATTTGTTGGTCAAAGTTTGTTTGGTTATTGGGGACCTAGTCTTGCTGGCATGGCGATTTTACCATCTGTTCTTGGCGCTATTATTGTCATTGCAGTGGTGGATTTATTTTTCGGATAATCCATTGCTAAATAGCTATAAAGAGAAGCAGTTACTGTTTAGTAGCTGCTTTTTAATGATTCTTAAAAAACTGTGCTATAAGCTCTGCTATTTCCTATAAAATGTGATAAAATAATGGAGATACGTGGTTTTATGCAAAGACGAGTTTATAAGCCTTTTACAGACTGGTTTTTGTAGAAAACAGACGTATCAAAATAAAATGTTAGAGGAATAAAAATGTCAAAACAAACTTTTGAAACGACTTTTGCAGGTCGTCCACTTGTTGTTGAAATTGGTCAAGTTGCTAAACAAGCTAATGGCGCTGCAGTGATTCGTTACGGTGAATCAACTGTTCTTAGTGCAGCTGTCATGTCTAAAAAAATGTCAACTGGTGACTTCTTCCCACTTCAAGTAAACTACGAAGAAAAAATGTACGCTGCTGGGAAATTTCCAGGTGGTTTCAACAAACGTGAAGGTCGTCCGACAACTGATGCGACATTGACAGCACGTTTGATTGACCGTCCAATTCGTCCAATGTTTGCAGAAGGTTTCCGTAATGAAGTTCAAGTGATTAACACTGTTCTTTCTTATGACGAAGATGCTAGTGCACCAATGGCAGCTATGTTTGGTAGCTCACTTGCTTTGTCTATTTCAGACATTCCATTTAACGGACCTATCGCTGGTGTTCAAGTGGCTTATATCGATGGTGAATTTATCATCAATCCATCAGCTGAACAAAAAGAAGCATCTCTTCTTGAATTGACTGTTGCCGGTACAAAAGAAGCCATCAACATGGTTGAATCTGGTGCTAAAGAATTGTCAGAAGACATCATGCTTGAAGCTCTTCTTAAAGGACATGAAGCTGTTCAAGAATTGATTGCCTTCCAAGAAGAAATCGTTGCAGCTGTTGGTAAAGAAAAAGCAGAAGTTGAATTGCTACAAGTTGACCCAGAATTGCAAGCTGAAATCATTGCAGCCTACAATGCTGACCTTCAAAAAGCTGTTCAAGTCGAAGAGAAAAAAGCGCGTGAAGCAGCGACAGAAGCTGTCAAAGAAGAAGTAACTGCTGTTTACGAAGAACGCTACGCAGACGATGAAAATTATGAAACAATCATGCGTGACGTGGCTGAAATTCTTGAACAAATGGAACATGCCGAAGTTCGTCGCTTGATTACAGAAGATAAAATCCGTCCTGATGGTCGTCGTGTTGACGAAATCCGTCCATTGGATGCTGAGATTGATTATCTTCCAAAAGTTCACGGTTCAGGTCTCTTCACACGTGGACAAACTCAAGCCTTGTCAGTTTTGACACTTGCTCCAATGGGTGAAACTCAAATCGTTGATGGACTTGGTGCTGAGTACAAGAAACGTTTCTTGCACCACTACAATTTCCCACAATTCTCTGTTGGTGAAACAGGACGTTATGGTGCGCCTGGTCGTCGTGAAATTGGTCACGGTGCTCTTGGTGAACGTGCTCTTGCGCAAGTTCTTCCAAGCCTTGAAGAATTCCCATATGCTATCCGTCTTGTAGCTGAAGTTTTGGAATCAAATGGTTCATCTTCACAAGCATCAATCTGTGCAGGTACTCTTGCCCTTATGGCTGGTGGTGTTCCAATTAAAGCACCAGTAGCTGGTATCGCCATGGGATTGATTTCAGATGGTAGCAACTACACAATCTTGACAGATATTCAAGGTCTCGAAGATCACTTTGGTGATATGGACTTTAAAGTTGCAGGTACTCGTGAAGGTATTACAGCACTTCAAATGGATATCAAGATTGAAGGTATTACACCGCAAATCTTGAAAGAAGCTCTAGCCCAAGCTAAGAAAGCTCGTTTTGAAATCCTTGATTTGATTGAAGCAACTATCCCAGCACCTCGTACTCACTTGGCACCAACAGCACCAAAAATTGATACAATCAAGATTGATGTTGATAAAATCAAAGTGGTTATTGGTAAAGGTGGTGAAACCATCGATAAAATTATCGAAGAAACTGGTGTTAAAATCGATATCGACGAAGAAGGAAATGTATCTATCTACTCATCTGACCAAGCTGCTATCGACCGTGCCAAAGAAATTATTGCTGGTTTAGTTCGTGAAGCTAAAGTTGGTGAAGTTTACCACGCTAAAGTTGTTCGTATTGAAAAATTCGGTGCTTTTGTTAACCTCTTTGATAAGACAGATGCCCTTGTTCACATTTCAGAAATTGCATGGACACGTACAGCTAACGTTTCTGACGTTCTTGAAGTTGGTGACGAAGTTGATGTTAAAGTTATCAAAGTAGATGACAAAGGACGTGTTGATGCGTCAATGAAAGCTCTTCTTCCACGTCCACCAAGAGCTGAAAAACATGAAAAAGAACACAAAGGTCACTCACCATTTGGCGGACACTTGCGTGATCACAAAGAAAAACACGATAAAATCGACTAAACACTTTTTGGCTTGCTCATCTTTTATAAATGTGGAGTTTAACGATGACAAATTTAAATGAACTTGATATTCGTTTGCGCGCGTTTGTTAACGCACCAGACAACTTTTTAGATAGCATTGCGCTTGTCAATGCCTTGCACAACATCCCAGTTTTGGCTAGTGATCAACCTTATGCTCTTGATATTGAAGGGCAAAAGGTGACTCCTGTCTTTTCTGATAAGGAAGATTTGGAAACTTTCAAATCTGAACAAGCTAGTGCCAATGATCAAAATTGGGTTGAACGTCCAACTTTGGATGTTTTAAAAGAAGTCATTGAAAAAGGATTAACTGGAATTGTCTTTAACCTTAAGAAAACAGGCGATTTTGGCAATTCAACTATCTTCAAAAGTAGTGAATTAATCCAATTTTTGAATGCTTACACAACTATTTTGAATAAACTTATGGGTGAAGAAAACCTTGCGGCTGATACTTTGGACAAATACTACCTTGTCCCAGCCTTTGTTCACCCACGTGACGATAAAAGCTTTGACCGTATGTTCCCAACAATGTCTACACCAGAAGGTAAAAGCTATGTCCCAGCCTTTTCAAATCTTCAAAGTTTTGCTAAATGGTATAATCACAAAGATTTTGGAACACCATTTCGCAATGCTCAAGGAAGTATCTTGACATGGCGTTTGGCTGATATTTATCAACCTGGACACGGTGAAAACGACATTGACGAAACGGTCGGAGTTGCCATTAATCCCTTTGATGACCAACAAATTCTTGTTGATTGGTCTGAAATCGACGAAGACGAATAAAAGAAAGGAGAAGATATGGGTTGGTGGAAAGAAACCATTGATATTGTAAAGAAAAACGATCCAGCGGCTCGTAGCTCTCTGGAGATTATACTAACTTACCCTGGTGTCAAAGCCTTGGCTGCGCATCGTATCTCACATTTCTTGTGGAAACATGGCTTGAAATTATTAGCGCGCATGCATAGCCAATTCTGGCGCTTTTGGACACAAATTGAAATTCACCCAGGAGCTGAAATTGCTGAGGGTGTCTTTATCGACCATGGTTCTGGTCTTGTTATTGGTGAAACAGCAATTGTAGAAAAAGGAGTTATGCTTTATCATGGTGTGACTCTTGGTGGAACGGGTAAGGATGTCGGGAAACGTCACCCAACCGTTCGCGAAGGAGCACTTGTTTCAGCGCACGCACAGGTTATTGGACCAATCGAAATTGGAAAAAATTCCAAAGTCGGTGCGGCAGCTGTCGTTGTATCGGATGTTCCAGCAGATGTAACAGTAGTCGGAGTACCAGCGAAAGTTGTTCGTGTTCATGGTAAAAAAGATGAAAATGCCATTCATGACCTTGAAGAACACCGTGAGTACTATACTTCAAAACTTGAAGCAGCTTGCTACGAAAGTTTACATTCATCAAAACTTTAATAAAAACTAAGATGAGATTGGAGGAAGGAACATGACAATTAAAATTTACGATACAATGACCAGAAGTCTTCGTGACTTTGTCCCAATTACTGAAAATACAGTTAACATGTATGTTTGTGGACCAACAGTTTACAACTATATTCATATTGGGAATGCTCGAAGCGTTGTTGCTTTTGACACGATTCGTCGCTATTTTGAATACCGTGGCTACAAAGTAAATTATATTTCTAACTTTACCGATGTTGATGATAAAATCATCAAAGGTGCAGCTGAAGCTGATATGGACACAAAGGCATTTTCTGATAAATTCATTGCAGCCTTTATGGAAGATGTCAAAGAACTCGGTGTAGAACCAGCAACAAAAAATCCACGTGTTATTGATTACATGGATGAAATTATTGCTTTTGTCAAAGACCTTGTGGACAAAGGTTTTGCTTATGAAGCGAATGGTGATGTGTATTTCCGCGTGGCTAAAAGCAAAAACTATGCTAAATTAGCCAATAAAACTTTGGAAGACCTTGAAGTTGGTGCTAGTGGTCGTGTTGATGGCGAAGGTGACATCAAAGAAAATCCACTTGATTTTGCCCTTTGGAAAGCTGCTAAACCAGGTGAAGTTTCATGGAAAAGCCCTTGGGGACAAGGACGTCCTGGTTGGCACATTGAATGTTCTGTAATGGCGACAAGTATTTTAGGTGATACTATTGATATTCACGGTGGTGGAGCTGATTTGGAATTTCCACACCACACTAATGAAATTGCTCAATCAGAAGCCAAAACTGGAAAAACATTTGCTAATTACTGGATGCACAATGGTTTTGTCAATGTTGACAATGAAAAAATGTCAAAATCTCTTGGCAACTTTGTGACAGTTCACGATATGTTGAAAACTGTTGATGGTCAAGTACTTCGTTTCTTCCTTGCGACACAACAATATCGCAAACCTGTCAACTTTACCGAAAAAGCTGTTCACGATGCATCTGTTAACCTTAAGTATTTGAAAAATACCTTTACCTTGCCACTTGGAGAAGCTGTTGATGCAGCTGAACTTGCAAAATTCAAAGCTGATTTTGAAGCAGCGATGGATGATGATTTTAACACAGCAAATGGTATTACAGTTGTCTTTGACATGGCGAAATGGATTAATTCAGGGAATTATGACCAAGTAACCAAAGATACTTTTGCTAAAATGCTTGCTGTATTTGGTATTGTTTTTGAAGAAGAAGTGCTTGATGCGGATATCGAAGCATTGATTGAAAAACGCCAAGAAGCACGTGCTAATCGTGACTTTGCCACAGCCGATGCCATCCGTGACCAATTAGCAGCACAAGGCATTAAATTGTTAGATACCAAAGATGGCGTGAGGTGGACACGTGACTAAGGTAGATGTCAATCTTATTAATGGTATTGCCCTTGCTTTTGAAGGAGATGCCATTTATTCGACTTATATTCGTAAACACTTGATTTTTCAAGGTATGACAAAACCTAATCAATTGCACCGCAAAGCAACGATGTATGTTTCAGCCAAAGCTCAAGCGATGCTGATCAATATGATGCTAGAAGCGCAGCTATTGACTGAAAAGGAAGAAGAAATCTATAAGCGCGGTCGCAATACAAATAGTCATACCAAAGCTAAAAATGCTGACGTTGTGACTTACCGCATGTCGACAGGTTTTGAAGCTGTCATGGGTTATCTTCACATGACTGAGCAGATTGATCGTCTCGAAGAGCTTATTGATTGGTGTATCCAAGCGGTTGAAAAAATTGAAGATTAAGTAAAAAATAAAAATAGCCAGTTCTCGCATGAGAGCTGGTTTTCATGTTATAATAGCACTATGAAGAACAAAGAATTTAATGATCAAAATGACATCGTTTATGGTGTGCATGCCGTAACAGAAGCCCTTCAAGCTAACACAGGAAATAAACTCTACATTCAAGACGACTTGCGTGGAAAAAATGTTGATAAAATCAAAAGCCTAGCCGCAGAGAAAAAAGTCTCTATTTCTTGGACACCTAAAAAAACGCTTAGTGACATGACAAATGGTGCCGTTCACCAAGGTTTTGTTTTACGCGTTTCAGAATTTGCTTATGCTGAATTAGATACCATTTTAGAAAAAGCTGCGCAGGAAGAAAATCCACTAATTCTGATTTTGGATGGACTCAACGACCCGCATAATTTTGGCTCAATTTTGCGAACAGCTGACGCAACAAATGTCACTGGTGTGATTATTCCAAAACATCGTGCGGTTGGTGTGACACCTGTGGTTGCTAAAACATCAACTGGCGCTGTCGAACATGTTCCGATCGCTCGTGTGACAAACCTCAGCCAAACGCTTGATAAATTGAAAGAACAAGGTTTCTGGGTATTTGGTACAGATATGAACGGAACACCATCACACAAATGGAATACAGCTGGCAAACTAGCCCTGATCATTGGTAACGAAGGAAAAGGCATTTCGCCAAACATCAAAAAACAAGTGGATGAAATGATTACGATTCCGATGAATGGTCACGTTCAAAGTTTAAATGCCAGTGTGGCAGCAGCGGTATTGATGTACGAAGTTTTCCGTCATAAAGTGGATTAATTTTTGTAAGACTTGATGAGCCATCTGTGAAAGGACTAAAAAATGAAGAAAAGAATCCTCTTAGTTGATGGTTATAACATGATTGCCTTTTGGCAGGAAACACGTCAACTCTTTAAGACAAATCGATTAGATGAAGCACGCAATATTTTACTGCGTAAGCTCAATAACTATGCTCATTTTGAAAATCTGGATATTATCTGTGTCTTTGATGCTCAGTACGTTCCAGGATTGCGTCAACGTTATGACCAATATAAAATCCAAGTAATTTTCACCGAAGAAGATGAAACAGCTGATTCTTATATTGAACGTACAGCAGCTGAGCTAAATACACCACGCCATCTTGTGGAAGTTGCAACCAGTGATTTAAATGAACAATGGACTGTCTTCTCGCAAGGTGCCCTTCGGGTATCAGCTCGTGAATTGGAGCAGCGCGTAAATACGGTTAAATCAGACTTGGACAAAATGTCAAAGCACATTGATTTAACCACACCAAAACTCAGTCCGTGGAATGATGGACAGATGGATAAATTAAAACAATTACTTGATGATATTTAAAACATCAAAGGACTTTTTTTAAAGGAGCTCGCTAATTGCGGGCTTTTTTGTTATAATGGAAAAGAATTCATTTGATTATCAAAGTATTTTTGGTGACAATGATTGATAACACTGAACGTATGATTGTTTTTATAGTAAAGGGAGAATTATGACTTTTAAATTACTAACGGATTCAACAGCAGACTTAGATGAAAATTGGGCAACTGCTCATGATGTTGAAATCCTAGGACTAACCATTCAATTAGACGGGGAAATCTATGAAACGGTTGGTCCAAATCGTTTGACTAGTGAAAAATTGCTAGAAAGTATGAAAAATGGTGGTAAACCTACAACTAGTCAAGTTAATGTGGGACAATTTGAAGAAAGTTTCCGTCGTCATGCACAAAATGGTGATGAGGTGCTTTACCTAGCTTTTTCTTCTGTCTTATCAGGAACTTACCAAAGTTCAATGATTGCGCGTGATCTTGTTTTAGAAGAATTTCCAGATGCGACTATCGAAATCGTTGATACCTTGGCAGCAGCAGGTGGAGAAGGGTATTTATCTGTCCTAGCAGCTGCAGCGCGTGATGAAGGCAAGACACTCGAAGAAACTAAAGCGATGATTATTGATATTTTGCCTCGCTTACGAACATATTTCCTAGTTGATGACCTTTATCATTTGATGCGTGGCGGTCGTTTATCAAAAACATCTGCTATCATGGGAAGTTTAGCTAATATCAAACCTCTTTTGTGGTTGGATGCCACAGGAAAACTTGTTCCACTAGCAAAAATTCGTGGCCGTAAAAAAGCTTTAAAGGAAGTTGTGGCACAGGCAACAGAATCCCTAGCTCACCGAACAGCTGTTGTCGCTTATGCCAATGATGTAGAAGGGGCTGAAAGCTTGAAAGAGTCATTGCTCGAACATGACATGATTGATGATGTTCTTATTATGCCATTAGGTCCAGTTATCTCAGCTCACGTAGGGCCTGGAACGTTAGCTGTCTTTACAATCGGAAAAGACGCACGATAAAATCAAAAAAGTGGACTTAGTCTGCTTTTTTTGTAAAACATAATGACGGTGGTATTTAATATTTGAATTGGAGTGAGGGAAGATGGTTGTAGCTATTGAGACGGTTGGTTTGTGTCTGTTCTTTTTTATCTTGTGCTTTTTAGGGACAGGAACTGATGATAAAAATTTAAAAAGTTTTTCATCGTATCCAGATGAAGTTCAGACTTTGATAAGAAATAATGAGGATTATCGAGCAAAAGTTAAAACAACTAATAAGTGTGTGGCATTCTTGCAAAATTTTTTAATCTTTTTGGTAATATTATTTATTTTGGGAATAGCTATTAGAAAGCCAAACTTTTTACATAATTTCATTTGTTTAAGCATTATAGGACAAGGATTGAATTTGTTTGATTTACTTGTGATTGATTTAATTTGGTGGAGACGTACAAAACGCATTCGTTTTACAAAAATCCCTGAAAAAGACTTATATCAGAATCCTAGAAAACATATAGAATCATTTACAAGAGCTTTTGTGATGTATCTTCTAATTGCCGTAATAGATGGTTATTTGCTGCAATTTTTGTAACGTCAAATTGCTAAATGGGATATGTCAAAGAGTTTTGCTATGATGTCAAAAGGTATTTGCTAGTATTCAAATGAAAAAAAGAGGATAATTTTGGTGAAAGGTGGAAAAAATGAATATCAGTGAATTACGAAAACAATATCAGATGAGTCAAGATGATTTTGCCAATATTTTTCATGTATCAAGGCAGACTGTATCAAATTGGGAAAATGGGAAAAGCTATCCAGATGTAGAAATGCTGGTTAAAATTAGTGATTATTTTGGCATCTCTGTTGACCAATTAATTAAAAAAGAAACTATACCAAGTGTAGCAAAAAATTCTGAGAAGCAGAAGAAACTGTGGCCAATGCTTGCTGTGATTGCCACAGTGGTTTGCCTTATCGGAGCATTCTTTTTGTACAACTATAATGCAGAACACTCAGTTAAGTTTTCAATGAAAAAAGATAAGACTTATGGTCAAAGTGCAACTAGCCAAAAAACTTTAGAAGTTGCTAAAGGTTATTTCACATTGCCAGAAGATGAAAAGTTGAATCTTAAAGTAAATGGCATGACAGATGATGGAGATTTACATTTAAGTATTGTTGATGAAAATAACAAGTGTTGCTATCAACTTGATGGCGATGAATTAAAAGATAGCCAAAAACTTTACTTTAAAAAAGGGTCTTATAAAGTTCAAATCACTGCTGACAATTATCACGAGAAGGTTGTTAGTCTGGACTATGATGTTCGTGTTAAGGGGTAGATTTCACAATAGTTATAACCAGTCATAAAAAAATTCAATACCCACAATTTGCCTTCTTCCTTGATAGAAGTGATATAATTTTAAAAAAATCAAGGGAGGTAGATTGATGACTTTATCGTATGCTGTACTTGGAAGTGGTGCGATGGGACTACGCTTTGGCCTATTGCTGAAGGAACATTTGAAAGCTCAAGTTGATTTTATCGATACTTGGCAAGAACAAGTTGATACAATTCAAAAACAAGGTGGTGTCTACCAGTCACGTGATGGCAAGAATCGTCATTTGGTTCCAATTGATATTTATCTACCAGAAAACTATCGTGGAAAACCAGATGTCTTGATTATTTTTGACAAACAAATGCATCTGCAAGAATTATTGGAGCGAAGCAAACACTTCTTCAATAGTAGCCAGTATGTTTTTACGGGAATGAACGGCATGGGACATATTGAAAAAATTAATCAATATTTCGCACCTGAAAAAGTTTTAGCAGGAACTTGTTTAATTGGGACAGTTTTAAAAGCAGCAGGAGATGTCGATTTTATCGGAAGGGCTGGCGCAGGTTCGATTAATTTAGCTGCACAGTCCGGTTATGTCGATAGCGTTCAAAAGCAGATTATTGCTGATTTTAGTGCATCAAATCTTAATCCAAATCTGACGGATAATTTTTTAGGAACTCTTTATACAAAGGTAGTTTTCAATTCTGTGATTAATACAATTTGTACTCTTTTTGAAATCCGAATGGGTCAATTTATTGATTATCAGGGAGCAGAGAAACTGGGGAGACAACTAATCGATGAAGCGTATGAAGTCGCAGAGTTAGCTGGAATAAAGCCACTTGGCAGTCGTGAGCAAGAATGGGAGACTATTCGATATGTTAGTGCAGAAACGAGTCCACTTCATTACCCATCAATGTATCAAGATATGAGCAAAGGGCGTCAGACAGAAGTAGATTATATTAATGGCTATATTTATGAGTTGGGCTTAGCAAACGGCTACCAAGCCAAGACACATGACTTCTTGCGTCACCTAGTTCATCTAGCTGAAAACACGCGAAAATACCGCTAAGCGTTTTCTTTTAAAAAGACGAAAAAACTTAGAAAAGATTAGTCATAACTGTTGACTTACTACCACTTTTTTTGGTATTATAATAAACGGTATTGTTTACCCCATTTGTAAGGCCCCGGAACCTTTCAAATAACTCGTGGACCGGAACATCCACACTTTGTAAACAAAAACGAATTCGTATAGGAGAACTCATGAACAAAACAACATTCATGGCTAAACCAGGCCAAGTTGAACGTAAATGGTACGTTGTTGACGCAACAGATGTACCTCTTGGACGTCTTTCTGCAGTAGTTGCTAGCGTACTTCGCGGAAAAAACAAACCAACATTCACACCACACACTGATACAGGTGACTTCGTTATCGTTATCAATGCTGAAAAAGTTAAATTAACTGGTAAAAAAGCAACTGATAAAATCTACTACACTCACTCAATGTATCCAGGTGGATTGAAACAAATCTCAGCAGGTGAACTTCGTTCTAAAAATGCTGTTCGCTTGATTGAAAAATCAGTTAAAGGCATGCTTCCACACAACACTCTTGGACGTGCACAAGGCATGAAATTGAAAGTCTTCGTAGGTAGCGAACACACACACGCTGCTCAACAACCAGAAGTACTTGATATTAAAGGACTTATCTAAGAGAGAAAGGAGCATCTATTAAATGGCACAAGCACAATACACAGGTACTGGTCGTCGTAAAAACGCTGTTGCACGCGTACGTTTGGTCCCAGGTACTGGTAAAATCACAGTTAACAAAAAAGATGTAGAAGAATACATCCCACATGCTGACCTTCGTCTTGTTATTAACCAACCATTCGCAGTTACTTCAACTGTAGGTTCATACGACGTTTTCGTTAACGTTGTAGGTGGTGGTTACGCAGGTCAATCAGGAGCTATCCGTCACGGTATCGCTCGCGCATTGCTTCAAGTAGACCCAGACTTCCGTGATTCATTGAAACGCGCTGGTCTTCTTACACGTGATGCACGTATGGTTGAACGTAAAAAACCAGGTCTTAAAAAAGCTCGTAAAGCTTCACAATTCTCAAAACGTTAATCCGTTTTTCAGATTTGTACAGAAGAACACTCCAAAGAGTGTTCTTTTTTTGTTTTTTGAAAAATTTATTGGAGTAGAAATTTAGAGAAGAAACTCAGAATGCAGTCATGTGCCTTTTAAAAAGCCTCAAAGAGTCTTACTGCCCTATAAAAGGGAAAAGTGATAGAACGTGATTTGATGCTTAAATAGAGCCTGTGAGAGCGTCTGATCGAATAAATCAAAAAAAGCTAAAAAACCTGTTGACAGAGGAAATGAAGTTTAGTATACTAAATAAGCTGTTGTTTGAGGCAGCAAACATTTCAAAAGGCTTTGAAAAAAAGTTAAAAAAGTTCTTGACAAAGCGAGTTAGAAATGCTAAACTAATATAGCTGTTGTTCGAGAGGACGACGGTAACAAATTTGAAAAGAACTTGAAAATTTCTTGAAAAAGATGTTGACAACGAGTTTCAAATTTGATAGAATATAGAAGTTGTCTCGGATGAGACAAAGACCTTTGAAAACTGAACAATACGAACCAAACGTGCGGGTTACGGAAGTAACCTGTCAAAAACGATAAATCTGTCAGTGACAGAATGAGAACAAGATTAAATGAGAGTTTGATCCTGGCTCAGGACGAACGCTGGCGGCGTGCCTAATACATGCAAGTAGAACGCTGAAGACTTTAGCTTGCTAAAGTTGGAAGAGTTGCGAACGGGTGAGTAACGCGTAGGTAACCTGCCTACTAGCGGGGGATAACTATTGGAAACGATAGCTAATACCGCATAACAGCATTTAACCCATGTTAGATGCTTGAAAGGAGCAATTGCTTCACTAGTAGATGGACCTGCGTTGTATTAGCTAGTTGGTGAGGTAACGGCTCACCAAGGCGACGATACATAGCCGACCTGAGAGGGTGATCGGCCACACTGGGACTGAGACACGGCCCAGACTCCTACGGGAGGCAGCAGTAGGGAATCTTCGGCAATGGGGGCAACCCTGACCGAGCAACGCCGCGTGAGTGAAGAAGGTTTTCGGATCGTAAAGCTCTGTTGTAAGAGAAGAACGTGTGTGAGAGTGGAAAGTTCACACAGTGACGGTAACTTACCAGAAAGGGACGGCTAACTACGTGCCAGCAGCCGCGGTAATACGTAGGTCCCGAGCGTTGTCCGGATTTATTGGGCGTAAAGCGAGCGCAGGCGGTTTAATAAGTCTGAAGTTAAAGGCAGTGGCTTAACCATTGTTCGCTTTGGAAACTGTTAGACTTGAGTGCAGAAGGGGAGAGTGGAATTCCATGTGTAGCGGTGAAATGCGTAGATATATGGAGGAACACCGGTGGCGAAAGCGGCTCTCTGGTCTGTAACTGACGCTGAGGCTCGAAAGCGTGGGGAGCAAACAGGATTAGATACCCTGGTAGTCCACGCCGTAAACGATGAGTGCTAGGTGTTAGGCCCTTTCCGGGGCTTAGTGCCGCAGCTAACGCATTAAGCACTCCGCCTGGGGAGTACGACCGCAAGGTTGAAACTCAAAGGAATTGACGGGGGCCCGCACAAGCGGTGGAGCATGTGGTTTAATTCGAAGCAACGCGAAGAACCTTACCAGGTCTTGACATCCCGATGCTATTCCTAGAGATAGGAAGTTTCTTCGGAACATCGGTGACAGGTGGTGCATGGTTGTCGTCAGCTCGTGTCGTGAGATGTTGGGTTAAGTCCCGCAACGAGCGCAACCCCTATTGTTAGTTGCCATCATTAAGTTGGGCACTCTAGCGAGACTGCCGGTAATAAACCGGAGGAAGGTGGGGATGACGTCAAATCATCATGCCCCTTATGACCTGGGCTACACACGTGCTACAATGGTTGGTACAACGAGTCGCGAGTCGGTGACGGCAAGCAAATCTCTTAAAGCCAATCTCAGTTCGGATTGTAGGCTGCAACTCGCCTACATGAAGTCGGAATCGCTAGTAATCGCGGATCAGCACGCCGCGGTGAATACGTTCCCGGGCCTTGTACACACCGCCCGTCACACCACGAGAGTTTGTAACACCCGAAGTCGGTGAGGTAACCTTTTAGGAGCCAGCCGCCTAAGGTGGGATAGATGATTGGGGTGAAGTCGTAACAAGGTAGCCGTATCGGAAGGTGCGGCTGGATCACCTCCTTTCTAAGGATAAACGGAAGCACGTTTGGAGTATTGTTTAGTTTTGAGAGGTCTTGTGGGGCCTTAGCTCAGCTGGGAGAGCGCCTGCTTTGCACGCAGGAGGTCAGCGGTTCGATCCCGCTAGGCTCCATTGAATCGAAAGATTCAAAAGATTGTCCATTGAAAATTGAATATCTATATCAAATTCCACGATTCAAGAAATTGAATTGTAGATAGTAACAAGAAATAAACCGAAACGCTGTGATTTAATGAGTTTAAGGTCAACAGACCAAAATAAGGTTAAGTTAATAAGGGCGCACGGTGGATGCCTTGGCACTAGAAGCCGATGAAGGACGTGACTAACGACGAAATGCTTTGGGGAGTTGTAAGTAAACATTGATCCAGAGATGTCCGAATGGGGGAACCCGGCATGTAATGCATGTCACTCATTACTGTTAAGGTAATGAAGAGGAAGACGCAGTGAACTGAAACATCTAAGTAGCTGCAGGAAGAGAAAGCAAACGCGATTGCCTTAGTAGCGGCGAGCGAAATGGTAAGAGGGCAAACCGATGTGTTTACACATCGGGGTTGTAGGACTGCGACGTGGGACGACAAGATTATAGAAGAATTACCTGGGAAGGTAAGCCAAAGAGAGTAACAGCCTCGTATTCGAAATAGTCTTTAACCCTAGCAGTATCCTGAGTACGGCGAGACACGAGAAATCTCGTCGGAATCTGGGAGGACCATCTCCTAACCCTAAATACTCTCTAGTGACCGATAGTGAACCAGTACCGTGAGGGAAAGGTGAAAAGCACCCCGGGAGGGGAGTGAAATAGAACCTGAAACCGTGTGCCTACAACAAGTTCGAGCCCGTTAATGGGTGAGAGCGTGCCTTTTGTAGAATGAACCGGCGAGTTACGATATGATGCGAGGTTAAGTTGAAGAGACGGAGCCGTAGGGAAACCGAGTCTTAATAGGGCGCATTAGTATCATGTCGTAGACCCGAAACCATGTGACCTACCCATGAGCAGGGTGAAGGTGAGGTAAAACTCACTGGAGGCCCGAACCAGGGCACGTTGAAAAGTGCTTGGATGACTTGTGGGTAGCGGAGAAATTCCAAACGAACTTGGAGATAGCTGGTTCTCTCCGAAATAGCTTTAGGGCTAGCGTCGATGTTAAGTCTCTTGGAGGTAGAGCACTGTTTGATTGAGGGGTCCATCCCGGATTACCAATATCAGATAAACTCCGAATGCCAATGAGATATAATCGGCAGTCAGACTGCGAGTGCTAAGATCCGTAGTCGAAAGGGAAACAGCCCAGACCACCAGCTAAGGTCCCAAAATATATGTTAAGTGGAAAAGGATGTGGGGTTGCACAGACAACTAGGATGTTAGCTTAGAAGCAGCTATTCATTCAAAGAGTGCGTAATAGCTCACTAGTCGAGTGACCCTGCGCCGAAAATGTACCGGGGCTAAAACATATTACCGAAGCTGTGGATACCTTTTAGGTATGGTAGGAGAGCGTTCTATGTGTGAAGAAGGTGTACCGTGAGGAGCGCTGGAACGCATAGAAGTGAGAATGCCGGTATGAGTAGCGAAAGACAGGTGAGAATCCTGTCCACCGTATGACTAAGGTTTCCAGGGGAAGGCTCGTCCTCCCTGGGTTAGTCGGGACCTAAGGAGAGACCGAAAGGTGTATCCGATGGACAACAGGTTGATATTCCTGTACTAGAGTATATAGTGATGGAGGGACGCAGTAGGCTAACTAAAGCGTGCGATTGGAAGTGCACGTCTAAGCAGTGAGGTGTGATATGAGTCAAATGCTTATATCTCTAACATTGAGCTGTGATGGGGAGCGAAGTTAAGTAGCGAAGTTAGTGATGTCACACTGCCAAGAAAAGCTTCTAGCGTTAATTATACTCTACCCGTACCGCAAACCGACACAGGTAGTCGAGGCGAGTAGCCTCAGGTGAGCGAGAGAACTCTCGTTAAGGAACTCGGCAAAATGGCCCCGTAACTTCGGGAGAAGGGGCGCTGGCTTTAAGTCAGCCGCAGTGAATAGGCCCAAGCAACTGTTTATCAAAAACACAGCTCTCTGCTAAATCGTAAGATGATGTATAGGGGGTGACGCCTGCCCGGTGCTGGAAGGTTAAGAGGAGCGCTTAGCATTAGCGAAGGTGTGAATTGAAGCCCCAGTAAACGGCGGCCGTAACTATAACGGTCCTAAGGTAGCGAAATTCCTTGTCGGGTAAGTTCCGACCCGCACGAAAGGCGTAATGATTTGGGCACTGTCTCAACGAGAGACTCGGTGAAATTTTAGTACCTGTGAAGATGCAGGTTACCCGCGACAGGACGGAAAGACCCCATGGAGCTTTACTGCAGTTTGATATTGAGTATCTGTACCACATGTACAGGATAGGTAGGAGCCTATGAAATCGGGACGCTAGTTTCGGTGGAGGCGTTGTTGGGATACTACCCTTGTGTTATGGCTACTCTAACCTAGATAGGTTATCCCTATCGGAGACAGTGTCTGACGGGCAGTTTGACTGGGGCGGTCGCCTCCTAAAAGGTAACGGAGGCGCCCAAAGGTTCCCTCAGAATGGTTGGAAATCATTCGCAGAGTGTAAAGGTATAAGGGAGCTTGACTGCGAGAGCTACAACTCGAGCAGGGACGAAAGTCGGGCTTAGTGATCCGGTGGTTCCGCATGGAAGGGCCATCGCTCAACGGATAAAAGCTACCCTGGGGATAACAGGCTTATCTCCCCCAAGAGTTCACATCGACGGGGAGGTTTGGCACCTCGATGTCGGCTCGTCGCATCCTGGGGCTGTAGTCGGTCCCAAGGGTTGGGCTGTTCGCCCATTAAAGCGGCACGCGAGCTGGGTTCAGAACGTCGTGAGACAGTTCGGTCCCTATCCGTCGCGGGCGTAGGAAATTTGAGAGGATCTGCTCCTAGTACGAGAGGACCAGAGTGGACTTACCGCTGGTGTACCAGTTGTCTTGCCAAAGGCATCGCTGGGTAGCTATGTAGGGAAGGGATAAACGCTGAAAGCATCTAAGTGTGAAGCCCACCTCAAGATGAGATTTCCCATGATTTTATATCAGTAAGAGCCCTGAGAGATGATCAGGTAGATAGGTTAGAAGTGTAAGTGTGGTGACACATGTAGCGGACTAATACTAATAGCTCGAGGACTTATCCAAAAAAGAAACGAGTCAATATTGACAGCGAGTCGGTTTCTTGTTAGAATATATAGGTATTCAATTTTGATTGGATAATCAATCATAGTTAAGTGACGATAGCCTAGGAGATACACCTGTTCCCATGCCGAACACAGAAGTTAAGCCCTAGCACGCCTGATGTAGTTGGGGGTTGCCCCCTGTTAGATATGGTAGTCGCTTAGCATTTATCCGCCATAGCTCAGTTGGTAGTAGCGCATGACTGTTAATCATGATGTCGTAGGTTCGAGTCCTACTGGCGGAGTTTAAAAGCGGTAGACGGAGAGCAACTCAGATGAGTTGCTTTTTTTGTGCATTCATTTGGACATTTTTGTCATGTTCCTTTTTCCTAATTCTTTTTATAATAAGAGTACCTTAACATAAAAAAGGACAAAGGAGATCGTAACAGTGGATTTTGAACGCTATTTTCAAACGGTTAAACCAATTATTTTAAAATTACGCCGTCATTATTTTGTCAAACTTTGGGATTATGAAGATTGGATTCAAGAAGGTCGAATTGTTTTCTTTCAACTCTTAGAGGAACAGCCAGACCTCTTAATTAATGAAGGCAAACGCTATAGCTACTTTAAAACAAAATTTTCTAACCATGTTAAAGATATTATCCGCCATCAGGAATCCTTTAAGAGGAAATTTAATCGTATGCCTTATGAAGAAATTGGTGATATTAGTCACTGTGTGCCCCAGGTATCTTTCTTTGAAGTCGCAGATTACGTGGCTTATCAGGATAGCTTAGCACGTTTACGAAGAACATTGGGAAGAGAAGACCGACTAAAGTTGGAAAAAGTGATTCGTGGGGAACGTTTTGAAGGGAAGAAAGCCTTTTTAAAAAGCATTGAACCGTATTTCTCAGATTTTAGACCATAAGAAAAGACCAGAGGATTCTGGCCTTTTTACTTACTCTTCTGCCCGGAAGAAAAATCCAATTTTAGACCTAAAACATGAATATTTGTTTTAAATATTCTAAAATAATTCGTTATTAGCGAATTATTTTGCTAATTAAATGGAATTTTTCAGAAAATTGTGGTAAAATTGAACAAATATTAGTTTTGGAGGCTTCTCATGAAAGCAATTATTACTGTTGTCGGAAAAGATAAAGCAGGTATTGTAGCAGGTGTTTCAGCAAAAATTGCTGAGTTTGGTTTGAATATTGATGATATTTCTCAAACTGTTTTGGATGATTTTTTCACAATGATGGCTGTTGTTTCATCTGATGAAAAACAAGATTTCACAAAATTACGCTCTGAATTTGAAGCTTATGGGGACACGCTTAACGTCAAAATTAACATTCAAAGCGCAGCGATTTTTGACGCTATGTACAATATTTAAGGAGGCTAGCTGTGGATATTAGACAAGTTACTGAAACAATTGCAATGATTGAAGAGCAAAATTTCGATGTTCGTACTATTACGATGGGAATTTCTCTTCTTGATTGTATCGATCCTGATATTAATAAAGCTGCTGATAAAATTTATAAAAAAGTAGTCGAAAAAGCTGGTTCTCTTGTTGAAGTTGGAGATGAAATTGCTGCTGAGCTTGGTATTCCAATTGTAAATAAACGTGTTTCAGTTACACCAATTTCAATTATTGGTGCTGCAACTGATGCGACAGACTATCTTCCACTTGCACATGCTTTAGATAAAGCTGCACATGAAATTGGTATTGATTTCATCGGTGGTTTTTCTGCATTGGTTCAAAAAGGTTACCAAAAAGGCGATGAAATCTTGATTAATTCAATTCCTCGTGCACTTGCTGAGACTGAAAAAGTATGTTCATCAGTAAATATTGGTTCAACAAAATCTGGTATCAATATGACTGCTGTTGCTGACATGGGACGTGTGATTAAAGAAACTGCTCAATTGTCTGATTTAGGCGCTGCGAAATTAGTTGTGTTTGCCAATGCGGTTGAGGATAATCCTTTCATGGCTGGTGCTTTCCATGGTGTTGGTGAAGCGGATGTTGTCATTAATGTCGGTGTTTCTGGTCCTGGTGTTGTCAAACGTGCTCTTGAAAAAGTTCGCGGTGAAAGCTTCGATGTTGTTGCAGAAACTGTTAAGAAAACAGCCTTCAAAATTACTCGTATCGGTCAATTAGTTGGTCAAATGGCTAGTGAACGTTTAGGGGTTAAATTTGGTATTGTTGACCTTTCACTTGCTCCTACACCAGCTGTTGGGGATTCTGTCGCTCGTGTTCTTGAAGAAATGGGACTTGAAGCAGTTGGTACTCACGGTACAACTGCAGCACTTGCGCTTTTGAATGACCAAGTTAAAAAAGGTGGAATCATGGCTTGTAACCAAGTCGGTGGTCTATCAGGTGCTTTCATTCCAGTTTCTGAAGATGAAGGAATGATTGCTGCTGTTCAAAATGGTTCTCTTAATTTAGAAAAACTTGAAGCTATGACAGCTATCTGTTCAGTTGGTTTGGATATGATTGCTATTCCTGAGGATACTCCGCACGAAACAATTGCTGCTATGATTGCTGATGAAGCTGCTATTGGTGTTATTAATCAAAAAACAACAGCTGTTCGTATCATTCCTAAAGGTAAAGAAGGCGATATGATTGAATTTGGTGGACTTCTTGGTGCTGCACCAGTGATGCGTGTTAACCATAATTCGTCTGCTGATTTCATTCACCGTGGAGGTCAAATTCCTGCGCCTGTCCATAGCTTTAAAAACTAATCTGTTAATCATTTTTAGTCATAAAATATCTAGGGTGAAAGTAATTTTTGCCCTAGATTTTTGTTTGAAATCCGTCTTTAAAAACTTGTCTTTTTCCTAATTAAGATTGTGTTTTGGACGAAGGAGCAAAGCGAAAAATATGTTATAATAAAGTGGCATTAAAGTCTTAAATTACTATTTATTTTGTTATCACTATTTCTGTTTGTTTCTAGTTTATAGGAGGAAGCCAATGGTAAAAACAAGGTTGTATATTGCTCGTCATGGTAAGACAATGTTTAACACAATCGGTCGTGCACAGGGTTGGAGTGATACTCCGTTGACTGCTGAGGGTGAACGTGGTATTCAGGAACTTGGTGTTGGCTTAAAGGCTGCGGGTTTGACATTTAAGGAAGCTTTTTCAAGTGATAGTGGGCGGACTTTGCAAACAATGGAAATTATATTGCGAGAATGTCAGCAAGAGGATATTACTTACACGCGTGATAAACGTATTCGTGAGTGGTGCTTTGGTAGTCTAGATGGAGGATATGACGGTGAGCTCTTCAACGGTGTTCTTCCTCGAGTTTTTGATAAGGATATGACAAAGCTGTCTTACGAAGAATTAGCCAAGGGCATTTACAAAGTTGATACTGCTGGTTGGGCTGAAACTTGGGAAGAGCTAAGTAGTCGGATTTTAGAAGGTTTTACTGCTATTGCTAAAAAGATTGAAGCATCAGGCGGCGGCAATGCCATTGTAGTGAGTCATGGTATGACTATTGGTACATTTTTGTGGTTAATTGACCCTACGACACCAAGAGGTCTTGGACTAGATAATGGTAGTGTAACAGTTGTTAGTTTTGAGAATGGCAAATTTATTATTGAATCGATTGGAGATGTTAGTTATCGTCTCAAAGGTCGACAATTATTAGAAGAAAGAAAAGATGAGAAAAAAGCGTAGTTTACCAACCTTAATATTAGGGTTATTAGTTATTATCATTTTTATTGTTGGAATTTTTGTTTTCGTTCAAGGAAATCGATTGACGTTAAAGGAAAATGCAAGAAATGCTTCTACTTCGGTGAGTCAAAGTTCATCAGCTAAGTCCTCTTCAGTAGCTGCTAAGAAAAAAGTAGCGAATTTACCTGATGTTTCAACCAAAGATTGGCAATTGGTCTTGGTAAATCGTGACCACATCACGCCAGAAATGAATCCTGATTTGACGCAGATTGATAATATTACGGTTGATTCACGTATTGCTGATGATGCTCGTAATTTCTTGGCTGCAGCGCAAGCTATTGACGCTAGTGAACACTTGATTTCTGGTTACCGAAGCGTTGCGTACCAGGAAGAATTGTTTAATTCATATGTATCGCAGGAAATGGCTGCTGATCCAAGTTTGACACAGTCTGCGGCAGAAGATTTGGTTAAGACGTATTCACAACCGGCTGGGGCTAGTGAACACCAAACTGGTTTAGCCATGGATATGAGTACTGTTAATTACCTCAATCAAAGTGATGTTGATGTTGTGGAAAAAGTAAAAGCTATTGCACCTGAATATGGATTTGTTCTTCGTTTTCCAAAAGGAAAAAGTGAGTCAACAGGTGTTGATTATGAAGATTGGCACTTCCGTTATGTTGGTAAAGAATCAGCAAAATACATGACTGATAATAATCTTAGCCTTGAAGAATACATTGCTTTGTTGAAGGAGAATAAACGATGAAATCTCGATTCTCTTTTGTTCAATTTCTTGTATTTTTGGCTGTTTTGGTTCTAGGTATTTTTTCACCGCTATATGCTCACCGAGCAACACCTAGTGCAAATAAAACAGAAAAAGTTTCCTATAATAAGTCGGAATTTTTTGCTGACATTGCACCAGCGGTTCAAGAAGTGGCAGAAGCTTATGGCGTGCGTCCGTCATTGGTGATGGCACAAGCAGCGTTAGAATCTGATTATGGTCAAAATTTGCTAGCTGTAAAATATCATAATCTCTTTGCTGTTTTTGCGCAGCCAGGAAATAAACCTGTGACTTTGAAATACAAACGTTATTTTGTCAATGAGTGGCAAACTGAAATTGGCCAATTTGCTGTTTATAAATCTTGGGATGATGCTATCTATGATTATTTTGCTTTACTGAAGTCAGGTAAAATTCGTAATAGCGAAGGTGCTTATGACGTTATGGTTTCTAACAAAGGGTACAAGAAACCAGCACAAGCACTGCAAGATATGGGCTTTAGTTCAGACCCCAATTATGCGAGTAAATTGATTGCTATTATTGAAGAAAATGACTTAACAACATATGATAAATAAGGAATTAGCACTCTAGTAAAAAGAGTGCTAATTTTTTATGCTTTTTCCTTGACACTGCTTTTTAGAGGAGTATAATAGAATTATAAATTAGCAGTCGAGGTAAATGAGTGCTAAAAGTTGAAAGGGGCGAGGTTATGATAACACAACGTCAAAGTGAAATTCTGAATTTAATCGTTGAATTGTTTACACAGACGCATGAACCTATTGGCTCTAAAACTTTGCAAGCAACTATCGATTCAAGTAGTGCTACCATTCGTAATGACATGGCTAAACTTGAAAAGCTAGGGTTGCTTGAGAAAGCTCACACGTCTAGTGGACGGATGCCAAGTGCTGCTGGATTTAAGTACTTTGTTGAGCATTCATTGAGTCTTGATAGTATCGATGAACGTGATATTTATCAAGTGGTTAAGGCTTTTGATTTTGAAGCTTTTAAGCTTGATGATATTTTACAAAAGGCAAGTCAAGTCTTGGCTGATATGACTGGTTATACATCAGTGATTTTGGATGTTGAACCAGCCCGCCAGAAATTAACTGCCTTTGATATTGTTCAACTATCAAGTCATGACGCTTTAGCTGTTTTAACTTTGGATGAATCTAAGCCAGCAACTATTCAATTTGCCATTCCGAAAAACTTTATGTTGAAAGATTTGGTGACTTTGAAAGAAATCGTTGATGAACGTTTGCTTGGTCGTACGGTGATGGATATCCATTATAAGTTACGAACAGAAATTCCACAGGTTTTGCAAAAGTATTTCACAGTAACAGATAATGTTCTGGATTTGTTTGATTATATTTTTGCAGAATTGTTCAGAGAATTGGTTTTCGTAGCTGGTAAAGTTAATTCGCTTGATTATGCTGATTTGGAGACTTACCGTTTCTTGGATAATGACCAACGAGTGGCGGTTGCGCTTCGCTCTTCAATGAAAGAAGATGAAATTGCCAATGTTCAGGTTGCAGATAGTCAAGAGCCAGCTTTAGCAAATGTGACTGTTTTAACACATAAGTTTCTGATTCCTTATCGTGGATTTGGGCTCCTTAGCTTGATTGGTCCCATTGATATGGATTATCGCCGAAGCGTTAGCTTGGTTAATGTTATCGGGCGAGTTTTAGCGATGAAACTTGGTGATTACTACCGATATCTTAATAGTAATCACTACGAGGTCAACTAAGTTTAGTAATTGAATTAAATTGATAAAAAGATAGGGAGGGACACAGTGTCAGAAGAAATTAAAAACGAAGAACTTCAAGAAGAAGTTGAAGCCACTGATGTTGTGACTGAAGAAAAAGTAGAAGAGCAGCCTCAAGAAGATGCTCAAAATGAAGAATTACAAAAAGCACTTGAGCGTGCTGAAGATTTTGAAAATAAATACCTTCGTGCTCATGCTGAAATGCAAAATATTCAACGTCGTGCTAACGAAGAACGTCAACAATTGCAAAAATACCGTTCACAAGATTTAGCAAAAGCTATTTTACCAAGTTTGGATAACTTGGAACGAGCTCTTGCTGTTGAAGGTTTGACTGACGATGTAAAAAAAGGTCTTGAAATGACACGCGATAGCCTAGTTCGTGCACTTAATGAAGAAGGTGTTGAAGAAGTGGTTGTTGAAAACTTTGACCACAACTTGCACATGGCAGTTCAAACACTTCCAGCGGATGATGAACATCCAGTGGATAGCATTGCACAAGTTCTTCAAAAAGGTTATAAACTTCATGAACGCTTGTTGCGTCCTGCAATGGTTGTTGTTTACAACTAAATACAAATGACCTGACCGCAATGTCATTAAACTATAACAGAAAGCATAAAAAAGATAAATTCATATAAAAAAGAGGGGTAGAACATGTCTAAAATTATTGGTATTGACTTAGGTACAACAAACTCAGCTGTTGCAGTTCTTGAAGGAACTGAATCAAAAATCATTGCAAACCCAGAAGGTAACCGTACAACTCCATCAGTTGTTTCATTCAAAAATGGTGAAATCATTGTTGGTGATGCTGCAAAACGTCAAGCAGTAACTAACCCAGATACAGTAATCTCTATCAAATCTAAAATGGGTACTTCTGAAAAAGTATCTGCAAACGGTAAAGAATACACTCCACAAGAAATCTCAGCAATGATTCTTCAATACCTTAAAGGTTACGCTGAAGATTACCTTGGTGAAAAAGTAACAAAAGCTGTTATCACAGTTCCTGCATACTTCAACGATGCTCAACGTCAAGCAACTAAAGACGCTGGTAAAATCGCTGGTCTTGAAGTAGAACGTATCGTTAACGAACCAACTGCAGCTGCACTTGCTTACGGTCTTGATAAAACTGATAAAGATGAAAAAATCTTGGTATTTGACCTTGGTGGTGGTACATTCGACGTATCTATCCTTGAACTTGGTGATGGTGTCTTTGACGTACTTGCTACAGCAGGTGATAACAAACTTGGTGGTGATGACTTCGACCAAAAAATTATTGATTGGTTAGTTGCTGACTTCAAGAACGAAAACGGAATTGACCTTAGCCAAGATAAAATGGCCCTTCAACGTTTGAAAGATGCTGCTGAAAAAGCTAAAAAAGATCTTTCAGGTGTTACTCAAACACAAATCTCACTTCCATTCATCACTGCAGGAGCTGCTGGACCTCTTCACTTGGAAACAAGCCTTTCACGTGCTAAATTCGATGATTTGACTCGTGACCTTGTTGAACGTACTAAAACTCCAGTTCGTCAAGCTCTTTCAGATGCAGGTCTTTCAATCTCTGAAATCGACGAAGTTATCCTTGTTGGTGGTTCAACTCGTATCCCTGCCGTTGTAGAAGCTGTTAAAGCTGAAACTGGCAAAGAACCAAACAAATCAGTTAACCCTGATGAAGTAGTTGCTATGGGTGCTGCTATCCAAGGTGGTGTTATCACTGGTGATGTTAAAGATGTCGTACTTCTTGACGTTACTCCATTGTCACTTGGTATCGAAACTATGGGTGGTGTATTTACAAAACTTATCGACCGTAACACTACTATCCCAACTTCTAAATCACAAGTCTTCTCAACAGCTGCTGATAACCAACCAGCTGTAGATATCCACGTTCTTCAAGGTGAACGTCCAATGGCTGCTGATAACAAAACTCTTGGTCGTTTCCAATTGACTGATATCCCAGCTGCACCTCGTGGTATCCCTCAAATCGAAGTAACGTTTGATATTGATAAAAACGGTATCGTATCTGTTAAAGCTAAAGACCTTGGTACTCAAAAAGAACAACACATCGTTATCCAATCTAACTCAGGTTTGACTGATGAAGAAATTGAAAAAATGATGAAAGATGCAGAAGCTAACGCAGAAGCTGATGCTAAACGTAAAGAAGAAGTTGATCTTCGTAACGAAGTTGACCAAGCTATCTTTGCAACAGAAAAAACAATCAAAGAAACTGAAGGTAAAGGTTTTGATACAGAACGTGATGCTGCTCAAGCTGCTCTTGATGAATTGAAAGCTGCTCAAGAAGCTAACAATCTTGAAGATATGAAAGCTAAACTTGAAGCTCTTAACGAAAAAGCTCAAGCTCTTGCAGTTAAAATGTACGAACAAGCTGCCGCAGCACAACAAGCAGCACAAGGTGCTGATGGTGCTCAATCAGCTGATTCATCAAACAACAATGGTGATGACGTTGTTGACGGTGAATTCACTGAAAAATAATTGAGTCTTCTAGACAGATTTACATTGGGTTTGAAACTCAGTATGTTGAAAATATAAATCTAAATGCAGAGGTTGCAACCCAGCCTCTGCTTTTGGGTAGAATGCTGATTAATTTGGAGCTCAGAATGAAAAAAGTTGCTTGTGTGATTTACCCGAACTTTTCATTGTATGAAATAGTTGATTTGACCAGTAGTTTAGTATTGCAATATGGTATTAAAGTCGATTATATTTCTTCTAACAAAGAAAGTGTGATTTCTGAAGATGGTTTGATTTGTCAGGCGACAAAGACATTTGATGAAGTTAATCTAGATGATTATTCGTGTGTTGTTTTACCAGGAATGTCAGATTTTACTTCTGCGTTGAAAGATAATACTTTGATTCAGTTTTTAAAACAACTAAAAGGGAAATCAATACTAGTTGCGGCTATATCGTCAGCGCCGATTCTATTATCGAAGGCTGGATTATTGGAGAATACTACTTTTACTGGTGGTATATGGCAAAATTTCTTCGGGTATTTTGACTTTCTTTCTAGAGAAAATTTCATTCCAAAGGCGATTCATCAGGATAAAAACATTGTTACAGCTATTGGTTTCGCACATCAGGAATTTGCTAAGAAAATATTAGCTAATTTAGGATTGTGTGATGATGTAGAATTGGTTGATAAGCCCTCAGAAAATTTGATTTTCAATATGTCAGACGAAGATTTTGCAGAATTTAAGTCTTGCTTTGAACATATTTGATGAGTTTCAAGAATCTAAATTTATAGCAGCATTTCAACATTGCCCTATGGCTGATTTTAAAGTGCTAAATTTTGTCAGAATAAGAAATAATTAAGGTATTTAATATGAACAATACAGAATTTTACGATCGTTTGGGTGTTTCTAAAGACGCTTCGCAAGCTGAAATCAAAAAAGCTTACCGCAAAATGTCTAAAAAATATCACCCAGATATTAATAAAGAACCTGGTGCGGAAGAACAGTACAAAAAGGTTCAAGAAGCCTATGAAACGCTAGGTGATGAGCAAAAACGTGCAGCTTACGACCAATACGGACCTGCTGGAGCTAACGGTGGCTTTAATGGCGGAGCTGGTGGTTTTGGCGGTTTTGATGGAGCTGGATTCGGTGGATTTGAAGATATCTTCTCAAGCTTCTTTGGTGGCGGCGGCGGAATGCGTAATCCAAACGCACCTCGTCAAGGGGATGACCTTCAATACCGTGTCAATTTGACATTTGAAGAAGCTGTCTTTGGTGTTGAAAAAGAAGTAGCTTACAACCGAGAATCAACATGTTCAACTTGTCATGGCTCAGGTGCTAAACCAGGAACTAGCCCTGTAACATGTAGCCGTTGTCATGGTTCAGGTGTGATTAATGTTGATACACAAACACCACTTGGTATGATGCGTCGTCAAGTGACATGTGATGTCTGTCACGGTACAGGTAAAGAAATCAAAGAACCATGTCACACATGTCATGGAACAGGACACGAAAAGAAAACACACAAAGTGTCTGTTAAAATTCCGGCTGGTGTTGAAACTGGTCAACAAATTCGCTTGCAAGGTCAAGGTGAAGCCGGCTTTAACGGTGGACCTTATGGTGACCTCTTTGTTATCATCAATGTTTTACCAAGTAATAAATTTGAACGTAATGGTTCAACAATTTACTACACAATGAATATCAGCTTTGTTCAAGCAGCTCTTGGTGACACTGTCGAAGTACCAACTGTCCATGGTGATGTTGAAATGACAATTCCAGCTGGTACTCAAACTGGTAAGACTTTCCGACTCCGTGGTAAAGGTGCTCCAAAATTACGTGGTGGTGGTCAAGGTGACCAACACGTTACGGTTAATATTGTGACACCAACAAAACTTAACGATGCACAAGTTGAAGCTCTTAAACAATTTGCACAAGCAGGTGGCGACAAAGTTGGAAATCCTAAGAAAAAAGGTTTCTTCAACAAAGTTAAAGACGCCTTTGATGGTGAATAATTGAAAACTAAAAAGAGATTGGAATCTATTTTCCGGTCTCTTTTTTTATAGAAGGGGAGATTATGAAAGAATACTTTATTGACGACCAAAATGCTTATATGCGCTATCAAGATTTTCCAGGTGAAAGTAGTCCAATTTTATTTATACATGGTTTAGGGTGTGCAGGGTCTTTTGACTACGGAGAAGTTGTTTCTCAGGAGTGTTTAAAAGATCATCGTTGCATACTTATTGATTTGTTGGGAGCAGGTTACAGTGATAAGCCGGAAGACTTTGATTATCGTGTCAGTTCTCATGCTGCTTATTTGAAATCTTTTGTTGAATCATTAGAATTGACAAATCTTACGATTTTTGGGCATAGCTTAGGTGGACCAATTGCTATTGAATTAGCCAAGCTTTGTCTAGATAGAGTTGAATATTTAATTTTAAGTGAACCTAATTTAGATCCGAGTACTTTTGGAAGCTCAAGTTTTGAAATTGCAAGCTTTTCAGAAAAAGAATTCATTGATTTCGGATTTTGTAAAGTATTAGCAGAAAGCAAAAATTCAGGTAATAGTATGTGGGCAGTAACTTTGGCACAGTGGTCACCTTATGCAGTTCATCGAATGTCTGTCAATGCTGTTCAGGGTGGAAAAACATCTTGGCGCCAGATGTTATATGATTTGAATTTACCTAAAACAGTGATTTTTGGAAGAAAATCATTGCCAGATAATGACTATACAAGTTTAGCAGAGGCAGGCGTGTCTTTGAGAGTTGTTGAGGATGCAGGGCACTCGATGGCTTGGGAGAATCCTTTTGGGCTTGCTCAAGCAATTGTGGCTGGTTTGAAAGATTAATAGTATGCAGAGGTTGGAGTCTATTTTCCAATCTCTGTTTTTATGTTAAAATCTGTACGGGGACAGTCTGTTCTAAATTTTCTGGAAAGTCCTCTAGGAAGATGATAAAATACACACATGGTAAGATATAAAGCAACAATTTCATATGATGGTAGGCTTTTTGCCGGTTTTCAGCGTCAGCCGAGTGAGCGTTCGGTTCAGGAAGAGCTTGAAAAGACCTTACAGAGGCTAAATAGTGGTCAGCCTGTTAAAGTTCACGGTGCAGGTCGTACAGATTCTGGGGTTCATGCTTATGGGCAAGTGGTTCACTTTGATTTGCCGCAGGCGCGTGATGTGGAGAAATTGCGTTTTGGTTTGGATACACAATCTCCAGAAGATATTGATGTGGTGAAGGTTGAACAAGTCAGTGACGACTTTCATTCACGTTATAATAAGCATAGTAAAACTTATGAGTTTTTAGTTGATGCTGGTCGTCCTAAGAATCCAATGATGCGCCATTATGCGACACATTATCCTTATCCACTAGATTTAGCTTTGATGCAGGAGGCTATTCAGGATTTGGTAGGAACTCATGATTTTACAGGTTTTACAGCTTCAGGTACATCTGTTGAAAATAAAGTTCGCACGATTACACGAGCAACGGTTGATATTGACGAAAAAACAGGCTTCTTTGTCTTTACCTTCAGTGGAAATGGTTTTCTTTATAAACAAGTCCGCAATATGGTGGGGACTTTACTGAAAATTGGAAATGGTCGTATGCCAGTTAGTCAGATTAAGACGGTGTTAGCGTCTAAAAATCGTGATTTGGCTGGACCTACGGTAGCAGGTAATGGGCTTTATTTGAAGGAGATTATTTATGACGAATAAGTACATTTTGGCAATTTCTGGCAATGATATTTTTAGTGGTGGTGGGCTTTATGCTGATTTAGCAACCTACACAACTAATCATTTGCATGGCTTTTTAGCAGTGACTTGTTTAACAGCTTTGACAGACAAAGGTTTTGAAGTTTTTGCGACAGATGACGAGGTGTTTGATCATCAATTAAACAGCTTAAAAGATGTTCCTTTTTCAGGAATTAAATTAGGTTTGTTGCCTAATGTTAGACTGGCTGATAAGGCACTTGAATTTGTTAAAGAGCATAAAGAAATTCCGATTGTACTTGATCCGGTTTTAGTTTGTAAAGAAAAACATGATGTGGAAGTTTCAGCTCTGCGTGACGAGCTTTTGAAATTTTTCCCTTATGTGACGATTATTACTCCTAATTTGGTTGAAGCGGAGCTATTGACCCAAATGACTATCAAGACTTTGGACGATATGAAGGCAGCTGCTAAGCGATTAGTTGACTTGGGTGCCAAAAATGTGGTCATCAAAGGTGGCAATCGTTTGAGCAAAGAAAAAGCTATTGATGTCTTTTATGATGGCAAAGATTATGAAGTGTTTGAAACAGCTGTGCTTGATACCAATAATATTGGTGCAGGTTGTACCTTTGCGTCAAGTATTGCGAGTCAATTAGTTCTTGGAAAATCAGCTAAGGCAGCTGTTGCGGTATCAAAAGAGTTTGTTTACCAAGCTATCCGCCATTCAGATAAATATGGAGTGAAACAAAATTATGACGAAAAATAAGACACGCGATTTAACAGTAATGGCGGTTTTGACGGCGCTTTGCGTTGTGCTTGCCTATATACACATTCCAACGCCAACAGGTTATTTAACCCTTCTTGATGTTGGGATTTATTTCACAGCTTTCTATTTAGGGTCTAAGTCAGGAGCTGTTGTGGGTGGTTTATCAGGCTTTTTGATTGACCTTTTGTTGGGCTATCCACAGTATATGTTTCATAGTTTGATTGCCCACGGTGCACAAGGATTTTTTGCTGGTTGGACAGAGAAAAAACGTATTTTGGGATTAGTTTTTGCAAGTATTTCAATGGTTGCTTGGTACTTCTTAGCGGCATTACTTTTAGGATATGGTTGGGGTGCTGCTTGGGCTAGTATTCCAGGAAACTTACTCCAAAATATTTTTGGCATGTTTGCAGGTTATTTGATTTTTCTATCGTTTGAAAAAGGAATTAACAAAAAATAGATTAGTAAACCAGGGAGGCATAAGATGGATTTAGAAGCATTAGCAAAAGAAACACGAGCAATTGTTGTTGATATTGTGGAACGCTCAGCCATTAAAAAAGGACAAATTTTTGTGCTTGGTTTATCTTCTAGCGAAGTAGCAGGTGGCTTGATTGGAAAAAATAGCAGCGCAGAAATTGGTGAAGTGATTGTAAAAACCATTCTCGATGAACTTAATGAGCGCGGTATTTATCTAGCTGTTCAGGGATGTGAACATTTGAATCGTGCTTTGACAGTTGAACGTGAATTAGCTGAAAAGAAAGATTTAGAAATCGTCAACGTTATTCCAAATCTGCACGCTGGTGGTAGTGGTCAAGTGGCTGCTTTTAAATTCATGAGCGACCCTGTTGAGGTAGAAGAAATTGTGGCACACGCAGGGCTTGATATCGGTGATACTTTTATCGGTATGCATGTCAAGCGCGTGCAAGTTCCTCTTGTTCCAGTTCAACGTGAACTTGGAGGCGCTCACGTCACAGCGCTTGCTAGCCGACCAAAACTTATCGGTGGTGCGCGTGCGACTTACACAGCAGACCCAATCCGTAAATTTTAAACAATTATAAAAAGGCTGAAGTGCTGAACTTCAACCTTTTTTGCTTATTTAGAAAGTGTCGGATTAGCATACATTGTTGGCAAATGAATATCGTTTTCCAAGAGGGCTTCTTGGTAAAGGCGATAGAAGTTTGAGTAAATGTAGCTTTGTTTACCGTTTTGAACGAAAATATCAATTCGGAAAACAAGTTGAGCAGTGCTATTAGTGCGTGGACCAAGAATTGTCGGACTACCAACGATTTCAGGGAAACTTGGTAATTGTTCTTGGTTAACGGTTTTGATGATATTGGCTACTTTCTCAAGGTCAGTGTGAGCGTAGATTGGAATATCAATCTGAACACGCATATCACCACGAGATTTATTTGAAACAACAGTGATATTACGGTTAGGAATGAAATGCAAGGTTCCGTCAAAACCACGAATTTGTGTTGTACGGATACCAACGCTTGAGATGTTTCCTTCGACAGCTCCGATAACAACTGAGTCACCGACTTCGAATTGATTTTCAAGCAAGATGAAGAAACCATTGACGACATCAGTCAAGAAACCTTGTGCCCCAAGACCAAGGGCAACCCCAGCAAGTCCAGCACCTGCAAGAAGACTTGAAACAGGAACACCTAGAATGCTTAACACCCAGTAGATAAAGAAAAAGTAGAGGGTGTAATTCATAATATTGTGGAGCAGTTTCGTGATGGTTTTTTGACGTGCTTCAGTTTGACGTGAGAGTGCGATTGATTTTGCAACAGCATGTGTGAAAATGAAATTAACAACTCTTTTAGCAATGAGAAAAAGCACAAGAAGCAGGATAAGAGACACTGTTTTTGAGATAAGGTCAATAGCAATCTCTTCCACCTGAAGTTGTTCGATATATTTTGAAATAATGTTCATACCCATAGTTTATTAAAAAAATACTTTGCAAGCAAGTTTTTATTAATTTGATTTGTTGGCACAAAGTAATAATAGCTAAAACTGCTGAAAGGATAAGAAAAAACTTAGCCTCTAAAACCCTTGATATAACACTATTCTTTGACAAAAAAGCCTGAAATATGTTAAACTAAACTGTATATAAAATTTTAAGGAGAAATGACTTCATGTCTGTATCATTTGAAAACAAAGCTACTAACCGTGGCGTGATTACATTCACAATCGGTCAAGATAAAATCAAACCAGCTCTTGATCAAGCATTCAACAAAGTTAAGAAAAATTTGAACGCACCTGGCTTCCGTAAAGGTCACATGCCACGTGCCGTATTTAACCAACAATTTGGTGAAGAAGCACTTTACGAAGATGCATTGAACGCACTTCTTCCAGCAGCTTACCAAGCAGCAGTTGCTGAACTTAGCCTTGATGTTGTTGCACAACCAAAAATTGATATCCAATCAATGGAAAAAGGTCAAGAATGGACTTTGACTGCTGAAGTTGTTACAAAACCAGAAGTTAAACTTGGTGACTACAAAAACCTTGAAGTATCAGTAGAAGCTTCTAAAGAAGTAACTGACGCTGAAGTTGACGAAAAAGTTGAACGCGAACGCAACAACCTTGCTGAACTTATCGTTAAAGAAGGTGCAGCAGAACTTGGTGATACAGTTGTTATCGACTTTGTAGGTTCAGTTGACGGTGTTGAATTTGACGGTGGTAAAGGTGAAAACTTCTCACTTGAACTTGGTTCAGGTCAATTCATCCCTGGTTTCGAAGACCAATTAGTTGGTGCTAAAGCTGGTGAAACTGTAGAAGTTAACGTAACATTCCCAGAACAATACCAAGCTGAAGATCTTGCTGGTAAAGATGCTAAATTCGTTACAACTGTACACGAAGTTAAAGCTAAAGAAGTTCCAGCTCTTGATGACGAACTTGCTAAAGACATCGACGAAGAAGTTGAAACTCTTGACGAATTGAAAGCTAAATACCGTAAAGAACTTGAATCAGCTAAAGAAATCGCATTTGACGATGCTGTTGAAGGTGCTGCGCTTGAATTGGCTGTTGCAAACGCTGAAATCGTTGAATTGCCAGAAGAAATGGTTCACGACGAAGTTCACCGCGCTATGAACGAATTCATGGGTAACATGCAACGTCAAGGTATCTCTCCAGAAATGTACTTCCAATTGACTGGTACAACTGAAGAAGACCTTCACAAACAATACGAAACTGACGCTGACAAACGTGTTAAAACTAACCTTGTTATCGAAGCTATCGCTAAAGCAGAAGGATTCGAAGCTTCTGACGAAGAAATCGAAAAAGAAATCAACGACCTTGCTTCAGAATACAACATGGAAGTTGAACAAGTACGTAACCTTCTTTCAGCAGACATGCTTAAACACGACATCGCTATGAAGAAAGCTGTTGAAGTGGTAACAAGCACTGCAAAAGTAAAATAATTTATCCTTAGATAAATAGTTATAAAGTCAGGTAATCGATAGATTACTTGGCTTTTTATGCCCTTTCTCAGAAATTCTTATAAATCTTTTGACGAATTGACAAAATTAGCGTAAAATAGAGAGTAACGAAAATTAAGATAATAGGGTTATTGTGGCTGTTTGCTCACATCCTAAGATTAATAAGGAGAATTACCTTGGAATTAGAAGTATTTGCTGGACAAGAAAAAAGCGAACTTTCAATGATTGAAGTTGCACGTGCTATTCTGGAAGAACGTGGACGCGATCATGAAATGTATTTCAGCGATCTTGTAAATGAGATCCAAAACTACCTCGAAAAATCAGACGCAGAAATTCGTGAAGCTTTACCATATTTTTACTCTGCATTAAACGTTGATGGAAGCTTTATTCCACTTGGCGACAATAAATGGGGACTTCGTTCATGGTATGCTATCGACGAAATCGACGAAGAAATCATTACACTTGAAGAAGATGAAAATGGAGCACCAAAACGTAAACGCAAACGTGTAAATGCCTTTATGGATGGTGACGAAGATGCCATCGATTATTCAGATGATGATCCAGAAGATGACGATTACTCTGCAAAATCTTCTGATATGGAATACGATGACGAAAATCCAGATGATGAAAAATCTGAAGTTGAATCATACGATTCAGAAATCAACGAAATCATTCCAGATGATGATTTGGATGAAGAAGTTGATATCAACGAAGAAGATGATGAAGATGATGATTTAGACGAAGAATAATTAGTTTAAGTGTCTAAATTTAATTTAAAAAACTAATTCATATCATTTGACAAAAGTCTCAGGATAGTTTATAGTATTATTCGGGCACCTCTTTTTTAGAGGTCGGAGAAAAGCTCCCTAACTTTTTAGGGAGCTATTTTTGTTTTCCTAAAAGTAAATGGCCATTTGCTTTTTTTCATTTATCGAATAATTTTGCTAATTATTTGATATTCTTTCGCTTTCAATTTTTCAAGCACTTATCGTTTGCTATCATTTTTTATTTTAAAGGAGTTTTATTTAATGACTAAGTATATTTTTGTTACTGGTGGTGTTGTTTCTTCTATCGGTAAGGGAATCGTTGCTGCAAGTCTTGGTCGTCTTTTGAAAAATCGTGGTCTTAAAGTGACTATCCAAAAATTTGACCCATATATTAACATTGACCCAGGTACAATGAGTCCTTATCAACACGGTGAAGTTTATGTAACAGACGATGGTGCTGAAACTGACCTTGACCTTGGTCACTACGAACGTTTCATCGACATTAACTTAAATAAATATTCTAACGTTACAACTGGTAAAATCTACAGTGAAGTTCTTCGTAAAGAACGTAAAGGTGAATACCTTGGAGCAACTGTCCAAGTTATTCCACACATCACTGATGCGTTGAAAGAAAAAATCAAACGTGCTGCAACAACTACTGACTCTGATGTTATCATCACAGAAGTTGGTGGTACTGTTGGGGATATCGAAAGTCTTCCATTCCTTGAAGCGCTTCGCCAAATGAAAGCAGATGTTGGTGCTGATAACGTTATGTACATCCACACAACACTTCTTCCATATCTTAAAGCTGCTGGTGAAATGAAAACTAAACCAACACAACACTCAGTTAAAGAATTGCGTGGACTTGGTATTCAACCAAATATGTTGGTTATCCGTACCGAAAAACCAGCTGGTCAGAGCATTAAAAATAAATTGGCACAATTCTGTGACGTTGCTCCAGAAGCTGTTATTGAGTCACTTGACGTGGATCACATTTACCAAATTCCACTTAACATGCAAGCTCAAAACATGGACCAAATCGTTTGTGATCACTTGAAACTTGATGTACCAAAAGCTGATATGTCAGAATGGTCAGCAATGGTTGATAAGATCATGAACCTTAAAAAATCAACTAAAATTGCTCTTGTTGGTAAATATGTTGAATTGCCAGATGCATACCTTTCAGTTGTTGAAGCACTTAAACACTCAGGTTACGTTAACGATGCAGCAATTGACCTTAAATGGGTTAACGCTAACGATCTTAACGCTGATAACGTTGAAGAAGTGCTTGGTGATGCTGATGGTATCATCGTTCCTGGTGGATTCGGTCAACGTGGTACAGAAGGTAAAATCGAAGCTATCCGTTATGCGCGTGAAAAAGATGTGCCAATGCTAGGTATCTGTCTTGGTATGCAATTGACATGTGTGGAATTTGCTCGCCACGTCTTGAACATGGAAGGTGCAAACTCTGCTGAGCTTGATCCAGACACTAAATACCCAATCATCGACATCATGCGTGACCAAATCGACATCGAAGACATGGGTGGAACACTTCGTCTTGGACTTTACCCATGTAAATTGAAACCAGGTTCACGTGCAGCGCAAGCTTACAACAACCAAGAAGTTGTTCAACGCCGTCACCGTCACCGTTACGAATTTAACACTAAATTCCGTGAACAATTTGAAGCTGCTGGTTTCGTCTTCTCAGGTGTGTCACCAGATAACCGCTTGATGGAAGTTGTTGAATTGCCAGAGAAAAAATTCTTCGTGGCTGCTCAATATCACCCAGAACTTCAAAGCCGTCCAAACCGTCCAGAAGAGCTTTACACAGCGTTTGTGACTGCGGCAATTGAAAATAAAAACAGTAAATAATAGTAGAAATACGTGAAAAAAAGCACCTTTTTAAGCCTTTCTAAGGTTTAGAAGGTGTTTTTTTATGTAATGGTATTGTTACATAGGAAGTCTTCACATTTTGATAAAAAATAGTATAATAGTGAGCATGAGAAAAATGAGAATAAGGAAACGTAGTATTTTGTTATGGATGATTGCTCTAGTGTTTATAGCAAGTGTCGGGGCAAGTTTTTATTTCTTTCATGTTGCTCAGGTTCGTGAAGATAAATCGTTTATTAACAATAAACCACGTCCCAAAGATAGTAGTTTATATGCTTATGAACAAAGTTTTGATCAGTTAAGCAAAGAAACACGTTGGATGACTAATCAAGGCCTTAAACAGGACGCTTGGTATGTTCCTGCAGCAACTGAAACAAATAAAACAGCAATCGTTGTTCACGGTTTTACAAGTGAAAAAGAAGACATGAAGCCTTATGCTTGGATGTTCCATGAACTTGGATATAATGTCCTGATGCCAGATAACATGTCACACGGTGATAGTGAAGGTCAAATCATTGGTTATGGTTGGAATGATCGCCTAAACATCGTAAAATGGGCTCAACTATTAGCAGAAGAAAATTCAGATTGTCAAATCACCTTATTTGGTGTTTCGATGGGTGGAGCTACTGTCATGATGGCTTCAGGTGAAGAGACACTACCAAAACAAGTGGTTAATATTGTTGAAGACTGTGGTTATAGCAGCGTTTGGGATGAATTAAAATATCAAGCAAAAGCAATGTATAATTTGCCAGCCTTTCCAATTCTTTATGAGGTTTCTGCAGTATCAAAAGTTCGAGCAGGTTTCTCTTATGGACAAGCCAGCTGTGTGAAACAATTAAAAAACAATACGCGCCCAATTCTTTTTATCCATGGTAGCGAAGATAGGTTCGTTCCAACAAGCATGGTTTATAAAAATTATCGTGCAACCAATAGTGAGAAAGACCTTTATATAGCTAAGGGTGCAGCGCATGCCAAATCTTTTGAAAGTGATCCTAAAACATACATTGAAAAAATTTCAGCTTTTTTGCAAAAAAATTGAAAAATAGTGTTGACAGAAATGTGAATGGCTGATATAATTATTTATGTTGTTAAGGAACAGCGGAAATGGCGGAATTGGCAGACGCGCAGGACTAAGGATCCTGTGATCGCTTTAGATCGTGAGGGTTCAAGTCCCTCTTTCCGCAGAGTGACAAGCCAGAGAGTGCTTGTCTTTTTTTGTGCTCAGAGGTCATTGAGTGAAAACAGAAATGAAAGCAGTGAGAAAGTTTGAAAAGACTTTCTTTTTTACACTGCTTTTTTCACAGAAAATTAATCAAATTGTAAGTAACGCTAGCAATCTTATTTATTTTGTGATAGAATGTACATATAAAAAGGGTATATCCCAAAAAATAAATAGGAGGCCTATATAATGGCAATCGTTTCAGCGGAAAAATTTATCAAAGCTGCCCGTGAAAACGGATATGCGGTTGGTGGATTTAACACAAACAACCTTGAATGGACTCAAGCAATCTTGCGTGCAGCAGAAGCTAAAAAAGCTCCAATTCTTATCCAAACTTCTATGGGTGCTGCAAAATACATGGGTGGTTACAAACTTTGTAAAACACTTATCGAAAACCTTGTAGAATCAATGGGTATCACTGTACCAGTTGCTATTCACCTTGACCACGGTCACTTTGAAGATGCATTGGAATGTATCGAAGTTGGTTACACTTCAGTTATGTTCGACGGTTCACACCTTCCACTTGAAGAAAACCTTGAAAAAGCTAAAGAAGTTGTAGCTAAAGCTCACGCTAAAGGCGTTTCAGTTGAAGCTGAAGTTGGTACTATCGGTGGTGAAGAAGACGGTATCGTTGGTGGCGGTGAATTGGCACCAATCGAAGATGCTAAAGCTATGGTTGCTACAGGAATCGACTTCCTTGCAGCAGGTATCGGTAACATCCACGGTCCTTACCCAGCTAACTGGCAAGGTCTTCACCTTGACCACCTTGAAAAATTGACTGCTGCTGTTCCAGGATTCCCAATCGTATTGCACGGTGGTTCAGGTATCCCTGATGATCAAATCAAAGCAGCTATCAAACTTGGTGTAGCTAAAGTTAACGTTAACACTGAATGCCAAATCGCATTCGCTAAAGCTACTCGTAAATTTGTTGCTGAATACGAAGCAAACGAAGAAGAATACGATAAGAAAAAACTCTTCGACCCACGTAAATTCTTGAAACCAGGTTTCGAAGCTATTACTGAAGCTGTTGAAGAACGTATCGACGTATTTGGTTCAGCTAACAAAGCTTAATCAGACTTCGTTTCGTTAAAAAAACTTCCCTTTTGGGAAGTTTTTTTATGCTTTTAAAAATTTTTTGAGTAAACTTAGCTCTTTTGTTGACAATTATTTAGTGAGTGCTATAATGAACCTGTTAGCCGATTTAGCTCAGTCGGTAGAGCAACGCACTCGTAACGCGTAGGTCGTAGGTTCAATTCCTGCAATCGGCAGAAGAGGTAAAAGGTCCCGATTTTGGGGCTTTTTATGTTATGATATTTTTGAGAGTTTAAACAGTTTCAGAAAATAGTAGGGCATTTTCTAAAAGTTTTTTAATGATTATTGGCCAAAAAGCTTGCTAAAATAGGCCCAATATGTTATCATTTTATGGTATGTGGTGTAAAACACCTATAATCTAAGTAGGAGGACGCAGATAAAATGGCTAAAGTTTGTTATTTCACAGGTCGTAAGACTGTATCAGGAAACAACCGTTCACACTCAATGAACAAAACTAAACGTGCAGTTAAACCAAATCTTCAAAAAGTTACTATTCTTGTAGATGGAAAACCTAAAAAAGTTTGGGCATCAGCTCGTGCGCTTAAATCTGGTAAAGTTGAACGCGTATAAAATAAAAGCCGAAAGGCTTTTTTCTTTGTTTTGTAGCCGTTAATTTTCCATAATTTTTTACAATACGGCTAATATATGGTAAAATAAACTGATAAAAACTTTTGAGGTAGTAAATATGACTGTGAAAATTAATACAAAAGATGGCCAAATTGAGTTATCTGACGACGTAATTGCAACTGTTGTTGGTGGTTCAGCAACAGAAATTTTTGGTGTTGTTGGTATGGCAAGTAAAAGTGCTCTTAAGGATAATTTTCAAGCGCTTCTGCGTAAAGAAAACTACGCAAAAGGTGTTGTTGTCAAATCAACAGAAAGTGGTATTTCAGTCGATGTTTACACTGTGATGTCATACGGTGTGAAAATTTCTGAAGTATCTAAGAACATTCAGGAACGTGTCAAGTTCAACCTCGAAAATCAACTTGGCCTTTCAGCAGACATGGTGAATGTTTACGTACAAAATATTAAAGTTGTAGGAGAAGATTAGTGTCAAATATTACAACAAGTTTATTCCAAGAAATGGTTCAAGCTGCTAGCACCCGTCTTGGAAATCAAGCAGAATATGTAAACTCCCTTAATGTTTTCCCTGTACCAGATGGTGATACAGGAACAAACATGGGAATGACAATTGAAAATGGTGCCAAAGAAGTTGCAGACAAACCTGCATCTACTGTTGGAGAAGTTGGACAAATCCTTTCAAAAGGTCTTTTGATGGGTGCACGTGGTAACTCAGGTGTTATTACATCTCAATTATTCCGTGGATTCGGTCAAGCAATCAAAGATAAAGAAGAATTGACTGGTAAAGACCTTGCACATGCCTTCCAATCAGGTGTTGAAGTTGCTTACAAAGCTGTTATGAAACCTGTTGAAGGTACTATTTTGACTGTTTCTCGTGGTGCTGCAACTGCTGCGCTTAAAAAAGCTGAAGAAACTGATGATGCTGTTGAAGTTATGCGTGCTGCACTTGATGGTGCAAAAGGCGCTTTGGCTAAAACACCAGAAATGCTTCCTGTTTTGAAAGAAGTTGGTGTTGTCGATTCAGGTGGTCAAGGTTTGGTCTTCATCTATGAAGGTTTCCTTGCTGCTTTGACTGGTGAATATATCGCTTCTGAAGATTTCAAAGCAACTCCAGCTGTTATGACAGAAATGATTAACGCTGAACACCACAAATCTGTAGCTGAACACGTTGCAACTGAAGATATCAAGTACGGTTATTGTACTGAAATCATGGTTGCTCTAAAACAAGGTCCTACTTACGTTAAAGAATTTAACTACGATGAGTTTCAAGGCTTTTTGAGTGGTTTAGGTGATTCTCTTATCTTAGTAAACGACGATGAAATTGCTAAAGTTCACGTCCACACAGAAGACCCAGGATTGGTCCTTCAAGAAGGTCTTAAATACGGTGCTCTTAAAAAAGTTAAAGTTGATAACATGCGTAACCAGCACGATGCTGTTCTTGAAAAAGATCAAGCTCAATCAGCAGCTGCTAGCCAAGAAGCAAAAGATTTCGCAATCGTTGCGGTATGTGCTGGTGATGGATTAGCTGACATCTTCAAATCACAAGGTGTTGACTACGTTATCTCAGGTGGCCAAACAATGAACCCATCTACAGAAGACATCTTGAAAGCTATTGATGCTGTTAACGCTAAAAATGTTATCATTTTGCCAAATAACAAAAACATCTTCATGGCTGCTCAATCAGCAGCAGAAGTGTCTGAAGTCCCAGCTGCAGTTGTTGAAACACGTACTGTACCTCAAGGATTTACAAGCTTGTTAGCCTTCAATCCAACTCAATCATTGGAAGAAAACGTTGAAGCTATGACTGCAAGCCTTTCAGATGTTGTTAGTGGTAGCGTAACACTTGCTGTTCGTGATACTTCAATTGATGGTCTTGAAATCCACCAAGATGACAACCTAGGTATGGTTGATGGTAAAATCGTGGTTTCAAACCCAGACATGACAACTACTTTGAAAGAAACATTCGCTAAAATGATTGACGAAGATAGCGAAATTATCACTATCTACGTTGGTGAAGATGGAAGCCAAGAATTGGCAGAAGAAATGGCTGATTACTTAGAATCGACTTACGAAGATGTAGAAGTTGAAATTCACGAAGGTAAACAACCAGTTTATCCATACTTGATGAGTGTTGAATAATTTCTTATTTAATATTTTAATATAAAAGATAGAAGAAAGCATTTCGGTGCTTTCTTTTTTTATGTAAAAAATTTTCTTTTCTCCATAAAAGGCGTCAATTCAATATCTAATAGAAAGAAAATTGTTAACTAACAAAATTTTCTGAAAATTGTCTTGACTTTATTTTTTAAAGTGTTAACATGGTGTGTAAGATTTAATTGATAGGAGAAAACAGATGAGAAGTGACATGATTAAGGTAGGTGTGGATAAAGCACCAGCCCGTGGTCTTCTTTATGCAACCGGGCAAGTAAAATCTGCTAAAGACATGCAAAAACCATTTATCGCAATTTGTAATTCTTACATTGATATTGTTCCTGGACATGTTCATTTGCGTGAATTGGCAGATGTCGCCAAGGAAGCTATCCGTGAAATGGGTGGTATTCCTTTTGAATTCAATACCATTGGGGTAGACGACGGAATTGCTATGGGGCATATTGGAATGCGTTATAGTCTTCCATCACGTGAAATCATTGCGGATGCTGCTGAAACAGTTATCAATGCGCACTGGTTTGACGGTGTTTTCTACATTCCTAACTGTGATAAAATTACGCCAGGTATGATTTTAGCTGCACTTCGTACCAATGTTCCTGCAGTCTTTTGTTCAGGTGGTCCGATGAAGGGCGGTATTGATATGACAGGTCACCAAGCAACTTTGTCAAGCCTTTTTGAAGCTGTCGGAACTTATCAAGCTGGTGATATGTCTAAGAAAGAATTGGATTATTTGGAACAAAATGCTTGTCCAACATGTGGTTCATGTGCAGGGATGTTTACAGCTAATTCTATGAACTCTCTTATGGAAGTGCTAGGCCTTGCTCTTCCTGGAAATGGTACTGTTCTTGCGGTATCTGATCAACGTCGTGAATTGGTTCGTCAAGCAGCCAAACATTTGATGGATAATGTTAAAAATAACTTACGTCCAAGAGATATCATCACTAAAGAAGCTATTGATGATGCTTTTGCTCTTGATATGGCTATGGGTGGTTCTACCAATACCGTTCTTCATACGCTTGCTATCGCACGTGAAGCGGGTATCGATTATAATTTAACAGATATCAATGAAATTGCTAAGAAGACGCCATATTTGTCTAAAATTGCACCATCAAGTGTTTATACTATGCACGATGTCCAAGAAGCAGGTGGTATCTCAGCTATTATTAATCAATTGATTAAAAAAGGTACTATCAAGGGTGATCGTATTACAGTTACTGGTAAGACTTTGAAAGAAAATGTAGCTGGTGCAGAAATTAAGAATGAAGAAATCATTCACCCAATTGAACATCCAATTTCTCCAGTGGGTGGTTTGTCAGTTCTTTACGGTAATATCGCACAAGATGGAGCTGTTATTAAAGTTGGTGGTGTTGACCCTTCTGTTAAAATATTCCGTGGTAAAGCGATTTGCTGTGATTCACAAGATGAAGCACTTGAATTGATTGACAATGGTACTGTTAAAAAAGGCCATGTTGTTGTTATTCGTTACGAAGGTCCTCAAGGTGGTCCAGGTATGCCAGAAATGCTCGCACCAACTTCTAAAATCGTTGGACGTGGGCTTGGTAAAGATGTTGCCTTGATTACTGATGGTCGTTTCTCAGGGGCTACTCGTGGGATTGCTATTGGTCACGTGTCACCAGAAGCTGCAGAAGGAGGTAACATTGCCCTTATTGAAGATGGCGATGAAATTTATATTGATTTAACAAATCGAACAATTGATTTGCTTGTGGATGATGCCACATTAGAAGAACGTCGTAAACATTTGAAACCATTTAAGTCAAAAATTTCAAGCGGTTGGTTACGTCGTTACACAGCTTTTGCGTCATCAGCAAACTTTGGTGGTTCAATGATGACTCAAGAAGAGTTTGAAGAACGTAAAGCAGAACGTGAAAAACAAGAAAATAAATAAGGCAGATTAAATATTTTTGAAAGTGTTCAAAATATTTGTTCACTTTCTCTTGCTTTATTTTTTTTAAATGTTATTATAGTAACAAGCTGTTAGAATTTTTAGATAATTCGGAATTTACATGAAAAGGAGGACTTTGTGAAACAGATTAGATTAAAAGAATCCAAGAATGGATCGGAATTATTATTGGAAACCTTGGCTAGTCTGGGGATTGATACGATTTTTGGCTACCCAGGTGGAGCCGTTCTGCCACTGTATGATGCGATTTATAACTTTGATGGTATTCGTCATATTTTGGCTCGTCATGAGCAAGGTGCCCTTCATGAAGCCGAAGGTTATGCTAAATCAACTGGTAAACTTGGCGTTGCTATTGTAACAAGTGGTCCTGGTGCAACGAACGCCATTACTGGTATTGCAGATGGTATGAGTGATAGTGTTCCAATGCTTATCTTTACCGGTCAAGTCGGAATGTCTGGTATTGGTAAAGATGCTTTCCAAGAAGCTGATATTATCGGTATCACAATGCCAATCACGAAATACAATTATCAGATTCGTGATGTTGCAGATGTGCCACGCATTGTGACAGAAGCTGTTCATATTGCAACAACAGGTCGACCTGGTCCAGTTGTTATTGACCTTCCGAAAAATATTTCGGCTGCTAAAACAACAGTTTATAATGATCCTACTGTTGATCTTCCAAGTTACCAACCAACCTTGGAACCAAATGCTTTGCAGGTCAAGAAAATTTTGACTCAGTTGAAAAAGGCAAAACGTCCGCTGATTATCGCTGGTGGTGGTGTCAACTACTCAGGTGCTTCTAAGGAGTTAATTGCTTTTGCAGAACGCTATAACATTCCTGTTGTTTCAACCTTACTGAGTTTGGGTGTTATGCCAATTAGTCATCCCCTTTCTCTGGGGATGGGTGGCATGCATGGTTCATATGCGTCAAATATGGCTTTGACACAATGTGACTTTATGATTAACTTCGGGTCGCGTTTTGCAGATCGTTTGACTGGTAATCCAGCTACTTTTGCTAAAAAAGCAGTGGTTGCTCATGTGGATATTGATCCTGCGGAAATCGGAAAAGTCGTCAAGACACAAATTCCAATCGTTGGTGATGCCAAGCGTACACTACAGATTCTTCTGGAAGAAGATGAAGTTAAAACACGTCACGATGATTGGACTGAATCAGTTCTTGCTAATAAAGCAAAAGCTCCATTTAGTTATGACTTTGATGAAACAGTTATCAAACCACAACATGCCATTGCTACAATTGGTAAAGTAACAGATGGCGACGCTATCGTGGTTACAGACGTCGGCCAACACCAAATGTGGGCAGCTCAATTTTATCCATATAAAAATGAGCGCCAATTGATTACATCTGGTGGTCTTGGAACAATGGGATTCGGAATTCCAGCTGCTATCGGTGCTAAGTTAGCGAATCCAGATAAAGAAGTTATTCTCTTTGTCGGTGATGGCGGTTTCCAAATGACAAACCAAGAGTTAGCTTTGCTAAATGGTTATGGTGTTCCGATTAAAGTGGTTCTGATTAACAACCACTCACTTGGTATGGTTCGTCAATGGCAAGAATCTTTCTACGATGAACATCGCAGTGAGTCAACTTTTGATGATGAGCCAAACTTCCAAATGATGGCAGAAGCCTATGGCATTGCTCACCACAAATTTACTGATCCGAAAACATTGGAAGAAGACTTGAAAGTCATCACTGAGAATAAACCAATGTTGATCGAAGTTGCGATTTCTAATCGTGAACATGTTTATCCAATGGTTCCATCAGGTAAATCAAATAGTGAAATGTTGGGGGTGAAGTTTAATGCGTAGAATGTTGACAGCAAAGCTTCAAAATTCAACAGGTGTTCTTAATCGTTTCACAGGCGTCCTCTCACGCCGACAGGTTAACATTGAGTCTATTTCCGTTGGACAAACAATGGAAGACAATGTCTCTCGAATTACGATTATTATCGATGTTGAGAGTTTGGAAGAAGTTGAACAAATCATCAAACAATTGAACCGTTTGATTGATGTGCTTCGCGTTCGTGATATTACGGATATTCCACACTTGGAACGTGAAGTGATTTTAGTTAAATTGACAGCACCAACAAGCAAACGTGCCGAGATTTTAGCGGTTATTCAACCGTTTCGTGCAAGTGTTGTTGACGTAGCACCAAAATCAATTACTATTCAGGTAACTGGTGATGGTGATAAAATCGATGCTTTGCTTCGTGTTGTCAAACCTTATGGTATTCAGAATCTTGCCCGCACAGGTGCGACAGGATTCTCAAGAGATTTTTCTTGTTAAACAATTAATTTAGTTAACAGTTGCCTGGCCAGGCAGTTAAAATAAAAATAGAAAAGAGATATTTATTATGGCAGTAACAATGGAATACGAAAAAGACGTAAAAGTAGCAGCTCTTGATGGTAAAAAAATTGCCGTTATTGGTTATGGATCACAAGGTCATGCTCATGCTCAAAACTTGCGTGACTCAGGTCACGATGTTATCATTGGGGTTCGCCATGGTAAATCATTCGATAAAGCAAAAGAAGATGGATTTGATACTTATGAAGTAGCAGAAGCAACAAAACTTGCTGATGTTATCATGGTATTGGCTCCTGATGAAATCCAAGCTAAACTTTATGCTGAAGAAATTGCTCCAAACCTTGAAGCTGGTAACGCTCTTGGATTTGCACATGGTTTCAATATCCGTTTTGGATACATTAAAGCTCCAGAAACAGTAGATGTCTTCATGTGTGCTCCTAAAGGACCAGGTCACCTTGTTCGTCGTACTTACACAGAAGGATTTGGTGTACCAGCACTTTACGCTGTTTACCAAGATGCTACTGGTAATGCTAAAGACATCGCAATGGATTGGTCTAAAGGTATCGGTGCTGCACGTGTTGGACTTCTTGAAACAACATTTAAAGAAGAAACTGAAGAAGACCTCTTTGGTGAACAAGCAGTACTTTGTGGTGGTTTAACTGCTCTTATCGAAGCTGGTTTTGAAGTTCTTACTGAAGCTGGCTATGCTCCAGAATTGGCTTACTTTGAAGTTCTTCATGAAATGAAACTTATCGTTGACCTTATCTACGAAGGTGGATTCAAGAAAATGCGTCAATCAATTTCAAATACAGCTGAATTTGGTGACTACGTATCTGGACCACGTGTTATCACTAAAGATGTTAAAGAAAATATGAAAGCTGTTCTTGCTGATATCCAATCAGGTAAATTCGCTGAAGACTTTGTTAACGACTACCAAGCAGGTCGTCCAAAACTTGAAGCATACCGTAAAGAAGCTGCAGCTCTTGAAATTGAAAAAGTGGGTGCTGAACTTCGTAAAGCAATGCCTTTTGTTAACCAAAACGATGACGATGCATTCAAAATTTATAACTAATTTTTGAAGAAATCCACTTATAAAAGGCCGATGTTTGTCATCGGTTTTTTATCTATTAATCAGCAATTTGTCATATAAAATATTTAGATATTAGAAGAGGTAGTTTATGATCTTAGCTAAGGATGTTGTTGACGCCTATGACGTCTTGAAAGATGTTGTTGAGCGTACACCCCTAGATTTTGACCGCTATTTGTCGGAAAAATATGGTGCAACTGTTTATCTTAAACGTGAAAACATGCAGAAGGTTCGTTCTTTCAAAATTCGTGGAGCCTACTATGCTATTCACCAATTATCAGAGGATGAAAAAAAACGTGGTGTAGTATGTGCTTCAGCTGGTAACCACGCTCAAGGTGTTGCCTTTACGTGTCATGAAATGAAGATTTCAGCAACAATTTTTATGCCAGTAACAACTCCGCAACAAAAAATTGGGCAAGTGAGATTTTTTGGTGGTCCTTATGTGACGATTAAGCTTGTTGGAGATACTTTTGATGCATCAGCTCAAGCAGCACAAGATTTTACAAAATCAGAAGGAATGACTTTTATCGATCCTTTTGATGATGAAAATGTGCAGGCTGGTCAAGGAACGGTAGCTTACGAGATTTATGAACAAGCTCAAGAAGAAGGTGTAACTTTTGATCAAATCTTTGTGCCAGTTGGTGGTGGTGGTTTGATTGCAGGAGTTGCCACATACATTAAAGATGTAGCTCCAGAAATCCAAGTAGTTGGAGTCGAAGCCTCAGGTGCTCGTAGCATGCGTGCTGCTTTTGACAAAGGTCATCCTGTTAAATTGGAAGAAATCGATAAATTTGCTGATGGGATTGCAGTGCAAAAAGTTGGTGAAAAAACTTTTGAAGTTGCTCGTAAACATGTGGATAAATTAGTTGGTGTTGATGAAGGCTTGATTTCTGAAACACTTATCGACATGTATTCAAAACAAGGGATTATTGCTGAGCCTGCGGGAGCTTCTTCAATTGCAGCTCTTGAAGTGATGAAAGATGAGATTAAAGGGAAAACTGTCGTTTGTATCATTTCTGGTGGTAATAATGATATCAATCGTATGCAAGAGATGGAAGAACGTGCCCTTATCTATGATGGAGTGAAACATTATTTTGTGGTTAACTTCCCACAACGTCCAGGTGCCCTACGTGAATTTGTCAACAACATTCTTGGTCCAAACGATGACATTACACGTTTTGAGTACATTAAACGTGCGAATAAAGGCACAGGCCCTGTTCTCATCGGTATTACACTAGGTGATAAAAATGACTACAATGATTTTATTGATCGTTTGTCTGGTTTTGATCCTTCATACATCAATTTACACGGGAATGAAAGCCTTTATAATCTATTAGTTTGATGCTAAAGTAAACTTCTGTTCTCTCTTAAAATTATTATTATATTGACAAGCAAGCCTAGTTGAACCTTACAGTTTGACTAGGTTTTTGCTTTATTTTTGCTTGACTTTTTAGAAAAATGAAATATAATTGTATTAATTGATAGGTACAAGGGGATCTTATGAATACAGTGTGGTTTATTATTTTTTGTTCTTTTATTACTATCGGATGTGCAATTTCTAGTAGTAAAAAGAAATAATTTTAAAGGAGATTTATCATGATTTTAATTGTTTTAGCTATTTTTCTTATCATTATTTTGAGTGTTGTTGCTAGCACGCTTTATGTGGTACGTCAACAAACTGTTGTTATTATCGAACGTTTTGGGAAATACCAAACAACATCTGGTAGTGGGATTCATGTTCGTTTACCATTTGGTATTGATAAAATTGCTGCGCGAATTCAATTACGTTTGTTGCAATCTGAAATTGTTGTGGAAACTAAGACTAAAGATAATGTTTTTGTAACCTTAAATGTTGCCACACAATACCGTGTGAATGAACAAAATGTGACAGATGCTTATTACAAACTCATGCGTCCTGAAGCTCAAATCAAATCATACATCGAAGATGCTCTTCGTTCATCTGTTCCAAAATTGACTTTGGATGAATTATTTGAGAAAAAAGATGAAATTGCTCTTGAAGTGCAACACCAAGTGGCTGAAGAAATGTCAACTTACGGCTACATTATTGTTAAAACATTGATTACTAAAGTTGAGCCTGATGCTGAAGTTAAACAATCAATGAATGAAATCAATGCTGCGCAACGTAAACGTGTAGCGGCTCAAGAATTAGCTAATGCGGATAAAATTAAAATTGTAACAGCTGCAGAAGCTGAAGCTGAAAAAGATCGCCTTCATGGTGTTGGTATTGCCCAACAACGTAAAGCGATTGTCGATGGTCTAGCTGAGTCAATTCAAGAATTAAAAGATGCCAATGTAGGCATGACTGAAGAACAAATCATGTCTATTCTATTGACTAACCAATATCTTGATACCTTAAATACATTTGCGGCTAAGGGCAATCAAACATTGTTCTTGCCAAATCATCCAGAAGGTATTGAAGATATTCGTACACAAATTTTGTCATCATTGAAAGCTAAATAGTTAAAACTAAAAAAGTCCCTATTGCAGACGGAAGGAATTGCAATAGGGACTTTTTGTCTGGCATTTTGTTAGGGATTGAAATAGGAGTTACATGTTTCTTTTATACCGTTTATATTCATGGATTATTTTCAGAGCACGTTTCCGTGTTTTGATATTGGGACTTTTAAGTCTGCGATATGCAGATGCTAAATCATTTTTTTCAGCCATACCAACCTCCTTAAATATAGATTTATTAACGTTAACATGAAGTAGTATAGCACAAAATACTTAACCAGTAAAGTATTTACTGTAATTTGGCTTAAAATTAGTTTTTGGCACAAAAAAACACCCCTCCAAAAAAGGAAAGGTTGCTTTAAGTAATTATTTCAAGAAACGTTGTAAGAACTCTTTTGTACGTTCTTGTTGTGGGTGTTCGAAGATTTGTTCAGGTGTACCTTCTTCAGCGATAACACCTTTATCCATGAAGATGACACGGTCTGAAACATCTCTTGCGAATTCCATTTCGTGAGTGACGATAATCATTGTTAAACCTGATTTAGCGAGTTCTTGCATTGTTTTAAGAACTTCACCGACCATTTCTGGGTCAAGGGCAGAAGTTGGTTCGTCAAAGAGCATTGCTTCTGGGTTAACCGATAAGGCACGAGCGATTGCCACACGTTGTTTTTGACCACCAGAAAGTTGTTTTGGTTTAGCTTTCCAGTATTGCTCAGTCATACCAACTTTTGTAAGGTTTTCTTTAGCGATTTTTTCAGCTTCGCTTCGAGAACGTTTCAAAACAGTTATTTGAGCAACAATGGCATTTTCAAGAACGTTTAAGTTTTCAAAAAGGTTAAATGATTGGAAAACCATGCCAAGTTTTTCACGGTATTCTGTCAAGTTATAATCTTTTTCAAGAACGTTTTGTCCGTGGAAAAGAATTTCTCCAGCAGTTGGATCTTCTAAAAGATTGATAGAGCGGAGGAATGTTGATTTCCCTGAACCTGATGAACCAATGATAGAAATAACTTCACCTTTATTTACAGAAAGTGAAATATCTTTTAGGACCTCATTTTGTCCATAAGATTTTTTAAGGTGTTTAATTTCAATAATAGGTTGAGACATTATTTCACCTCTTTCGTTTGGTTTTGGTTAGCACCAGTTGTGTAAGTGTCCGCATCGAAACGACGTTCGATAAAGCGCAAGATGCGTGTCACTGTAAAGGTGAGAACAAAGTAGATAATAGCGATAATTGTAAATGTTTGGAAGTATTGATATGTTTGAGTTGCAACGGTATTACCTGAGAAGTAAAGTTCGACAACTGAGATAACATTCAATACTGAAGTATCTTTGATGTTGATGACAAATTCGTTACCAGTTGCTGGCAAGATGTTGCGGACAACTTGTGGAAGAACGATTTTGCGCATTGTTTGACCGTGTGTAAATCCAAGTGCTGTAGCAGCTTCGAACTGACCTTTGTCAACAGCGAAGATACCACCACGAACGATTTCACTCATGTAAGCACCAGTATTGATTGAAACAATAAAGATGGCTGCAAGAGTACGGTCGATTGAAATACCAAAGGCTTGAGCAGTACCGTAGTAGATAACCATTGCTTGTACAATCATCGGTGTACCACGGAAGATTTCGATATAAACGCTAAGTAACCAACCAAATACTTTTTGAAGACCAGCAAGGAATTTATTGGCAGCTTTTGGAGCTGTGCGGTAAACACCAATCAAAAGACCGATAAAGAGACCAACAACTGTACCGATGATAGAGATGAGAAGTGTAACTCCCGCACCACGTAGAAATTGGTTCCAGTTTTTCTCGAAGATTCCCCACATATCAGTGAAGAAATTACTCTTTTGATCTTTTTCAGACTTGTCAGCTGGTTGTTTTTCAATCATGTCATCCATGAGTTGCAAACGGTCATTATCAGAGATGCCAGCTAAAACGGCATTTACTTTAGCAAGTGTGTCAGTGTCATCTTTACGAAGACCAACGGCAATGGCTGTGTCTGCTTTAGATGTCGCAAAACCTTTGCCATCTTCAAAAGCAATCATCTTGAAGTCGCTATTTGCATTTTCAGCAGAGATAGCATCAGGACGTTCAGAAACATAACCATCAATAATACCAGATTCAAGTGCTTGACGCATTTGGTTGAAGTCACCCATAGCAGTTTCTTTTGAAGCGCCTTTGATTTGGTCAATCAAGTTGTAAAGGTAGACACCTTGTTGAGATGTTAATTTTGCACCAGCAAAATCTTTAAGTGATGTAGCTTGTGCAAAGTCACCTTTTTTAGAAACAACGATAACTGGGTAGCTTGTATAGTAACTATCTGAGAATGCAATTTCTTTCTTACGTTCAGCGGTAGGACTCATTCCGGCAGCAATCATGTCAATCTTTCCGGAAGTAAGTGCTGGAATTAATCCTGTCCAAGTAGTTTTGACAACGAGGAGTTCCTTGCCTAAGCTGTCTGCTATTTTCTTAGCTATTTGGACATCGTATCCGTTAGCATACTGGCTAGTTCCTTCGATAGGAACAGCTCCATTAGAATCATCATCTTGTGTCCAGTTAAATGGGGCATAGGCTGCTTCCATACCGACACGAAGATATTCGTCAGCGTTTGCGCTAGTCATTCCTCCAAAGAGAAGAAGAAGGGCTGCGAAACAACTTAAAAGTAACTTTTTCATTTAAGACTCCTGTCTATTCTTGTACCTTACTATTTTACAGGAAATAGGGTCTGATTTCAACACGATAGACCCAAAAATAGAATATTTATACAATATATTATGATAAAATAGGGATATAAGAAAGGAGTAGGAGATCATGAAAAAATTAAGAATATTTTTACTAGCAATCGCTACTGTTTTAGGATTATCAGTTCCAGTTTTTGCTGATAGCGATGTTGACTATAGTATCAGCAATTATGATGGTGTTTTAGCGATACACGATGATAATGCTGCTGATTTTTATCAGACTATTACTTATCGCTTTGATTCCTCGTACAATGGGCAGGTGGTGACTTTGGGAGAAGCCGGTCACATGCCAGAAGGATTTTCGGTTAATAATCAGCCAGAAGTTTCTGCTGAAGTTAATGGAGCCGATAAAACTGTTCGGTCTGTGGTAAGCGATCTTGGTGATGGTTACCAAGTGAAAATCTACAATTCTGGTTCCAGCGGGGATATTGTAACTGTTAAGCTACACTGGAAACTATCGCATTTACTATTCCCTTATCAAGACGTCGCTGAACTCAATTGGGTACCAATTAGTGATTGGGATGAAACCTTGAAGCATGTTACTTTTACAGTCTTAACAGATAAAACAACTGCTAATCGCAAACTTTGGGCTCATAGGGGTTACTTGAAATCGGTAAATGTTGAAAAATTACCTGATGGTTATCGAATTACGGCTGAAAATGTTGATGGAAAGTTAGAGTTGCACGCTTACTGGGATAAAGCTATTTTGACAACTCCTGCAACCATTGCAAGTAAACGTAAAGCAGCTATTATTAAGCAAGAAGCAAAAATTGCTCGTAAAAGTCAGTTGCTTAAAGTGGTATTGTTTTACCTTGTGCCAGCTCTTGTTATTATTTTGATTGTTTTGGCTTGGATTTTCTTCTTTACAGGTAAAAAATTGGCTAAGAAATATGAAAAATTTAGTCATGATAGTCGTTCTTATGAAGCGCCAGAAGATTGGTCACCTTTGCTAATTATGCAGTATATCTATGATGTTGATTTGCAAGATACAGATACCAAAGGAAGTCCAATTTCACAAAAATTTAAATTTGAAACTGCCATGCAGGCGACTTTGCTTGATTTGATTGATCGTCATGTGATTACTGCAAGCGATGAGGAATTAACTTGTCATCTGGATAAGCCAATGACAAGCTATGAAGCAGAAGTAATTGATATGGCATTTGGTGGAAAAGAGACCATAAAAATTGAAGACTTGTTTGCAGATTATCGTTTTGATGATGATTTGGTAGATAACTATAAGAAGAAATACAAAGGTCATACTTTAGAAACAAAATTAAACAGTCTTGGTGAAGCATTCAATGATCGCTATCTTGCTAAACTTGAACAAATTACTGACTTAGTTAATCAAGAAATTTCACAAAAAGCTTTACCAGAAATTCGTGAGAATTTAAGCGATGGTATCGCTAAGAAATTTGAATATGCAAAAGGTCTCCTATTCCTTACCTTGATACCTGTTGGTATTGGGTTAATCTATCTTTTGTTTAATCTAAATCTAGTTTTTCTTGCTTATGGTCTTTTGTTAGCTTTGGTTGTTTTGAGTTTGGTCATTATCATGGTTAAATCTCATTATTACAAAGTTCATGGTATGATAACTGCTGAAGGACAACAACGTATTCAAGCTTGGGTTAGCTTTACTAATATGATGCGAGACATTAACAAATTTGATAAGGTTGATTGGCAAGGTGTTGTCGTCTGGAATCGTATCTTGGTTTATGCGACTCTGTTCGGCTATGCCAAACAAGTTCAAAAATTCCTTAAAATTCATAACATTAAACTTGCTAGCGAATCAGACTTTATGATGAATCCTGAAATTGGCTACCTTATTGGCATGCAAACTCATCGTTTGGGAATGGCTAGTCAAAGTGCTGATTCAGCTGCGCATTTCTCTGTATCATCTGGTAGTTCAGGCTCTAGTGGTGGATTCTCCGGTGGTGGCGGAGGCGGAGGCGGCGGAGCATTTTAAAATGCTTTCAAATCTGCTATAATTGAGGGGATATTAAATTAAGGAGAGCTTATGTTATTTTTCGAACTACTTAAGGCTATCTTTTTAGGGGTAGTTGAGGGAATTACAGAGTGGTTACCTGTTTCAAGTACAGGACACCTGATTTTGGTTCAAGAATTTATAAAATTGAATCAAGATAAAGCGTTTTTGGACATGTTTAACATTGTCATTCAATTGGGAGCTATCCTAGCGGTTATTGTGATTTACTTTAAACGTTTGAATCCATTCCAGCCAGGAAAAACAGCGCGTGAAGTTCAGTTGACATGGCAGCTATGGTTAAAAGTTGTTATTGCATGTATTCCATCAATTTTAATTGCAGTACCTTTTGATGATTGGTTTGAAGCACACTTCAACTACATGATTCCAATCGCAATTGCCTTAATTGTTTACGGGATTGCATTTATCTGGATTGAAAAACGAAATGCTAATATTGAACCTGAAGTGACTGATCTTGCTCGCATGCCTTATTTGACAGCCTTTTGGATTGGATGCTTCCAAGTTCTAAGTATCGTTCCAGGAACAAGTCGTTCAGGAGCAACAATCCTTGGAGCCATCATTGTGGGAACAAGTCGTTCAGTTGCAGCTGACTTCACTTTCTTCCTTGCTATTCCAACTATGTTTGGTTACAGTGGTTTGAAAGCTGTTAAGTTCTTCTTAGACGGAAATGTTCTAAACTTTAGCCAATTCTTGATTTTGATGGTGGCAAGCGTTACAGCTTTCCTTGTCAGTCTATACGTTATCCGCTTCTTGACTGATTATGTTAAGAAACACGATTTCACTATTTTTGGTAAATATCGTATCGTTTTGGGAACAATTCTTATTCTATATAGCATTGCCAAATTTATCTTTTAAAAAAGCCAGCAGCCCTTGTCAGGGCTGCTTTTTGTTACGTAAAAATTGAAAAAACAAGACTTTTCTTGTATAATAAAATGACTACTCGTGCGAGGTATATAGTATGGAAATGAAACAGATTAGCGAGACAACGCTAAAAATAACGATTAGTATGGAAGATTTAGAAGAACGCGGAATGGAGTTGAAAGACTTCTTGATTCCACAAGAAAAGACAGAAGAGTTCTTCTATTCAGTAATGGATGAATTGGATTTACCAGATAATTTCAAAGACAGTGGCATGCTTAGTTTCCGTGTGACACCACGTAAAGACCGCATTGATGTCTTTGTTACCAAATCTGAAATCAATAAAGATATAAACTTTGAAGATTTAGCAGCTTTTGATGATGTTTCAAACATGTCACCTGAGGAATTTTTCAAGACTTTAGAGCAGACAATGTTGTCTAAAGGCGACACGGAAGCTCACGAAAAATTAGGTAAGATTGAAGAAATGATGGAAGGTGCTGTTGAAGATGTTCTGACAGAACATGCCCAACAAGCTGAAACTGAACCGGAAGAAGATGTGAATCCATCAGATTATGTTCACTATGTCTTGGATTTTCCAAGCTTAGAAGCTACTGTTGCTTTTGCTAAGGCTATTGATTTTCCAGTTGAAGCTTCAGAGCTTTATAAGATGGATGGGGCTTACTACATGACAGTTCTCATTGATTTGCAAAATCACCCATCTTATTATGCAAATTTGATGTATGCCCGTATGTTAGAATACGCTGGCGCTGGTACAAAAACTCGTGCTTATTTACAAGAGCATGCGGTTGAATTATTGACGGATGATGCCGTCGAAAAATTAAAAATGATTGAGTTGGTATAGTATGGCACCCTTTACAATTGAATATGTTTTAGTTTTAATTGGCGCGTTTTTATTATCACTTTTCTTGACGCCAATTGTTCGTTTTATTGCTTTTCGTGTTGGTGCCGTTGACAATCCAAATGCTCGTCGTGTTAATGAAGTCCCAATGCCAAGTAGTGGTGGGTTGGCGATTTTCTTAGCCTTTTTAATGTCATCTTTGATTTTTATGCCAATGGTTTTGAAACAACCGATTTGGACGATTTCTTATTTTGATTATATTTTGCCAGTTGTTATTGGTGGATTTATCATTACAGCGACTGGTTTTATCGATGATATTTATGAATTGAAGCCAAAAACAAAAATGGCAGGGATTATTTTAGGAGCTATCATTGTTTGGGCCTTTACGGATTTCCGTTTTGATAGTTTTAAAATTCCTTTCGGCGGACCATTATTGCAATTCAATTCAGTAGTCACTTTCTTTTTGACGGTTTTTTGGATTATTTCAATTACAAACGCCATGAATTTGATTGATGGCTTAGATGGTCTGGTGAGTGGTGTTTCTATCATTAGCTTGATTACAATGGCTTTGGTATCTTATTTCTTCTTGCCACAGACCGACTTTTACTTGACTTTGACAATCTTATTATTGATTGCTTGTATTGCAGGATTTTTCCCTTATAATTACAATCCAGCTATTATATACTTGGGAGATACCGGAGCTCTTTTCATAGGATTTATGATTGGTGTGCTATCTCTTCAAGGGTTGAAAAATTCGACTGCTGTTGCAGTGGTGACACCAGTTATTATTCTTGGTGTTCCGATTTTGGATACAACTGTTGCGATTATTCGCCGTAAATTATCAGGGCGTCCAGCGACAGAAGCAGACAAGATGCATTTGCATCACCGTTTGTTAGCTATGGGGTTTACACACCGTGGAGCTGTTTTGGTCGTTTATGGAATTGCGATTCTTTTCTCACTTATCGCACTCTTGCTAAATGTTTCAAGCCGTTTAGGTGGTGTCCTTTTGATGATTGGTTTAGCCTTTGCCCTAGAAGTCTTTATTGAAGGACTTGAAATTTGGGGCGTTGGTCGAACACCACTCTTCGATACCCTTAAATTTATCGGAAATAGCGATTATCGCCAAGCGACAATGTTAAAATGGAAAAATCGCAAAAATAATAAGTAAATGGAAAGCCTATTATGGCTTTTTTTTGATATAATGATTAGTAACCCTATAGAACTGCGGTAATTTTCAGAAAAAAGTTACTGCCGCATTTGATAAATTGGAGGAACGTACACATGTCTGTACTTGAAATAAAAGATCTTCATGTTTCAATTGAAGATAAAGAAATTCTTAAGGGTGTCAATTTAACCCTTAAGACTGGAGAGATTGCTGCGATTATGGGTCCTAATGGAACTGGTAAGTCAACGCTTTCAGCTGCTATCATGGGTAATCCAAATTACGAGGTTACTCAGGGTGAAATTTTACTAGATGGCGAAAATATTCTCGACTTTGAAGTCGATGAACGCGCTCGCCTTGGTTTATTCCTTGCCATGCAATACCCATCTGAAATTCCAGGTATTACAAATGCTGAATTTATTCGTGCAGCTATGAATGCTGGAAAAGAAGATGACGAAAAAATTTCTGTTATGGATTTTATCACAAAATTGGATGAAAAGATGGAATTTCTTGGCATGAAAGAAGAAATGGCAGAACGTTACCTTAACGAAGGTTTCTCAGGTGGTGAGAAAAAACGTAATGAAATTCTTCAATTGTTGATGCTTGAACCTAAATTTGCTCTTCTTGATGAAATCGATTCAGGTCTTGATATCGATGCTTTGAAAGTTGTTTCAAAAGGTGTTAACGCTATGCGTGGAAATGACTTTGGAGCAATGATTATCACTCACTATCAACGACTTCTTAACTACATCACACCAGATGTTGTTCATATTATGATGGATGGTCGTGTTGTTCTTACAGGTGGTGCAGAACTTGCTGCTCGTCTTGAAAAAGAAGGTTATGCGAAAATTGCCGAAGAACTTGGAATTAAATACGAAGAAGAAGTGTAATTGATGATGTCAAGTCTACTATTATAGTAGATGATACTCGTATGTTGGATATAAAAAGGAGTAAACATCAAATTATGACGAAAGAATCAGTTTTAAATTTTTCACAAGCAAAAGCAGAACCTTTGTGGTTGCAAGAGCGACGCTTAGCTGCTTTTGATCATATAGATAAATTGCCATTACCAGAAGTCAACCGTGTAAAATTTCACCGTTGGAACTTGGGTGATGGAAGTATTTCAGAGGATGTGGCTTTGGCTAATGTCCCTGATTTTACAGCGCTTGGAGATAATCCAAAACTTGTTCAGGTTGGAACACAAACTGTCCTTGAACAATTACCTGTTGACTTGATGTCAAAAGGTGTTATTTTTACAGATTTTTATAGCGCTTTGGAAGAAATTCCAGAAGTGATTGAAAAATATTTTGGTAAAGCGCGTGGTGACTTGGAAGACAAGTTAGCTGCTTATCATACAGCTTACTTTAACAGTGCTGCTGTGCTTTATGTTCCAGATAATGTGGACATTGAAGAGCCAATCGAAGGTCTCTTTTTCCAAGATAAGGCTAGTGATGTTCCATTTAATAAACACGTCCTTATTATTGTAGGAAAAAATAGTCACATCAGTTATCTAGAACGTTTTGAATCAATCGGTGAAGGCGATGCTAAAGCAACAGCAAATATCTCTGTTGAAGTTATTGCTTTAGATGGCAGTCAAGTAAAGTTTTCTGCTATCGACCGTCTTGGAAATAACGTGACAACTTATATTAGCCGTCGTGCTCATCATGGTAAAGATGCTGTGGTGGACTGGGCAATCGGCATCATGAATGAAGGCAATGTGATTGCTGATTTTGATTCAGACTTGTACGGAGATGGTAGCCAAGCTAATCTTAAAGTGGTTGCCGCTTCATCTGGTCGTCAAGTTCAAGGTGTGGATACGCGCGTGACAAACTACGGTTGCCATTCAGTCGGACACATTTTACAACACGGTGTCATTCTTGAACGCGGAACATTGACTTTTAATGGTGTTGGTCACATTGTAAAAGGTGCTAAGGGAGCGGACGCTCAACAAGAAAGTCGTGTTCTGATGCTTTCAGACAAAGCTCGTTCAGATGCCAACCCAATCCTATTGATTGATGAAAATGATGTGACAGCTGGTCACGCCGCTTCAATCGGACAAGTTGACCCAGAAGATATGTATTATCTCATGAGTCGTGGTATTGACAAGGAAACAGCAGAACGCCTAGTTATTCGTGGTTTCTTAGGTACTGTTATCACTGAAATTCCTGTCAAAGAAGTGCGTGATGAAATGATTGCTGTGCTTGACAGTAAGTTGGAGCAACGCTAATATGACAAAATTAGACGCTCATAAAATCGCTCAAGACTTTTGCATCCTTGACCAAGTTGTCAATGATGAACCTCTGGTTTATCTAGACAATGCGGCAACAACTCAGAAACCACAAAAAGTACTTGATGCGCTCAATCAGTATTATCATACTATCAATGCCAATGTGCACCGCGGTGTTCATACCCTTGCTGAACGTGCAACAGCTGCTTATGAAGCCAGTCGTGAAAAAGCACGTCAGTTCATTAATGCTAAGTCAACAAAAGAAGTGTTATTTACACGTGGAACAACAACTGGACTTAACTGGGTTGCGCAGTTTGCCCAAGATGTTCTTCAAAAAGACGATGAAGTGCTTATTTCGGTTTTAGAACATCATGCGAATGTCGTTCCTTGGCAACAAGTTTGCCATAAGACTGGTGCAAAATTGGTTTATGTTTATTTAAAAGATGGTCAGCTGGATATGGAAGATTTGCGTAGCAAACTTTCAAGCAAAACAAAATTTGTAAGCATTGCCCATGTTTCAAATGTTTTAGGCTCAGTGCAACCTGTTAAAGAAATTGCCAAATTAGCTCATGAAGTTGGTGCTTATATGGTGGTTGACGGTGCGCAGTCTGCTCCGCATATGACAATCGATGTTCAAGATTTGGATTGTGATTTCTTTGCTTTCTCAGGACATAAAATGCTTGGACCAACAGGCATTGGTGTGCTTTATGGTAAAGAAGAATTGCTCAATCAAATGTCACCAGTTGAATTTGGTGGGGAAATGATCGACTTCGTTTACGAACAAGAAGCCACTTGGACAGAATTGCCTTGGAAATTCGAAGCCGGGACACCAAATATTGCTGGTGCTATTGCTTTAGGCGCGGCTATTGAGTATTTGGATGATCTTGGTTTAGATAATGTTCATGCGCATGAGCAAGAACTGGTTGATTATGTTTTACCTAAACTACAAGCCATCGAAGGAGTAACAGTTTACGGTCCACAAGACCCTAGTCAGCACATGGGAGTCATTTCATTTAATATTGATGGATTGCATCCACATGATGTGGCAACAGCACTTGATTATGAAGGTGTTGCTGTGCGAGCAGGACATCACTGTGCACAACCTTTGATTAATTATCTTGGAATTCATTCGGCAGTGCGCGCAAGTTTTTATATCTATAATACGAAAGAAGATTGTGATAAACTAATAGAAGCAATTCTTAAAACAAAGGAGTTTTTCAATGGCACTTTCTAGATTAGATAGTCTTTATATGGCAGTTGTTTCAGATCACTCAAAAAATCCGCATCATCATGGCAAATTGGAAGATGTTGATCAAGTTAATCTTAACAATCCAACTTGTGGTGATGTGATTTCACTATCAGTCAAATTCGACGGTGATCGCATTTCTGACATTGCATTTGCTGGTGATGGATGTACCATTTCAACAGCTTCATCAAGTATGATGACTGATGCTGTTGTTGGCAAGACGAAAGAAGAAGCTCTTGAACTAGCTGAGATTTTTTCAAAAATGGTTCAAGGTGAAAAAGACGATGCCCAAAAAAGATTAGGTGAGGCAAGTTTTTTGGCAGGAGTTTCAAAATTTCCACAACGTATTAAATGTTCAACTCTTGCCTGGAACGCCTTAAAAAAAGCTATTGAAAACGATAGTAAAAATACAGAAAGGTAATTAGATGCCTGAAAAAAATGAAAAAGTAACGCCAAAACCAATTGATATTGGTGAGTATCAATATGGCTTCCACGATGACGTGACACCAGTCTTTTCAACAGGAAAAGGAATCAGTGAAGATGTTGTTCGTGAATTATCTGCTGAAAAAGGTGAGCCAGAATGGATGCTGGAATTTCGCTTGAAATCATTGGAAATTTTTAATAAAATGCCAATGCAAGATTGGGGACCAGATTTGTCAGATATTGATTTTGATGAGATTACTTACTATCAAAAAGCATCTGATAAACCTGCCCGTTCATGGGATGATGTTCCAGATAAAATCAAAGAAACTTTTGAACGCATCGGTATTCCAGAAGCCGAACGAGCTTATCTCGCTGGTGCTTCAGCTCAGTATGAATCTGAAGTGGTTTACCACAACATGAAAGATGAGTATGACAAGCTAGGAATTGTATTTACGGATACAGATTCTGCACTAAAAGAATACCCAGAGCTTTTCAAAAAATATTTCTCTAAATTAGTCCCACCAACGGATAACAAATTAGCTGCTTTAAACTCAGCTTTCTGGTCAGGTGGTACCTTCATTTACGTCCCAAAAGGTGTCAAAGTTGATATTCCTTTGCAAACTTATTTCCGTATTAACAACGAAGCGATGGGACAATTTGAACGTACTTTGATTATTGTTGATGAAGGGGCAAGCGTTCACTATGTAGAAGGCTGTACCGCACCAAACTATTCATCAGCAAGTCTTCACGCAGCCATTGTTGAGATTTTTGCTCTTGAAGGTAGTTATATGCGTTATTCTACTATTCAGAACTGGTCAGATAATGTCTATAACTTGGTAACTAAACGTGCCACGGCTAAGAAAAATGCTACGGTAGAATGGATTGATGGTAACCTTGGTGCCAAAACAACAATGAAGTATCCATCTGTTTATCTTGATGGCGAAGGTGCGCGTGGGACAATGCTCTCAATTGCCTTTGCTAATAAAGGGCAACACCAAGATACGGGTGCTAAGATGATTCACAATGCACCGCATACCTCATCGTCAATTGTTTCAAAATCAATTGCTAAAGGTGGCGGAAAAGTTGACTATCGTGGTCAAGTGACTTTTAATAAAAATTCTAAGAAATCAGTTAGTCACATTGAATGTGATACGATTTTGATGGATGACATTTCAAGTTCCGATACCATTCCATTTAACGAAATTCACAATTCACAAGTTGCGCTTGAACATGAAGCTAAAGTTTCAAAAATCTCAGAAGAACAACTCTATTATCTCATGAGTCGTGGCCTTTCTGAACAAGAAGCAACAGAGATGATTGTCATGGGATTTGTAGAACCATTTACAAAAGAACTCCCAATGGAATATGCTGTTGAACTTAATCGTTTGATTAGTTATGAAATGGAAGGTTCTGTTGGATAACTTAAAAGAGACAAGTTTTTAAACTTGTCTCTTTTTTTCTATATATAATAGGAAAAGTAATGGTAGTTTTTATAGTTTTTCGTTAACGTAAGTGACGAAGTGGTTCCACCAGACTTTAAGAAAAATGCTTTTTTTTACCTCTTTCTTAGCAAGTGCTGGTACGCTTGGTTTAGAGTCTAGATAGCCAGTTCCGACGATTTGTTTATCATCATAAATGAAAGAACCAACTTTATCACCTTTATTAATAGTAGCTTCGTATCCTTTGACTTTTGTTGAGAATTTTACAGAAGCATCAGTACCAATACGATGAACAACCTTTAATTCTTGAGAAGCAACTGCAGGTACAGTCTTTTCTTTTCCATCGATAACTTTTGCTTTGCTATTTTTAGTTGATTCGCCAGCATCAACAAGAGTTGTCATTTCGTAATTTGATTTAACGTAATCAAGAAGGGCATTAGTAGCTTCAAAACGAGCAAATTCATTTTCTTGCCAACCATCGGCATTCATGACAACGGAGATAATGCGCATGCCGTTTTCTGTAGAAGTCGCAACAAATGAAGCACCAGCAAGTTCAGTTGTACCGGTTTTTAGACCATCAACACCATCACGTTCGTAAGGCATTCCTTTGAGCATGTAATTATAAGTGTTCATTGTAGAACCATCAAAGTCAGCAGTTGTTTGGTTACTAATTTTAAGCACATCTGGGTACTCGGTGATTAAGTGTTGGGCAATGATGGCAACATCACGAGCGCTTAGGGTATTTTCATCAGTTGAACTAGAACCTGGGTAAATGTTATCACCTAGGTAACTATTGTTAAGACCAGAAGCATTAAATAATTTAGCATCATTGATTCCCCATTCTTGGAGTTGAGTTTGCATCATATCAACAAACTTACTTTCGGTACCGCCGATTTTTTCTGCAAGGGCAATCGCAGCACTATTAGCACTAGCTACCATGGCAGCATTAACTAATTGCTCCACAGTATATTCGCGTGCTTCCATAGGAACGTTACTAGCATCCGAATTAGCTGTTAAATCATAAGCATAATCAGATATAGGAACTTTAGTATCCCAACTTAGATTCCCTTTGTCGATTTCTTTGTAAGTTAAGTAAACCGTTAATATTTTTGTCATTGAAGCAATACCATCAGGTGTAGTTGCATCTTTTTCATATAATACTTTACCAGTAGAAGCTTCAACAGCGATAGCGTGTTTAGCTGCTACATCAAAGGTATCATCAGCAGCAACTTTGTTTCCAATGAAGGCCAAGAGTAGGGCCAAAACAGCAAAAACTTTCTTCATTGTTCCATCCTTTGTTAAAAAATTAGATAATATGATTATATCATATTAATCGCTTACTTTCAGTGTGTCAGAAAATCTGACAAAAAATTCAGAAAAAACTATTCTCTTCAGAAAAAACTATTTTCTTTAAGGAAACTTTATGCTATAATTTTATTTGTCAAATAATATAATTTAGAGAGAACAACTAGGAGGGCGTCACATGTCACTAAATGGTAAAACATGGAAACGCGTCGGTCTTGGGGCTGTAGCCTTAGTCTCAACAGCTGTTTTGGCAGCTTGTGGAGGTAAAAGCTCATCAACTTCTTCAAAAACTGATGAGATCAATTGGTACACTCCGACTGAAATTAGCACTTTGGACATTTCGAAAGTTACAGATACTTATTCTTCAATTGCTATCGGTAACTCAGGTAGTAACTTACTTCGTCGTAACGAAGACGGTGAATTAAAACCTGATTTGGCTGAGAAAGTAGAAGTATCTGAAGATGGTTTAACATATACTGCCACATTACGTGATGGTCTTAAATGGTCTGACGGTAGTGATTTAACGGCAGATGACTTTGTTTATACATGGCAACGTATTGTTGATCCAGCGACTGCTTCAGAGTATGCTTACCTTGCATCAGATGCGCATGTTTTAAATGCTGCAGAAGTTATCAATGGTACTAAGAGCGTTGATGAATTGGGAGTTAAAGCAGACGGTAATAAAGTAATCTTTACATTATCTAGTCCATCTCCACAATTTATGAGTCTTTTGACATTTGCTAACTTCGTTCCTCAAAACAAAGCCTTTGTGGAAAAAGCAGGAAGTGACTTCGCTACAACTTCTGAAAAAGCACTTTATTCAGGTCCATACACAGTTAAAAATTGGAATGGTTCTAATGGTTCATTCACACTTGTGAAAAACAAATACTATTGGGACGCTAAAAACGTTAAATTGAAGAAAGTTAACGTCCAAGCTGTTAAAAAACCTGATACTGCCGTGCAAATGTATAAAGATGGTGAGCTTGATACAGCAAACATCTCTGGTACAGAAGCAATTTATAAAGCAAATAAAAGCAACAAAGATGTTGTGGATGCTCCAGAAGCAACATCTGCATACCTCGTTTACAACGAAACAGGTTCTGTTAAAGCTTTAGCTAATACTAAGATTCGTCAAGCACTTAACCTTGCAACAAATCGTGAAGGTGTTGTTAAAGCAGCTATCGATACTGGTTCAAAAGCAGCAACGGCTCTTGTTCCAACAGGACTTGAAACCTTAGAAGATGGTACTGATTTATCTAAATACGTATCACAAGATTACACTTATGATGCAAAACAAGCAGCAAAACTTTTCAAAGAAGGTCTTGCTGAAATCGGTGAAAAATCAGTTAAATTGACAATTACAGCTGATTCTGATACACCAGTTGCCAAAGCGTCAGTAGACTACATCAAACAAACATGGGAAGATGTTCTTCCAGGATTAAAAGTAGAAGAAAAATTCGTAACATTCAAACAACGATTGCAAGATTCTAAAACACAAAACTTTGATGTTGTTCTATCACTTTGGGGTGGTGACTATCCAGAAGGATCTACATTCTATGGATTGTTTACATCTGATTCAGCCTACAACTACGGTAAGTTTAGCGATGCGACATATGATGCAGCCTACCAAAAAGCATTGACTACAGATGCTTTGGATCCAGTAGCTGCTGCAGATGATTATAAAGCTGCTGAAAAAGCACTTTATGATAATGCACACTATAACCCACTTTACTTCCGTAACACAAAAGCACTTCAAAATCCATCAATCAAAGGTCTTGTTCGTAACTCAACTGGTTTGCAAGTTGACTTTACATATGCCTATAAAGACAAATAATCTTTAATAAGTATGAATAATGGGCAAGAATTGGTTGCGGCCAATTCTTGCTTTTGTTGACAGGTAAAACTTTTCCCCTGCCAACAAAAGCAAATAAGAGAAGGAAATATTATGGTAAAATACATTCTTAAACGTGTTGCTATTCTTCTTGTAACACTCTGGGTAGTTGTTACCCTGTCGTTTTTCCTCATGCAAGTTATGCCTGGGACACCTTACAATAACCCAAAATTAACTGATGAGATGATTGCTTTAATGAACAAACAATATGGGTTGGATAAACCGGTTTGGCAACAATATCTTACATATCTATGGAATATTCTCCATGGTGATTTTGGTACAAGTTACCAATCAATCAACCAACCAGTCGGTCGTTTGATTTCACAACGCTTGGGTGTTTCAATTCAACTTGGTGTTCAAGCCCTAATCGTTGGTCTTCTTGCTGGTCTTGCGGTTGGTGCTGCATCAGCACGTAATAAAAATAACTGGATTGATGGTGTACTTAGTGTTATTTCTACACTTGGTATTTCAGTACCATCATTCATTATCGGTCTTTTCTTATTGGTTACTCTTGGTTTCAAATGGAGCTTGTTCCCACTTGCAGGATGGGGCTCATTTGAACAAACAATCATGCCATCTATTGCCTTAGCAATCCCAGTCTTTGCTCAAGTAACACGTTTCTTCCGTGGACAAATGATTGAAACATTGAGTTCTGATTACATTCAATTAGCAACTGCTAAAGGTTTGAATAAACGTCAAGTGACACGTAAACACGCGTACCGTAACTCAATGATTCCAGTTTTGACTTTGGTTGGTCCTATGGCAGCAAACTTGCTAACAGGTTCAGCTTTGATTGAACAAATTTTCTCAATTCCAGGAATTGGTCAACAATTTGTAACATCAATCCCAGCTAAAGACTATCCAGTAATTATGGGAACAACAATCGTTTATGCAATGATGTTGATGGTTGCTATCTTGGTAACAGATATTGCAACAAGTATTGTTGATCCACGTGTACGCTTGCAATAAGGAGACTATTCATGGCAGAAAAAACAAGAGAATTTAAGCTTGTTGGTGTTGGTTCAGCCAGCTCACAAGAAAAAATTGAAAAGCCTGCTCTTTCTTTTATGCAAGATGCATGGCGCCGTTTGAAGAAAAATAAATTAGCTGTTATTTCAATGTGGTTCTTGGGAATTTTACTCGTATTCTCAATGATTTCAGTAGTTTTGGTACCACGTGATGACGCTAATGCTTTCAATACAAAAGAAGTTACAACTTACCGTAACCTTCCACCAAAACTTAGTGACAACCTTCCATTCTGGAACGGTAAAATTACTTATTCTGGTAATACTGAAGCTAACGATGCTTATGCAGACCAAGGTGTTCCAGAAGGTAAAAAATTTATCCTTGGTACTGATAACCTAGGTCGTAGTGTTGCCAAACGTATCATCGTAGGTGTGCGTATCTCACTTCTTATTGCTATCGTTGCAACATTGATTGACCTTTTGATTGGGGTAACTTATGGTTTGATTTCAGGTTATGTTGGCGGACGTGTCGACATGGTTATGCAACGTATTATCGAAGTTATTTCATCAATTCCTAACTTGGTTATCGTTACAATGCTTGGTCTTTTGCTTGGTAATGGTGTTACATCAATCATTATTTCAATTGCTATCGTTGGATGGACATCAATGGCTCGTCAAGTACGTAACTTAACACTTTCTTACCGCGAACAAGAGTTTGTTCTTGCTGCTCGTTCATTGGGTGAAAGTGCTCCTAAAATCGCATTTAAACACATCCTTCCAAATATTTCAGGGATTATTATTGTTCAAATTATGATGACAGTTCCAAGTGCCATCATGTATGAAGCTGTGCTTTCAGCTATTAACCTTGGGGTAAAACCACCAACAGCGTCACTTGGTTCATTGATTACTGATGCTCAAGAATACTTACAATACTACCCTTATCAAGTAACTCTACCAGCCCTTGCTTTGGTATTAATCTCACTTGCTTTCATCTTGTTAGGTGACGGTCTTCGTGATGCATTTGATCCAAAATCTGGTGATCGTTAGGAGGAAAAAATATGAGTGAAGAAACAATTTTACAAGTTAAAAACCTCCATGTAGATTTCCAAACCTACGCTGGAGAAATTAAAGCCATTCGCGACGTCAACTTTGACTTGAAGAAAGGCGAAACACTTGCTATCGTAGGTGAATCTGGATCAGGTAAATCTGTAACAACTAAAACATTAATGGGGTTATCTGCCTCAAATGCTACTATTACAGGTGATATCGATTTTAAAGGTAAAAAACTTACTGAATTAAAAGAAGACGAATGGATCAAAGTTCGTGGAAATGAAATCGCAATGATCTTCCAAGATCCAATGACAAGTCTAGACCCAACAATGAAAATTGGTCAACAAATTGCTGAACCAATCATGATCCACGAAAAAGTTTCAAAACAAGAAGCTTGGAATCGTGCGCTAGATTTAATGAAAAATGTTGGTATTCCAAATGCGGAAGAACATATCAACGATTACCCACACCAATGGTCTGGTGGTATGCGTCAACGTGCTGTTATTGCAATCGCACTTGCTGCTAACCCAGATGTCTTAATTGCTGACGAACCAACAACTGCCTTGGATGTTACTATTCAAGCTCAAATTCTTAACTTGATGAAAAAAATTCAAAAAGAACGTGGTTCATCAATCATCTTTATCACCCACGACCTTGGTGTCGTTGCTGGTATGGCTGACCGTGTTGCAGTTATGTATGCTGGTAAAGTTATTGAATATGGAACAGTTGACGAAGTCTTCTACAATCCGCAACACCCATATACTTGGGGCTTGTTGAACTCAATGCCAACAACTGACACAGAAGCTGGTAGCTTACAATCAATCCCAGGTACACCACCAGATCTTCTTAACCCACCAAAAGGTGATGCTTTTGCACCACGTAACGAATTCGCTTTGGATATCGATTACGAAGAAGAACCACCAATGTTTAAAGTTAGTGATACTCACTTTGCTGCAACTTGGTTGCTGGATGAGCGTGCACCTAAAGTAACACCACCATTACCAATTCAAAAACGTTGGGCAAAATGGAAAGAACTTGAAGGGAGAAAAGCTTAATGACTGAAAATAGAAAAAAGCTTGTTGAACTTAAAAATGTCTCTTTGACTTTCAACGAAGGCAAAAAGAATGAAGTAAAAGCCATCAACAACGTCAGCTTCGATATCTATGAAGGTGAAGTCTTTGGTTTAGTTGGTGAATCAGGTTCTGGTAAAACAACTGTTGGACGTGCTATCTTAAAACTTTACGATATTAGTGATGGTGAAATCGACTTTAATGGAGAAACAGTTTCTAACCTTAAAGGTAAAGAATTGCATGAATTCCGTAAAAATGTGCAAATGATTTTCCAAGACCCACAAGCAAGTCTTAATGGACGTATGAAAATCCGTGACATCGTTGCCGAAGGTCTTGATATTCACAAACTTGTTAATAGTAAAGAAGAGCGTGATGAAAAAGTTCAAGAATTACTTTCTCTAGTAGGTTTGAACAAAGATCACATGACTCGTTACCCACACGAATTCTCTGGTGGTCAACGTCAACGTATTGGTATTGCACGTGCTCTTGCTGTACAACCAAAATTCATTATTGCTGATGAACCAATTTCTGCGCTTGACGTGTCTATTCAAGCTCAAGTTGTTAACTTGATGCAAAAACTTCAACGCGAAAAAGGCTTGACTTATCTCTTCATCGCTCACGATTTGTCAATGGTCAAATACATTTCAGATCGTATTGGTGTAATGCACTGGGGTAAAATGCTTGAAATTGGAACATCTGAAGATGTTTACAATAACCCAATTCACCCATACACTAAGAGTTTATTGTCTGCAATTCCAGAACCAGATCCAGAATCTGAACGTGAACGCGTGCATCAAGTTTATGATCCAAGTGCAGAACTTGATGGTCAAGAACGTGAAATGCGTGAAATTACACCAGGTCACTTTGTACTTTCTACTGAAGCTGAAGCTGAAGAATATAAAAAAGCATTATCATAATTATAAAGAGGGCAAAGAGCCCTCTTTTTTGCGTTTAAAGGTTCCTAAAAGTCAATTTAGTTGCATTATAAGAGAAGAAGTATTAGAATGTACACGAAGTCAATTACTGCTGAATTGAGCGATTTCAGAGGGTTCTGATGGCAAATTGAAAAAAACTGAAAAAAGTTTCATAAAAGCGTTGACACGTTGTAGTAAATTTAGTATACTAATATAGCTGTTGTTCGAGAGGACGACGGAAACAAGTTTGAAACAAACTTGAAAATTTCTTGAAAAAAGGTATTGACAACGAGTTTCAAATTTGATAGAATATAGAAGTTGTCTCTGATGAGACAAAGACCTTTGAAAACTGAACAATACGAACCAAACGTGCGGGTTACGGAAGTAACCTGTCAAAAACGATAAATCTGTCAGTGACAGAATGAGAACAAGATTAAATGAGAGTTTGATCCTGGCTCAGGACGAACGCTGGCGGCGTGCCTAATACATGCAAGTAGAACGCTGAAGACTTTAGCTTGCTAAAGTTGGAAGAGTTGCGAACGGGTGAGTAACGCGTAGGTAACCTGCCTACTAGCGGGGGATAACTATTGGAAACGATAGCTAATACCGCATAACAGCATTTAACCCATGTTAGATGCTTGAAAGGAGCAATTGCTTCACTAGTAGATGGACCTGCGTTGTATTAGCTAGTTGGTGAGGTAACGGCTCACCAAGGCGACGATACATAGCCGACCTGAGAGGGTGATCGGCCACACTGGGACTGAGACACGGCCCAGACTCCTACGGGAGGCAGCAGTAGGGAATCTTCGGCAATGGGGGCAACCCTGACCGAGCAACGCCGCGTGAGTGAAGAAGGTTTTCGGATCGTAAAGCTCTGTTGTAAGAGAAGAACGTGTGTGAGAGTGGAAAGTTCACACAGTGACGGTAACTTACCAGAAAGGGACGGCTAACTACGTGCCAGCAGCCGCGGTAATACGTAGGTCCCGAGCGTTGTCCGGATTTATTGGGCGTAAAGCGAGCGCAGGCGGTTTAATAAGTCTGAAGTTAAAGGCAGTGGCTTAACCATTGTTCGCTTTGGAAACTGTTAGACTTGAGTGCAGAAGGGGAGAGTGGAATTCCATGTGTAGCGGTGAAATGCGTAGATATATGGAGGAACACCGGTGGCGAAAGCGGCTCTCTGGTCTGTAACTGACGCTGAGGCTCGAAAGCGTGGGGAGCAAACAGGATTAGATACCCTGGTAGTCCACGCCGTAAACGATGAGTGCTAGGTGTTAGGCCCTTTCCGGGGCTTAGTGCCGCAGCTAACGCATTAAGCACTCCGCCTGGGGAGTACGACCGCAAGGTTGAAACTCAAAGGAATTGACGGGGGCCCGCACAAGCGGTGGAGCATGTGGTTTAATTCGAAGCAACGCGAAGAACCTTACCAGGTCTTGACATCCCGATGCTATTCCTAGAGATAGGAAGTTTCTTCGGAACATCGGTGACAGGTGGTGCATGGTTGTCGTCAGCTCGTGTCGTGAGATGTTGGGTTAAGTCCCGCAACGAGCGCAACCCCTATTGTTAGTTGCCATCATTAAGTTGGGCACTCTAGCGAGACTGCCGGTAATAAACCGGAGGAAGGTGGGGATGACGTCAAATCATCATGCCCCTTATGACCTGGGCTACACACGTGCTACAATGGTTGGTACAACGAGTCGCGAGTCGGTGACGGCAAGCAAATCTCTTAAAGCCAATCTCAGTTCGGATTGTAGGCTGCAACTCGCCTACATGAAGTCGGAATCGCTAGTAATCGCGGATCAGCACGCCGCGGTGAATACGTTCCCGGGCCTTGTACACACCGCCCGTCACACCACGAGAGTTTGTAACACCCGAAGTCGGTGAGGTAACCTTTTAGGAGCCAGCCGCCTAAGGTGGGATAGATGATTGGGGTGAAGTCGTAACAAGGTAGCCGTATCGGAAGGTGCGGCTGGATCACCTCCTTTCTAAGGATAAACGGAAGCACGTTTGGAGTATTGTTTAGTTTTGAGAGGTCTTGTGGGGCCTTAGCTCAGCTGGGAGAGCGCCTGCTTTGCACGCAGGAGGTCAGCGGTTCGATCCCGCTAGGCTCCATTGAATCGAAAGATTCAAAAGATTGTCCATTGAAAATTGAATATCTATATCAAATTCCACGATTCAAGAAATTGAATTGTAGATAGTAACAAGAAATAAACCGAAACGCTGTGATTTAATGAGTTTAAGGTCAACAGACCAAAATAAGGTTAAGTTAATAAGGGCGCACGGTGGATGCCTTGGCACTAGAAGCCGATGAAGGACGTGACTAACGACGAAATGCTTTGGGGAGTTGTAAGTAAACATTGATCCAGAGATGTCCGAATGGGGGAACCCGGCATGTAATGCATGTCACTCATTACTGTTAAGGTAATGAAGAGGAAGACGCAGTGAACTGAAACATCTAAGTAGCTGCAGGAAGAGAAAGCAAACGCGATTGCCTTAGTAGCGGCGAGCGAAATGGTAAGAGGGCAAACCGATGTGTTTACACATCGGGGTTGTAGGACTGCGACGTGGGACGACAAGATTATAGAAGAATTACCTGGGAAGGTAAGCCAAAGAGAGTAACAGCCTCGTATTCGAAATAGTCTTTAACCCTAGCAGTATCCTGAGTACGGCGAGACACGAGAAATCTCGTCGGAATCTGGGAGGACCATCTCCTAACCCTAAATACTCTCTAGTGACCGATAGTGAACCAGTACCGTGAGGGAAAGGTGAAAAGCACCCCGGGAGGGGAGTGAAATAGAACCTGAAACCGTGTGCCTACAACAAGTTCGAGCCCGTTAATGGGTGAGAGCGTGCCTTTTGTAGAATGAACCGGCGAGTTACGATATGATGCGAGGTTAAGTTGAAGAGACGGAGCCGTAGGGAAACCGAGTCTTAATAGGGCGCATTAGTATCATGTCGTAGACCCGAAACCATGTGACCTACCCATGAGCAGGGTGAAGGTGAGGTAAAACTCACTGGAGGCCCGAACCAGGGCACGTTGAAAAGTGCTTGGATGACTTGTGGGTAGCGGAGAAATTCCAAACGAACTTGGAGATAGCTGGTTCTCTCCGAAATAGCTTTAGGGCTAGCGTCGATGTTAAGTCTCTTGGAGGTAGAGCACTGTTTGATTGAGGGGTCCATCCCGGATTACCAATATCAGATAAACTCCGAATGCCAATGAGATATAATCGGCAGTCAGACTGCGAGTGCTAAGATCCGTAGTCGAAAGGGAAACAGCCCAGACCACCAGCTAAGGTCCCAAAATATATGTTAAGTGGAAAAGGATGTGGGGTTGCACAGACAACTAGGATGTTAGCTTAGAAGCAGCTATTCATTCAAAGAGTGCGTAATAGCTCACTAGTCGAGTGACCCTGCGCCGAAAATGTACCGGGGCTAAAACATATTACCGAAGCTGTGGATACCTTTTAGGTATGGTAGGAGAGCGTTCTATGTGTGAAGAAGGTGTACCGTGAGGAGCGCTGGAACGCATAGAAGTGAGAATGCCGGTATGAGTAGCGAAAGACAGGTGAGAATCCTGTCCACCGTATGACTAAGGTTTCCAGGGGAAGGCTCGTCCTCCCTGGGTTAGTCGGGACCTAAGGAGAGACCGAAAGGTGTATCCGATGGACAACAGGTTGATATTCCTGTACTAGAGTATATAGTGATGGAGGGACGCAGTAGGCTAACTAAAGCGTGCGATTGGAAGTGCACGTCTAAGCAGTGAGGTGTGATATGAGTCAAATGCTTATATCTCTAACATTGAGCTGTGATGGGGAGCGAAGTTAAGTAGCGAAGTTAGTGATGTCACACTGCCAAGAAAAGCTTCTAGCGTTAATTATACTCTACCCGTACCGCAAACCGACACAGGTAGTCGAGGCGAGTAGCCTCAGGTGAGCGAGAGAACTCTCGTTAAGGAACTCGGCAAAATGGCCCCGTAACTTCGGGAGAAGGGGCGCTGGCTTTAAGTCAGCCGCAGTGAATAGGCCCAAGCAACTGTTTATCAAAAACACAGCTCTCTGCTAAATCGTAAGATGATGTATAGGGGGTGACGCCTGCCCGGTGCTGGAAGGTTAAGAGGAGCGCTTAGCATTAGCGAAGGTGTGAATTGAAGCCCCAGTAAACGGCGGCCGTAACTATAACGGTCCTAAGGTAGCGAAATTCCTTGTCGGGTAAGTTCCGACCCGCACGAAAGGCGTAATGATTTGGGCACTGTCTCAACGAGAGACTCGGTGAAATTTTAGTACCTGTGAAGATGCAGGTTACCCGCGACAGGACGGAAAGACCCCATGGAGCTTTACTGCAGTTTGATATTGAGTATCTGTACCACATGTACAGGATAGGTAGGAGCCTATGAAATCGGGACGCTAGTTTCGGTGGAGGCGTTGTTGGGATACTACCCTTGTGTTATGGCTACTCTAACCTAGATAGGTTATCCCTATCGGAGACAGTGTCTGACGGGCAGTTTGACTGGGGCGGTCGCCTCCTAAAAGGTAACGGAGGCGCCCAAAGGTTCCCTCAGAATGGTTGGAAATCATTCGCAGAGTGTAAAGGTATAAGGGAGCTTGACTGCGAGAGCTACAACTCGAGCAGGGACGAAAGTCGGGCTTAGTGATCCGGTGGTTCCGCATGGAAGGGCCATCGCTCAACGGATAAAAGCTACCCTGGGGATAACAGGCTTATCTCCCCCAAGAGTTCACATCGACGGGGAGGTTTGGCACCTCGATGTCGGCTCGTCGCATCCTGGGGCTGTAGTCGGTCCCAAGGGTTGGGCTGTTCGCCCATTAAAGCGGCACGCGAGCTGGGTTCAGAACGTCGTGAGACAGTTCGGTCCCTATCCGTCGCGGGCGTAGGAAATTTGAGAGGATCTGCTCCTAGTACGAGAGGACCAGAGTGGACTTACCGCTGGTGTACCAGTTGTCTTGCCAAAGGCATCGCTGGGTAGCTATGTAGGGAAGGGATAAACGCTGAAAGCATCTAAGTGTGAAGCCCACCTCAAGATGAGATTTCCCATGATTTTATATCAGTAAGAGCCCTGAGAGATGATCAGGTAGATAGGTTAGAAGTGTAAGTGTGGTGACACATGTAGCGGACTAATACTAATAGCTCGAGGACTTATCCAAAAAAGAAACGAGTCAATATTGACAGCGAGTCGGTTTCTTGTTAGAATATATAGGTATTCAATTTTGATTGGATAATCAATCATAGTTAAGTGACGATAGCCTAGGAGATACACCTGTTCCCATGCCGAACACAGAAGTTAAGCCCTAGCACGCCTGATGTAGTTGGGGGTTGCCCCCTGTTAGATATGGTAGTCGCTTAGCATTTATCCGCCATAGCTCAGTTGGTAGTAGCGCATGACTGTTAATCATGATGTCGTAGGTTCGAGTCCTACTGGCGGAGTTTAAAAGCGGTAGACGGAGAGCAACTCAGATGAGTTGCCTTTTTTTGTGCATCAATTTGGACATTTTTGTCATGTTCCTTTTTCCTAATCCTTTTTATAATAAGAGTACCTTAACATAAAAAAGGACAAAGGAGATAGAAACAGTGGATTTTGAACGTTATTTTCAAACCGTTAAACCAATTATTTTAAAATTACGCCGTCATTATTTTGTCAAACTTTGGGATTATGAAGATTGGATTCAAGAAGGTCGAATTGTTTTCTTTCAACTCTTAGAGGAACATCCAGACCTCTTAATTAATGAAGGCAAACGCTATAGCTACTTTAAAACAAAATTTTCTAACCATGTTAAAGATATTATCCGCCATCAGGAATCCTTTAAGAGGAAATTTAATCGTATGCCTTATGAAGAAATTGGTGATATTAGTCACTGTGTGCCCCAGGTATCTTTCTTTGAAGTCGCAGATTACGTGGCTTATCAGGATAGCTTAGCACGTTTACGAAGAACATTGGGAAGAGAAGACCGACTAAAGTTGGAAAAAGTGATTCGTGGGGAACGTTTTGAAGGGAAGAAAGCCTTTTTAAAAAGCATTGAACCGTATTTCTCAGATTTTAGACCATAAAAGAAAAGACCAGAGGATTCTGGCCTTTTTACTTACTCTTCTGCCCGGAAGAAGGCTTTGTAAAGTGCTCGAACGGCTTGTTTTTCGTGTTCTGTTTGTGTAACGAACATGACAGATACTTCGCTTGATCCTTGAGAAATCATTTCCAAGTTAATGTGCTTATCTGAGAGAGCTTTGGTTGCTGTTGCTGTGACACCAATATGATTTTTCATATCTTCACCTACAATCATGATGATTGAAAGATTGTGTTCAATATCGACTTCATCTACGCCAAGTTCACGAGTTAAGTATGAAGTGATTTCTTGTTCTTTGATTGGTGTAAGTTCACGTTCGCGAACGATGACTGACATGTCATCGATACCTGTTGGGATGTGTTCCCAACGGATATTTAGGTCTTCAAGAATTTGAAGGACTTTGCGACCAAATCCGACTTCGCGGTTCATGAGGTATTTAGACAAGTTGATACTTGCAAATTCGTCATCAGCTGCGATACCAATAACAGGTACAGTTGGTCCACTGTGTTTTAGTGTGATTCGAGTTCCTGGGTGTTCAGGGTTGTTGGTATTTTTGATAACGAGAGGAATTTTGCCGCGGTAAGCAGGAATAAGTGCTTCGTCGTGGAGCACTGAAAATCCAGCATAAGCAAGTTCACGCATTTCACGGTATGTTAATTCTTGGATTGTGTGAGGTTTGTGAACCACTCCTGGGTGAGCTGCAAAGATACCATCGACATCAGTAAAGTTTTCGTACAAGTCTGCTTTAACACCTGCTGCAACGATAGAACCTGAAATATCTGAACCACCACGTGAGAATGTACAGATTTGACCATCAACTGTTACACCAAAGAAACCTGGGATAACAAGGATTTCCTCTGAATCACGTAATTCTTCGAGTTTATCGTAGCTTGATGGAAGAATACGAGCATTTCCTGGTTCACTTGAAACAATGATACCTGCTTCTTTAGGGTGAACATAGCGTGCATTGAGGCCGTTTTTACGGAAAAATTCTGCTACAAATTTTGCGTTGTTATCTTCACCAGCTGCAAGAAATGTGTCATATAGGAATTCGTTACATTCAATAGGAAGTGTCGCAAGATTTGTAATCGCACCTGCAATTTTGCTCATAATTGATGAACTGAGTCCAAGCTCATCTGCAATGGCTTGGTAACGGTTAATAATCCATTCTTGTGCAGCAGTGACATCATCACCTGAGGTGTAGTTCTTGTAATACTTAATAAGAGCATCGGTTACCTTAGTATCTTCTGAGTTACGTTTTCCGGGTGCTGATACAACAACAAAACGTCGTTCGTTATCAGATTTCACAATATTCAAAACTTTTTTTAGTTGTTCAGCCGAAGCCAGTGAACTACCACCAAATTTGATTACTTTCATGACCTTCTCCACTTTTCTAAAATTTGTATACAATTATAGCAAAATTCTGAAAATTTGTCAGTAGTTTTTCAAATAAAAAGATAGTATAATAGAGGAATGGAAAAATTTAAAGCAATTATTTTTGATATGGATGGTGTCTTATTCGATACCGAGACGTTTTATTATCGCCGTCGCGAGAAGTTTTTGACTGACAAAGGGATCGGTATAAAGCACTTACCACCTAGTTTCTTTATCGGCGGTAATATGAAACAAATCTGGCCAGACATTTTGCGTGATGATTTGGACAAATGGGACACTGATCAGCTGCAAAAAGAGTATTCTATTTACAAAAAAACGCATCCGCTTCCTTACAAAGACTTGATTTTTGAAGATACTTTTAAAGTGGTCAAAGGACTTTTTGAAAAGGGGTACCGTTTAGGGCTAGCTTCTAGCTCAACTAAACATGATATTTTGAAAGCTCTTGAGGAAACTCAGTTGTTAGCATATTTTTCAGTGATTTTATCAGGTGAGGAATTTGAAAAGGGAAAACCACATCCCGCGATTTATCAAGAAGCACGAAAACAACTTGGCTTTAACAATGACGAAACGCTAGTTATTGAAGATAGTGAAAAAGGTATTCAGGCTGGTGTTTCTGCCGATTTAGAGGTTTGGGCGATTGAAGATCAGTTATTTGATATGAACCAAAGTAAGGCAAGTCGTCTGGTGAACAATCTAACACAAGTTATTGAAGAATTAAGCAAATAATGATGTCAAAGTAGGATTACTCCTACTTTTTTCATATAATAGTTTGATATTTTAAATATTAAAAAGTCAAACTAAATTGCTTAAAATGCCATTTTTCTCTTGATTTATCAATGAATAATGTGCTAAAATAGCTGGTGCTAAATAGTTAAATTATCAAACTATTTTTATCACATCTGATGGAGGTAGGTAGATGTCTTTCGATAATGTGATTTATGAAAAGGGAGAAGTCGCAACTTTGACCTTGAATCGCCCAGATATTTCGAATGGTTTTAATATTCCAACTTGTCAAGAAATTCTTGAGGTTTTAGACTTAGTGAAAACAGATGATTCTGTGAAAATTTTGGTCATTCAAGCAGTTGGTAAAGTCTTTTCAATTGGTGGGGACTTGGCTGAGATGCAACGTGCGGTTGAATCTGATAACGTCGAATCACTAGTTGAAATTGCAAGTTTAGTTAATAAAATTTCCTTTGCCATGAAAAAATTACCAAAACCAGTGATTATGAGCGTAGATGGTGCGGTTGCTGGTGCAGCAGCAAATATGGCTGTTGCGGCGGATTTTGTGGTCGCAAGTGAAAAAGCCAAATTTATTCAAGCCTTTGTTGGTGTTGGTCTTGCTCCTGATGCTGGAGGACTTTTCTTGATGAGTCGCGCTATCGGAACAACACGTGCGGTTCAGTTAGCTATGACTGGTGAAGGGGTAAATGCAGAAAAAGCCTTTGAATATGGCATTGTTTATCGTCTTTGTGAATCTGAAAAACTAGAAAGAACGACAAATCAGTTAACGAAACGTCTGCTTCGCGGTTCAATTAATTCATACCGTGCCATCAAGGAAATGTCTTGGAAAGCCCAATATGAAGGCTGGGAAGACTATACAAAACTTGAATTGCAACTTCAAGAAGAATTAGCTTTTAAGGAAGATTTCAAAGAAGGTGTTCGTGCTTTTGCTGAAAAACGCCGTCCGAAATTTTCAGGAAAGTAATGTAAATAATAGTTTGATTTTCAAATTATTTTTCCAGTTTGACCCGAAATACCTTGCAAAATATTTTGATGTTTGATATACTTTGATTGTCAAAGTTTATTTAGGAGGTGAAATCTTGGATTATAATAGAATTAATGAATATTTGGTTGATATTTTTAATCGTGTTCAGGTTATCGAAGAGACTAGTTTGCGAACAAGTCAATTCAACGATGTTTCATTAAAGGAAATGCATACCATTGAGATTATTGGTAAGAATTCTAATGTGACTCCAAGTGATATTGCACGTGAGTTGATGTTGACCCTCGGTACAATAACCACTAGTTTAAATAAGCTTGAGGCAAAAGGTTATATTGAAAGACGACGTTCGAAATTGGACCGTCGTGTGGTTCATTTAACTTTGACAAAAAAAGGAAGATTATTAGATAGGCTTCATCATAAATTCCACAAAAATATGGTTTCTCATATTGCGGAAGACATGAATGAAGAAGAACTAGAAGCTCTTTTGAGAGGGCTTAAAAATCTTCACAAGTTTCTTGAGGAGTTAATGTAATAATGGTATTTGCAAGAATTGCTCAGGCAGCAGCCTATGCCCCTGAACAAGTGATTACAAACGATGATTTGTCTGAAATCATGGACACCAGCGATGAATGGATTTCATCACGTACGGGAATTAGAAGACGACATATCACTCGAGATGAAACAACTAGTGATTTAGGGACGCAAGTTGCCAAGCAACTACTTTCAAAAGCTGGTTTATCAGCTGTGGATATTGATTTCATCATTGTTGCAACAATTACCCCTGATAGTCTGATGCCGTCAACAGCAACTCGTATTCAAGGAAATATCGGTGCTGTAAATGCTTTTGCCATGGATGTGACAGCAGCATGTAGTGGCTTTGTGTTTGCTCTTTCGACTGCGGATAAATTTATTCAATCGGGTATCTATAAGCGCGGTATCGTCATTGGTGCTGAAACATTGTCAAAAACACTGGACTGGTCTGACCGAAGCACTTCAGTTTTATTTGGTGATGGTGCTGGTGGTGTTTTGCTTGAAGCAACAGAAACAAAACATTTCCTAGCAGAATCATTAAATACTGATGGAAGTCGTGGTCTTAGCTTGACATCAGCCAAAGTTGGCTTGTCTTCACCATTTTCTGAAAAAGAAGAGGATGATAAGTTCTTGAAAATGGATGGTAGGGCTATCTTTGATTTTGCAATCAGAGATGTGGCTAAGAGTATCAAGACTCTTATTGATGCTTCTGAAGTTTCAGCTGAAGATCTTGACTATTTGCTTTTGCATCAGGCTAATATTCGCATCTTGGATAAAATGGCACGAAAAATGTCTATTGACCGAGATAAGTTTTTGGCAAATATGATGGAATATGGTAATACCAGTGCGGCGAGTATTCCAATTCTCTTATCAGAATCAGTGGATAAGGGACTTATCAAATTAGATGGTTCTCAGACAATTCTTCTATCAGGATTTGGTGGAGGTTTGACATGGGGAAGTCTAATTGTTAAAATCTAGTTACAAACTTGTGCATTATAGCATGAGATATTATATATATTTATTAAGGAGAAATTAATCATGGCAGTATTTGAAAAAGTACAAGAAATTATCGTTGAAGAACTTGGTAAAGAAGCAGAAGAAGTGAAATTGGAAACTACTTTCGATGAACTTGATGCTGACTCACTTGATGTTTTCCAAGTAATTTCTGAAATTGAAGATGCATTTGATATCCAAATCGAAACTGAAGAAGGTCTTAACACTGTAGGTGACTTGGTTGCTTACGTTGAAGAAAAAACAAAATAATGACATGGCTGGAGTTGGGATTAAAAACTAACTCCACTATATATTTAGTAGAAAGGGCTGTGGGATAGGTTGCTAGTAAGCGAAAACTTATCTTACTCCCTCTCTTCTTATTATGATAGTTTGACTATCAAATTATTGTTTGGTAAAGACTAAGAAGGTTTAACATGAAAACACGTATTACAGAATTATTAAATATCAAATATCCAATTTTTCAAGGAGGTATGGCTTGGGTTGCTGATGGTGACTTGGCTGGTGCCGTTTCAAACGCTGGTGGTTTAGGTATTATCGGTGGTGGTAATGCCCCTAAAGAAGTTGTTAAAGCAAATATTGATAAGGTTAAACAAATTACTGATAAACCTTTTGGTGTTAATATTATGCTTTTGTCACCATTTGTTGATGACATTGTTGATCTTGTGATTGAAGAAGGGGTCAAAGTTGTCACAACTGGTGCTGGTAATCCAGGTAAATACATGGAACGTTTTCACGAAGCAGGTATCACTGTCATTCCAGTTGTTCCTAGTGTTGCACTTGCAAAACGTATGGAAAAACTTGGTGCAGATGCGGTTATCGCTGAAGGTATGGAAGCTGGTGGTCATATTGGTAAATTGACAACAATGACACTTGTGCGTCAAGTTGTTGATGCGGTTAGTATTCCAGTTATTGGTGCTGGTGGTGTCGGTGATGGACGTGGTGCAGCAGCTGTCTTTATGCTTGGTGCTGAAGCCGTTCAAGTGGGAACTCGCTTTGCTGTTGCCAAAGAATCTAATGCTCACCAAAACTTCAAAGACAAAATTTTAAAAGCAAAAGATATTGATACGGTTATTTCTGCGTCTGTCGTTGGACATCCAGTACGTGCCGTTAAAAATAAATTGACAACATCATATGCTCACGCAGAGAAAGACTTCTTGGCAGGTCGTAAGACAAAAGAAGACATCGAAGTATTGGGAGCAGGTGCTTTGCGTAATGCTGTTGTCGATGGTGATGTTGTGACTGGTTCAGTCATGGCAGGTCAAATCGCAGGTTTGATTCGTAAAGAAGAAACATGTGAAGAAATCTTAAAAGATCTCTACTATGGAGCTCAAGAAGTTATCTTAGAAGAAGCTAAACGTTGGGCTGATATTGAGAAAGATTAAAATTTCTATTTAAATAAAAAATCAAATTCCGTTTGGGAGGATTTAATGACGAAAACTGCCTTTTTATTTGCTGGTCAAGGGGCTCAAAAACTTGGAATGGCAAGTGATTTATACGAAAAATATCCTATTGTAAGGGAGACTTTTGATCAAGCTAGTTCTATTCTTGGCTATAATCTTCGTGATTTAATTGATAAGGAAGAGGATAAATTAAATCAAACACGCTATACACAGCCAGCTATTTTGACAACTTCTGTTGCGATTTATCGTTTATTGCAAGAGAAGGGCTTTAAAGCAGATATGGTTGCAGGGCTTTCACTTGGTGAGTATTCAGCCTTGGTAGCTTCAGGAGCTTTAAACTTTGAAGATGCTGTTGCTTTGGTGGCAAAACGTGGAGAATTTATGGAAACTGCAGCTCCAGCTGGAACTGGGAAAATGGTTGCTGTCATGAATACAGAAGCGTCTCTTATTGAAGAGATTTGTCAAAAAGCTTCTATTAAAGGTGTAGTGACACCAGCTAACTATAACACACCAGCACAGATTGTGATTGGTGGTGAGACTGAAGCTGTGAATTATGCTGTGGAATTGCTTAAGCAAGCCGGTGTGAAACGCCTGATTCCGTTGAAAGTATCTGGGCCTTTCCACACAGCTTTGTTAGCACCAGCTAGCAAACGACTTTCAGAGGTTCTTGATAAAGTAACGTTTTCAGATTTTCAGGTTCCTTTGATTGGAAATACTGAAGCTAAAGTCATGCAGTACGGCGATATCAAAGCTTTACTTGCTAGACAAGTGAAAGAACCAGTTCGTTTTTATGATTCTATCGAGACCATGCGTAAGCTTGGCATGACAGAAGTTATTGAAATTGGTCCAGGTAAAGTTTTGAGTGGCTTCCTTCGTAAAATTGATAGAAGTATTCCAACAGCAAGTGTTGAAGACGAAGCAAGCTTAAGTGTTTTGCTAGAAAAATAGGAGATAGTCATGGATATCAAAAATAAGAATGTTTTTGTAACTGGGTCAACCCGCGGAATTGGTTTAGCTATTGCCCACCGTTTTGCAAGCCTTGGGGCTAATGTAGTGCTTAACGGTCGTTCAGAAATTTCAGCAGAATTGCTTGATAGCTTTAAAGATTATCAAGTGAAAGTTGCTGCCATTTCTGGTGATGTGTCACAATTTGATGATGCTAAACGCATGGTTGATGAAGCAATCGCGAAACTTGGTTCTGTTGATATTTTGGTTAACAATGCTGGTATCACAAATGATAAATTGATGTTGAAAATGACTGAAGCTGATTTCGAATCAGTGCTTAAAGTGAATTTGACAGGTGCTTTCAACATGACACAATCAGTCTTGAGACCGATGACGAGAGCGCGTCAGGGTGCTATTATTAATTTATCTAGCGTTGTTGGTTTGACAGGAAATGTAGGTCAAGCAAACTATGCAGCTTCAAAAGCTGGTTTGATTGGTTTTACAAAATCAGTTGCGCGTGAAGTTGCCGCACGTGGTGTTCGAGTCAATGCTATTGCTCCTGGATTTATCGAGTCAGATATGACAGATGCGATTCCTGAAAAAATGCAAGAAGCTATTTTGGCAGGTATTCCGATGAAACGTATCGGTAAAGCTGAAGAAGTGGCAACAGTAGCAAGCTTCTTAGCTGAGCAAGAATACTTGACTGGACAAGTCATTGCAATTGATGGTGGTATGGCAATGTAAACTATTGTTTGCTTTGCTGTAATAGTTTAAAATTAGAAGTATAATTTCTCTTAAAAGGAGACAAAAATGACATTAAATAGAGTTGTAGTAACAGGTTACGGTTTAACATCCCCTATCGGAAATACACCAGAAGAATTCTGGAACAATCTTCATGATGGTAAAATTGGTATCGGACCAATTACTAAATTTGATAATTCTGAAATCCCAGTTCATAATGCTGGGGAAATCCATGATTTTCCTTTTGATAAATATTTTGTTCGTAAAGATAAAAACCGCATGGATCAATATTCACTTTATGCGATTTATGCGACTTTAGAAGCTCTTGAAAATGCAAAACTTGATATGGATACAGTTGATCGTGACCGTACTGGTGTCATCGTATCATCTGGTATCGGTGGTTTGCAAGAAATGCAAGAACAAATCATTCGTATGCACGAAAAAGGTATCAAACGTATTCAACCAATGTTCATCCCTAAAGCTTTGTCAAATATGGCTGCTGGTAACATTGCTCTTCGTATTGGTGCGCGTGGTGTATGTAAATCAATCACAACTGCTTGTGCCTCATCTAACGATGCTATCGGTGAAGCATTCCGTGAAATTAAATTCGGTTACCATGACGTGATTTTAGCTGGTGGTGCTGAATCTACAATTAATGAAATTGGTATTGGTGGTTTCAATGCTTTGACTGCCCTTTCTACAACAGAAGACCCAGCTCGTTCTGCTATTCCATTTGATAAAGATCGCAATGGTTTTGTTATGGGTGAAGGTGCTGGTGTGCTTGTTCTTGAAAGTCTTGAACACGCTCAAAAACGTGGTGCAACAATTCTTGCTGAAGTTGTTGGTTATGGTAGCAACTGTGATGCTTACCACCAAACAACACCAACTCCTGATGGTTCAGGTGCTGCAAAAGCTATTGAATTGGCTATCAAAGAAGCTGGTATTTCACCAGAAGATGTTGACTATGTTAACGCACATGGTACATCAACTCAAGCTAATGAAAAAGGTGAAAGCAAAGCTATCGTCACTGTCCTTGGTAAAGATGTTCCAGTATCTTCAACAAAATCATTCACAGGACACCTTCTTGGTGCTGCTGGTGCTGTTGAAGCTGTCGCAACTATCGAAGCTATTCGCCACAACTACATTCCAATGACTGCTGGTACTCGTGAATTGTCAGAAGATATCGAAGCAAATGTAGTTTACGGACAAGGTCAAGAAGCAGAATTAGAATATGCCATTTCAAATACATTCGGATTTGGCGGACACAATGCTGTTCTAGCATTTAAACGTTGGGAGGCTTAAGCGTGAATATTTCTGAAGTGAAAGACTTGATGGCTCAATTTGACCAGTCAAGTCTACGTGAATTCTCATTTAAAACAGGTGAGTCTGAATTAACATTTAGTAAAAATGAATACACTGCGCCTGTAGCACCAGTTGCTGCAGCTGCCCCTGTTTCAGCTCCTGTTGAAGTGGCTGCGGCACAAGCACCACAAGCAGCAGCACCTGCTGAGGCTGAAGTAGCAGCTGATACTGATATTTTTGCTGAAGGTGAAGAAGTACCAAGCCCACTTGTTGGGGTAGCTTACCTTGCACCAGCTCCAGATAAACCAGCCTTTGTATCAGTTGGTGATGCTGTTAAAAAAGGTCAAACTTTGTTAATCATTGAAGCTATGAAGGTCATGAATGAAATTCCAGCTCCAAAAGATGGTATTGTGACAGAAGTGATGGTAAATAACGAAGACGTTGTTGAATTTGGACAAGGATTGGTACGTATTAAATGATTGATATTAAACAAATTCGTGAAGCTCTACCACACCGTTACCCAATGCTTTTGGTTGACCGTGTGCTTGAAGTGAGTGATGATGAAATTGTTGCTGTTAAAAATGTGACAATCAATGAACCATTTTTCAATGGTCACTTTCCAGAATACCCTGTTATGCCAGGGGTTCTCATCATGGAAGCTCTTGCTCAAACAGCAGGTGTTCTAGAACTTTCAAAAGAAGAAAATAAAGGGAAATTGGTCTTTTATGCCGGAATGGATAAAGTACGTTTCAAAAAACAAGTTGTTCCAGGTGACCAATTGATTATGACAGCGAAATTTGTCAAACGCCGTGGTACGATTGCTGTGGTTGAGGCAAAAGCAGAAGTTGATGGGAAATTAGCAGCTTCTGGCACATTGACGTTTGCTATTGGTAGTTAAGAAATAGTAGTTTAACGTAAACTGTGACAAAAAAAGAATTTTGACTGGAATGCTAATACATTCCAAATAGGAGGAAAAAGCAGACGTATGTTTAAAAAAATATTAATTGCCAATCGTGGAGAAATTGCGGTACGTATTATTCGTGCGGCACGTGAATTGGGAATCAATACGGTAGCTGTCTATTCTGAAGCTGATAAAAATTCTTTGCATACGATTTTGGCTGATGAAGCAATTTGTATCGGTCCAGCTCGTTCGACAGACTCTTATCTTAATATGAATGCCGTCTTGTCAGCTGCTATTGTAACAGGTGCTGAAGCCATTCACCCTGGATTTGGTTTTTTGAGTGAAAACTCAAAATTTGCAACCATGTGTGAAGAAATGCACATCAAATTTATCGGACCAAGTGCTGAAATCATGGATAAGATGGGGGATAAAATCAATGCCCGTGCAGAAATGATTGCAGCTAATGTCCCTGTTATTCCTGGATCAGACGGTGAAGTCTTTACGGCAGATCAAGCGCTTGAAGTTGCTGAAAAACTCGGCTATCCAGTGATGCTAAAAGCCTCAGCTGGTGGTGGCGGTAAAGGAATCCGTAAAGTTGAATCAGCCCAAGAGCTTGTACCAGCTTTTGAATCAGCTTCTCAAGAAGCTTTGGCAGCTTTTGGTAATGGTGCTATGTATATTGAAAAAGTGGTTTACCCGGCTCGCCATATCGAAGTTCAAATCTTAGGGGATTCTTACGGTAATGTGGTTCACCTTGGTGAACGTGATTGTTCGCTTCAACGTAATAACCAAAAAGTGCTTGAAGAAAGTCCATCAATTGCTATCGGTAAAACCCTTCGTGGTAAGATTGGTGATGCAGCTGTACGCGCAGCCAAAGCCGTTGGTTATGAAAATGCAGGTACGATTGAATTCTTGCTTGATGAAAAGACATCACAATTCTATTTCATGGAAATGAATACACGTGTTCAAGTTGAGCACCCTGTAACAGAATTCGTCACTGGTGTTGATATTGTCAAAGAACAAATTCGTATTGCAGCAGGGCAAGAATTGTCTGTGACACAAGACGACATTAAAATCACAGGTCATGCTATCGAATGTCGTATCAATGCTGAAAATCCGAAGTTTAACTTTGCACCAAGTCCTGGTAAAATTACAGATTTGTATTTGCCAAGTGGTGGTGTTGGATTGCGTGTAGACTCTGCTGTTTATAATGGCTATACGATTCCACCATATTATGATAGTATGATTGCTAAAATCATTGTACATGGTGAAAATCGTTTTGATGCTTTGATGAAAATGCAACGTGCCCTTTATGAATTGGAAATTGAAGGTGTGACAACAAACGTTGAATTCCAAATGGATTTGATTTGTGATGAGCATGTGATTGCAGGGGATTATGATACTTCATTCTTGATGGAGACATTCTTACCAAACTACAATAAGGAAAATGATTAGGAGATTTCATGGCTTTATTTAGTAAAAAAGATAAGTACATCCGAATTACTCCCAATAACTCTATTAAACAATCGGAACCTCGTGAAGTTCCTGAGGTTCCTGATGAATTGTTTGCCAAGTGTCCAGCTTGTAAGCACATGATTTATCAAAAAGACTTAGGGGTTGCAAAGATTTGTCCAGCTTGTTCTTATAACTTCCGTATTTCTGCTAAAGAACGTTTGGCGATTACAGTAGATGAAGGTAGCTTTGAAGAACTTTTTACTGGGCTTGAAACAAGTGACCCACTTAAGTTCCCTGGTTATCAGGAAAAATTGGCTAAAATGCGTGAAAAGACTGGCCTTGAAGAGGCTGTCGTTACTGGTAAAGCTTTAATTAAGGGAGAAAAAGTAGCGCTTGCTATCATGGATTCTAACTTTATCATGGCTTCAATGGGAACAGTTGTCGGCGAAAAAATCACACGTTTATTTGAAATGGCGACTGCTGAAAAACTACCTGTTGTTATCTTTACAGCATCAGGCGGTGCTCGTATGCAAGAAGGTATCATGAGTTTGATGCAAATGGCAAAAATTTCAGCTGCTGTTAAACGTCACTCTGAAGCTGGTTTATTCTATTTGACAATCTTGACTGACCCCACAACAGGAGGGGTGACAGCAAGCTTTGCCATGGAAGGTGACATTATCCTAGCAGAACCGCAAGCTTTGGTTGGTTTTGCCGGTCGTCGTGTTATTGAGACAACGGTGCGCGAAAACTTACCTGAAGATTTCCAAAGAGCAGAGTTTCTTTTAGAACACGGTTTTGTGGATGCCATTGTTAAACGTACAGAAATGCCAGACACAATTGCTAAATTAGTTGCGTTTCATGGAGGTGCCAAATGAGTAGCGACGTATCAAGAATTTTGAAAGAAGCGCGTGATCAAGGGCGTTTGACAACCTTGGAATATGCTAATTTGATTTTTGATGACTTTATGGAACTTCATGGAGATCGTCATTTTGCTGATGATGGAGCAATCGTTGGGGGAATTGCTCGACTTGCCGGTCGTCCTGTGACAGTTATTGGTATTCAAAAAGGGAAAAATTTACAGGAGAATCTAAAACGCAATTTCGGTCAACCGAATCCAGAAGGTTACCGCAAGGCGCTTCGCTTGATGAAACAAGCCGAGAAATTTGGTCGTCCTGTCGTTACTTTTATCAATACTGCTGGAGCTTATCCAGGTGTTGGTGCAGAAGAACGCGGACAAGGTGAGGCTATTGCACGTAATTTACTTGAAATGAGTGATCTTAAAGTACCGATTATTGCTATTATTATTGGTGAAGGTGGTTCTGGAGGTGCTCTTGCACTTGCTGTGGCCGATAAGGTATGGATGCTTGAACACAGCATGTATGCGATTTTGAGCCCAGAAGGCTTTGCCTCAATCCTTTGGAAAGATGGTTCACGTGCAACCGAAGCTGCAGAACTGATGAAAATAACAGCTGGAGAACTTTACAATATGGGAGTTATTGATAAAGTGATTCCAGAACATGGTTATTTTTCAAGCGAAATCGTTGAGATGATTAAGACAAATCTTATTTCTGAACTAGAGGAGCTTAGCCAACTTCCTTTGGAACAATTACTTGAAAATCGTTATCAACGCTTTAGAAAATTTTAAAAATCCCGCATTGTACTAGCCTCAAGTCACAGAAATCATTTTCTTGATTTTGAGGATGGTTCAAAGGGGATTTTTTCTTATACAAAAACACCTGCTAATCAAGTGATTAGTAGGTGTTTTAGGTTTATTATTTAGGTGAGATAACTTCAGCCCCACCCATGTATGGACGAAGTACTTCTGGAATTGTTACAGAACCATCTTCATTTTGGTAGTTTTCAAGGATAGCAGCAACTGTACGTCCAACTGCAAGACCTGAACCGTTAAGAGTGTGAAGAAGTTTAACTTTACCATCAGCTTCGTCACGGTAACGGATTTGTGCACGACGTGCTTGGAAATCTTCAGTATTTGAACAACTTGAGATTTCACGGTAAGTGTTTTGAGCTGGAATCCAAACTTCTAGGTCGTAAGTTTTAGCAGCTGAGAATCCCATGTCTCCAGTACATAGTGTGATAACGCGGTATGGAAGGCCAAGTTTTTGAAGGATGTTTTCAGCATTGACAACCATTTTTTCCAATTCATCGTATGAAGTTTCTGGTTTAGAGAATTTAACCATTTCAACTTTGTGGAATTGGTGAAGACGAATCAAACCACGAGTGTCACGACCAGCAGAACCAGCTTCTGAACGGAATGATGGGCTCATTGCTGTGAAGTAAACTGGAAGTTCTTTACCATCAAGGATTTCACCGCGGTAGTAGTTTGTAAGAGGAACTTCAGCAGTTGGAATAAGAACGTAGTCAGAATCAGCTAATTCAAATGTGTCTTCTTTGAATTTAGGATATTGACCAGTACCAAACATTGAGTCATGGTTTACCATGTATGGAGGAATAACTTCTGTGTAACCTTCTTTAGCGTGTTCATCCAACATGAAGTTGTAGATAGCGCGTTCTAGGCGAGCTCCAAGACCTTTATAGAATAGGAAACGAGAACCAGTAACTTTTGCACCACGTTCCCAGTCAAGGATGTCAAGATCTTCACCAAGATCCCAGTGAGCTTTGATATCAAAGTCAAATTCACGAGGTGTTCCCCAACGACGAACTTCAACGTTTTCGTCTTCGTCAGCACCGACAGGAACATCAGCAGCTGGGATGTTTGGAAGTGTTGCTGTGAATTCAGATATTTTTTCATCGATTTCAGCTAGTTCAGCGTCAGTAGCTTTGATGTCTGCTGACAATTTTTGCATTGCAGCGATTTGTTCAGAAGCATCTTCTTTGTTGCGTTTTGCTTGAGCGATAGCTGCAGAAGCAGTGTTACGTTCAGCTTTAGCTGATTCAGATTTAACAAGCAATTCACGACGTTTGTCGTCAAGTTCTTTAAGTTCAGCAAGTTTTTCAGCAGCAACGCCACGTGTAGCTAATTTTTTAGCGACTTCGTCGAAATCGTTACGAATACGTTTGATGTCTAACATAAGTTTCCTCCAGTTTTTTTAGCGCTCATAGGGTTAGCTGTGCCCAGATGAACAAAAAGCACAGCATGTTAACTGCTGGAGCGCAATCGCGCGGTTCCATCCAGCTTCACATCCTGTGCACTTAATTTCTATTTTTAATTGATATAACGGTAGAATTTCAGATCTGTCGCTCTATCTGCTCACAGCAACCGCAGACTTTCTGAAAGAGCTCCACTCTTACTTATCCGTACTATTTATTATACTAGATTTATTTCTTTTTGACAAATCCTGTTAGTTTTTTCATAAGGACTTGAACAAGTGTAAGCATACGAACAACTTTGTCGTTTCCGATATGTTGGCGAGCCACTTTTAAGATTTTTCCTGAGTCTTTTGAAGCAAAAAGGAATTTTCCTTTGTCTGTAAAGACTTCAAAGTGACGGCTGACTTTGTTACGAGAAACGTTAGCGCCGATTTTTTCGATGTTTTCCCAAGGAATTTGGATATAATCTTCGACGTTAGCGTCGCTATAAAATTCAAGACCTTTGTTACCGAGAAGGAATTTGCCAACTTTTCCTCCCATACCAAGGTAAGAGACACCAGTAGTCGTTAATTCCACGGTAGAGTTAAGTGATTGTGCCATGTAATCTCCTCTGAATTAGCTTTTAGTCTATTATAACATAATAAAAAAAGAAGGACCGAAATCCTTCCTTTCTTTTTTTACATGATTCCGAAGAAACGAGCGATGATACCAACGATGAACAATCCGATGATGATTGTGATTGGAGAAACTTTTTTCTTAAGCAACCACATGCAAAGGAATGTAAGAGCAAGTCCCATCAAACCAGGAATCAATGAGTTCAATTGACCTTGAAGTGTGTTAGCTTTTTCTGGTGAAAGGCTAAGTCCATCAGCCACTTTACCAAGAATACCTTGGAGTTCAGTACCAGTTACGTTTCCTTTAGGGAATTCGATGTAAGCACCTTCTGAAAGTTTAGTTGAAGGAAGATCAACAGTGAAGTTAATTGATACCCAACGTTCAACCAAGACAGCCAAGATGAACATACCAAGGATTGAAGCACCTTTAGTGATTTTTTGGATGATACCACCTGAAAGGTCTTTAGTGATTTCAGAACCAGCTTTGTAACCAAGTTCTTGAGTGTACCACAAGAATGCCATACGGATGATGTTCCATCCGAAGAAGAATAGAAGTGGACCAACGATGTTACCTGCCATAGCAAGTGAAGCACCAAGGGCACCAAGAATAGGACGAACTGTAAACCAGAAGACTGGGTCACCAACACCAGCAAGAGGTCCCATCATACCGATTTTAACCCCTTGGATAGCTGTGTCATCAATTTCAGCACCATTTGCACGTTCTTCTTCAAGGGCAAGAGTTACACCGATGATTGGAGCAGCAACGTATGGGTGAGTATTGAAGAATTCCAAGTGACGTTCAAGAGCAGCAGCTCGGTCTTCTTTAGATGTATAAAGTTTTTTGATAGCAGGGATCAAAGCGTATGCCCAACCTAAGTTTTGCATACGTTCGTAGTTCCAAGATCCTTGAAGGAAAGTAGAACGCCACCAAACTTTTTGACGATCAGATTTTGATAATTGAAGTTTTTCAGCCATGTTTGTACCCCTTTCTAGTAGTCTTCCAAGATGTCGCCGATTGGGTCACCAGAACCTGAAACAGTTCCGCCACCGTTTCCACCTTTCGCTGAAAGGTTAAGGTAGATGAAGGCAAGAGCAACACCAATTGTACCAAGGGCGATAAGAGTAAGGTCAGAGATAGCAGCAACGGCAAAACCGATTGCGAAGAAAGGCCATACTTCGCTTGTAGCCATCATGTTGATAACCATAGCGTAACCTACGGCAACAACCATACCACCACCGACAGCCATACCACCTGACAACCAGTCTGGCATAGCGTTAAGGATAGATTGTACTGCTGAAGTTGGTACTGCAAGAAGAAGAGCAGCAGGAACAGCAATACGAAGACCTTGAAGGAATAGAGCTACCAAGTGAGTACGTTCAACTGCAGCGATGTTACCTTCTTTAGCAGCAGCGTCAGCACCGTGAACAAGGGCAACAGAAGCAGTACGAACAAGCATAGTAAGGAAAAGACCTGCAACGGCAAGAGGGATAGCTGTTGCTGTTGCAACTGCGATACCTTTAGAAGTGAAGTCTCCACCTTTAACCATGATGATAGCAGCAGCTACAGAAGCAAGGGCAGCATCAGGCGCAACAGCGGCACCAATGTTAGCCCAACCAAGAGCGATCATTTGTAGAGAACCGCCAAGGATGATACCTGCTTCAAGGTTACCAGTAACAAGACCGATAAGTGTGCAGGCAACTAGTGGTTGGTGGAATTGGAATTCGTCAAGGATACCTTCAAGACCAGCGAAGAAGGCAACTACAACGACTAAAATCATAGAAATAACTGACATTATTCTAGTTCCTTTCGTTTATAAAAGTTTTCAATGTGCAATTGTAAGCCAGAAACCAAGGCTTACATGTTTTGGATAAAAACAGGAAAGTTTGATTCTCACGACAGGTGAAAGCCCTTCATAGAAACGCTTTCTTTTTCACCCTGCTGAAAGCTTAATTCAAAAATTATTGAACGTTTGCTTTTTTGATTAGATCAAACAAGTCTTTTTTAGAATCATTAGGGACTTTACGAACATCGAATGTTACGCCAAGGTCACGTAATTTTTCAAATGTAGCAACGTCATCTTTGTCCATTGACAATACGTTGTTAACCATTGTTTTACCTGTTGAGTGAGCCATTGAACCAACGTTAAGTTCTTTAATTGGCACACCGCCTTCGATAGCTTCAAGAGCTTCTTGAGGTGTTTCAAACAAGATAAGTGCGTGTGTGTTACCAAAACGAGGGTCTTTAGAAGCTTCAATCAATTTCTTGATTGGAACAACGTTTGCTTTAACACCGTTTGGTGCTGCTTGTTTGATCAAGCCTTTACGCAATTCATCTTTAGATACAGTGTCAGATGCAACGATGATACGATCAGCTTTAGAAGCTGGTGTCCAGTTTGTTGCAACTTGTCCGTGAAGAAGACGTGTGTCAATACGAGCGAGGTTGATTTTAAGTTTACCATCACCGATGACAGTTCCTTCAGGGATAGCACCTTGAGGAGCAGCTTGTGCGGCAGGCGCTGCAGCAGCTGTTTCAGCTGGGTTGAGTTCTTCAGGAAGTGCTTTAACACCGTCTTTAGACTCTTTAATGATATTTGCGGCAACTTGTTCAACACCTGCATTTGCGTCCATCATACGCTCAGTGTAGGCTTGGATAAGCATTGGCAAATTAAGACCTGTAATGATAGCCATCTTGCGGTCTGGATTTTCACCCATTACGCGACTAGCTTGGTTAAATGGAGAACCACTCCAAAGGTCAGCTAGTACGAGGATTTCATCATCAGCATCAAATTGTGCGATAGCATCGTTGAAGTGTGCATATAAATCATCAGGTCCTTCGCTTGGCATGAAAGTTACAACTTGAACTTTCTCTTGGTCACCAAAGATCATAGAACCTGATTGATGAATACCTTCAGCAAATTTACCATGGCTGGCAATAATAATACCGATACCCATTCTTGTTCTTCCTCCTTATGATTATTTTTCGTTGAAACAAAAAAGAATAATCTCCTTCCGGACAAGTCCGGCAATTCTTTTCCGTTCCAAGGAAATTTTAAGAACGATATTATTGTAAAACGTTTTCACAAAAAATGCAATAGCTTTTTGAGAAAAAATAACAGAAATCATGAAAAATTTTCAGAAATCCGCAAAATAAAGCGATTAAATTGTATAATTCGCAAAATAATGTTCGGGAAAAATGCTATGTTTTTTTAAATAATCATGAAAAGGTTTTGAAAACGATGAAAAAAAGAAAAAACTTCCTAAAAAGAAGTTTTTCAGAAATTTATAGAAAAATTTTCGCCAATTCTTTCGCAACACCGTCTTCTTCGTTGGTGAAGTCTGTTTGTTTGTCAGCAAATGGTAGGAGTACGTTGCTAGCATTTTTCATGGCGTAGCCTGTACCGGCGAAGGTCAACATTTCAGTGTCGTTGTGTTCATCACCAAAGGCAATCAAGTCTTCTCGGTTCATATTTAGAGTTTTTAGTAAGTACTTGAGAGCATAGGCTTTGTTGACGCCTTTAGGTGAGAATTCCAAGATATTAAGTGGTCCGCCCCATGAATCAATTTCGATTTCGTGGTTGAAGTATTTGCGCATTTCATCGGCAAGAGCATATTTGTCTTCGTGATGAGTTTGCATCAAAAGACCATTTGGATTTTCGGTAATTTTTGTTACATCAAGTGTCATTTTATCGGTGATTTTATCGACACCAAAAAGTTGTGGATTGATGATGTCGTGATTATCGGCACTGATGAAGAATTTTTTACGGTATTCACTAGCGATAAAGTCTGCTTGGATACTTTTTTGGATGTCTAGGACATCAAGCAGGTATTGTTTATCGATAGTGACGCTGTGTTCAAAGTCCCATTTTTTTTCGGGAAGGTGTGTCAAGGAACCGTTAAAGGTAATCATAGGTGTCTCAAGTTGTAAGCGACGGTAGTGCTCAAGAGCCATACGGTATGGGCGACCTGTCGCAATAACGACCTTGTGACCTTTTTCTTGTATTTTTTTAATCGTATCAACAGTATAATCTGAGATGGTATTGTCACTGCGCAGCAGTGTACCATCCAAATCAAGAGCAATCATTTTTTTCTTTGTCATAGGTGTTATTATAACAAAAAAGAGTGGCAAAGAAAAAGAAAAGTAGGTATGATATAATGGTTTTAATAAAAAATGAGGTTACGCTAATGTATAAAATTTTTTGGAGTCATGTGTTTGCTTTAGGGATTATTTTAAGCATTACTTTCTTTCATGCAGATAGCAATGGGGTGATGAATGATGTGCTATTTTCATTGTTAACAGTGGAAATGGGATTTTTCTTTTTTTATTTTAAACACATTGTTCTACGAGTGGCAGCATTTGTCTTATGGTGTTTTTTCTACCCGAATAATTTAAATGTCTTGTTCAGTGTGGCAGATAGGTCATGGGCAACATCTGTTTTATGGTCAGCTGACGGGATGACATCATTTATGATTTATTTGGCAGTGCTAGTATTTTCATTGGTTGCAGGGACACTAAGTTTGCGAATGATTTTAAAACCTTTGAAATTAAATCAGTATATTCAAGTATTCTTTGTGATGGGAGTAGCATTCTTTGCAAGTTTACTTTTTCAGGTACTCCGAACATTAGGCATTACATGGAAAGTGATTATTAATCAACACTTAAATATCTTTGAAGAAGCGGCGAAAGCTTTATCGACGATTAACATGCCTTTTATTCTTGGGTTGATGGTCGTTCAGGTCATGATGTTTGTTGTTCTTGATAATGATTAATAGAAAAATGGAGGCGAGGTATTCTCGTCTTCATTGCTTGTTTTAAAGGGTAATTTAGGTGCTTTTCTGCTATAATAAGTCTTAAGAAAGGGGGAGAAAATATGGTTAAAAAGAATGTTTTGATTCACATCTTTTTTGGAATCATTTCGTTTGGCATTTATTATTACCATTTGCAAGGTCCAGATCTGGTATGGAACATGTTTTTGGCGCTGCTAGCTCTTGATTTTTCACTTCTTTCCTACTGTACAAAGCAAAAAGTGGTGAGATGGTCAAGTGGTCTCTTATGGTTGTTTTTTTATCCGAACACCTTTTATATGCTAACCGATATTGTTCATATGAATTTTACTGATTCGGTTTTATGGAATAAAACTAGCTTGATTCTGTACATGTTGTACGTGTCTAGTATCTTATTTGGGGTTCTATGTGGCATTGAAAGTGTGAAGAATATAGTGGTGACTTTTAAGTTAAAAAATTATTATATCCGAATGTTTTTCGTTATAATTCTGTCTTTTGTTTCGAGTTTCGCGATTCATATTGGACGTTATGCAAGGTTAAATTCTTGGGATATTTTCACTAGACCTGGTCTTGTTATTGATGAAATTTTGAATGTAATTAGCTGGAATGCTATTCATTTCGTGCTTGGTTTCACTTTTTTGCAGGTTTTATGTCTTATTTTTTTAGATCGTGAAAATTTTAAATAAAGTTATTGAAAACTGAACAATCTTTTGGTAGAATATATAAGTCGTTCGGAAATAGAAGAAAAAGCGACTATTATTAACCTTATTAAAGGAGAAACCATTTAAAAATGGAAAAGTTTTTTAAACTTAAAGAACATGGTACAGATGTTCGTACAGAAGTAACTGCTGGTTTAACAACATTCTTTGCAATGTCATATGTATTGTTCGTTAACCCATCAATCCTTTCACAAGCTGGAATGCCTACACAAGGTGTGTTCCTTGCTACAATTATCGGTGCTGTTGTAGGTACATTGATGATGGCCTTCTACGCTAATCTTCCATATGCACAAGCACCAGGTATGGGACTTAACGCCTTCTTCACATATACAGTTGTCTTTTCACTAGGTTACTCTTGGCAAGAAGCTCTTGCGATGGTCTTCATCTGCGGACTTATCTCACTTGTTATTACAGTAACTAAAGTTCGTAAATTGATTATTGAATCAATCCCAGCAGCATTGAAATCAGCTATTTCAGCTGGTATCGGTATTTTCCTTGCTTATGTTGGTATTAAAAATGCCGGCTTCTTGAAATTCTCTATCGATGCTGGTACTTATACAGTTGCTGGTACTGGTGCTGATAAAGGTCTTGCTTCAATTACAGCTAACGCATCAGCTACACCAGGTTTGGTCGCTTTTAACACACCAGGTGTTATCCTTGCTTTGATTGGACTTGCCATCTCAATCTTCTTTATCGTTAAAGGAATTCGTGGTGGTGTTATCCTTTCAATTGCTGCAACTACAGTTGTTGGTATTTTGATTGGTGTTGTTGATCTTGGTTCAGTTAACTGGGCTGCAACTAACTTGTCAGCTTCAATCAATGATTTGAAAGAAATCTTTGGTGTAGCTCTCGGTAGTCAAGGTCTTGGTTCATTGTTCTCAGATGCTTCACGTATTCCAGGTGTCTTGATGGCAATCCTTGCTTTCTCATTGACAGATATCTTTGATACAATCGGTACACTTGTTGGTACCGGTGAAAAAGTTGGTATTATTGCTTCAACTGGTGAAAACAAAGAGTCTAAAGCACTTGATCGTGCCCTTTATTCTGACTTAGTTGGTACTACACTAGGTGCCATCGCAGGTACTTCAAACGTTACAACTTACGTTGAATCTGCTGCAGGTATTGGTGCTGGTGGTCGTACTGGTTTGACTGCTCTTACAGTTGCCGTACTATTTGCTATCTCAAGCTTCTTTAGCCCACTTGTTTCAATCGTTCCTACACAAGCAACAGCTCCAATTCTTATTATCGTTGGTGTCATGATGCTTTCAAATCTTAAAAACGTTAAATGGGATGATCTTGGCGAAGCAGTTCCAGCATTCTTCACATCAATCTTTATGGGATTCAGCTACAGCATTACTTACGGTATCGCTGCTGGATTCATCACTTACACATTAGTTAAAATTGTAAAAGGTCAAGCAAAAGAAGTTCACGCTGTTATGTGGGTTCTTGACTTCTTATTCATTCTTAATTTCGTTAGCTTGGCTATTTTATAAAATATAGTTTTTGACAAAAAGCTGAAGGTACGTTCTCTCACCTTCGGCTTTTTTTGTATGGTGAAAGTGGTAGAAAGCTTGTCATTAGTGAATTTAATAGCCTATTGGATAAAATCTACCGATGAAAAAACTGGCGAGACTTGGAAGGTAAGCAGAATTTTGATATAATGGACTCATGTTTTATAGTCATAATGAAGATGAGTTGATGGCTTATGGTTATCGACTCGGTCGAAAATTACAAGCAGGAGATGTTCTGGTTTTAACTGGAAATCTTGGTGCTGGTAAAACGACATTAACCAAAGGAATCGCAAAGGGCCTTGATATCGATCAGATGATTAAGAGCCCAACCTATACGATTGTTCGGGAATACGAGGGGCGTTTACCGCTCTATCATTTAGATGTTTACCGTATTGGAAATGACCCAGATTCTATTGATTTGGATGATTTCTTGTATGGTGATGGTGTTGCTGTCATCGAATGGGGTGAACTTTTAGAAGAAGATTTACTTGGCGATTATTTAGAAATCATTATCACTCCTTCAGGAGATGGTCGTGACATTGAGTTACAATCTAATGGCCCACGAAGTAAGGAGCTTTCGGAGGCTATAGAACGTGGCTGAACAAGAGGTAATCGTTGAAGAAGCCCAACTCTCTGATGCCAAAGCCTTGGTTGACTTGCTTAGTCAGGTTAGTCAAGAGACAGATTTTGTGGTTGCAGAAACGATTTTGTCACAAGAAGATATGGAGATTTTCTTGGAGCGACATCTTGAGTCTGTTAATGAAATTTGCTTGGTCGTAAGAGTTGGTAAAGAGTTGGCTGGTGTTTTAAATGTATCCAGCACTAGCTCACCACAAACTAATCATATCGGCGATATTTTCATTGCTGTGCAAGAAAAATACTGGGGATATGGTCTCGGTTCGCTTCTTATGGAAGTTGCTCTTGATTGGGCTTGCCACACGCCAGTGATTCGTCGTTTGGAGTTGACGGTTCAGGCTAGAAATAGCAGAGCTGTTCACCTTTATGAAAAGTTCGGTTTTAAGATTGAAGCTACTAAAGAACGTGGCGCAAAAACTAAAGATGGAGAATTTCTTGACGTCTACTTGATGAGTAGGTTGATAGACTAAAAGTAAACAAATGAAACTCGGAAAAAAAATTCTGCTTATGATAGCAGCAATCGTTGTGACAACAGTTGTTGCATTAGGTGTTTATATTACAAGTGCTTACAATTTCTCGACAAGTGAGCTCTCAAAAACGTTTAAGGATTACAAGACGTCTGGTTCAAGTAGCAACGCTATTAAACAGACAAAACCTTTCTCGATTCTCTTGATGGGGGTTGATACAGGGGACTCTGAACGTCATTCAACTTGGGAAGGGAACAGTGACTCAATGATTTTGGTAACTGTTAACCCTAAGACAAAGACGACAACAATGACAAGTCTTGAACGTGATATTCTTATTGAATTAACAGGTCCTGAAGATAATGATATGAATGGTGCTCAAGCTAAATTGAATGCTGCTTATGCTTCAGGTGGTGCTCAGATGGCTATCATGACCATCCAAGATTTGCTTGATATTAAGATTGATTACTACATGCAAATCAACATGCAAGGTTTGGTTGACTTAGTTAATGCCGTAGGTGGTATCACAGTCACAAATGATTTTGACTTCCCAATCTCAATTGAAGAGACAGAGCCCGAATACACGTCATCAATTGAACCTGGAACTCACAAGATTAATGGTGACCAAGCTTTGGTATACGCACGTATGCGTCACCAAGATCCAAAAGGAGACTACGGTCGTCAACAACGTCAACGTGAAGTTATCCAAAAAGTGCTTAAGAAAATTTTAGCTCTTGATAGCGTGTCATCTTACAAAAAAATTCTATCTGCTGTAAGTAAGAACATGCAAACAAACGTTGAAATTTCATCACGTACTATTCCAAGTCTTCTTGGTTATGCGGATTCTCTAAAAAATATTGAAACGTATCAGTTAGAGGGTGAAGGACAAACGATTAATGAAATTTCTTACCAAATCGTAAGTTCTGATCATTTGCTTGAAGTGCAAAATCGTATTAAGAAACAACTTGGTTTAGAAGAAAGCACAGAATTAAAAACAACAGCAGTTCTTTCTGAGAATCTTTACGGTACTTCATCTTATTATGGTAGTGATTACAGTAGCGATTATAGCAGTTATGATAGTGGCTATAGCACAGGTTATGACACTGGTTATAGTGATTATAGCAACAGTGGCTACAGTGATTACTCAACCGATACTTATTCACAAGATGCAAGTGCTTATGCATATTAACATAAAAAAGTCGACTATTTGGTCGGCTTTTTTATGTTAGATTTGAGAGGCGTACAAAAAGTACTGGAATTTTCCAGTACTTTTTGTTATTGTTCTAATTCTTGGTATTTTGAAAGTGTCGTTTTGATTTGTTCAAGTCGGCTATTGCTTTCTTGTTCAAATAAGCGACGTTTGTAGTCCAATTCTTGGCTAATGCTTTCAAGTTTTGGTAATTGTTGGTTGATATTATCAATCGCTTGGTTGATTTTGGTAATATCTGCAGCAATTTTGTCACTGATATCGTTAGCGTCAGCGATATCGTCTTTAATCTCTTCGCGTTTTTGGTAAGCTTGGTAAGCTGTAAATCCAGCGCATCCAGCTAGGCCTAAGGCGATAAAAGAGCTTAATTTCATGCTTCTACCTCTTTAGCAATTTGCTCTGCTAATTTTCCAAGAGCTTCAAAATCTGGTTCGTGTTCTGTGAAGTTAAGTGAGAATTCGTCGTCGTTAGCATAACGTGGAATGAGATGAACATGAGCGTGGAAAACGGTTTGTCCAGCGACTTCTTCGTTATTGTTGACGATGTTCATGCCAACAGCTCCAGTCGCTTTTTGAACAGCACGCGCAACTTTTGGCAAGCGCGCAAAGAGTTCTTGTGATGTTTCTTCAGACATAGCAAGGACGTTACGAACGTGTTCTTTTGGAATGAGGAGAGTGTGTCCTTTAGTTGTTTGTGAAATGTCTAAGAAAGCTAAGACTTTATCGTCTTCATAAACTTTTGATGACGGAATGTCACCTGCGATAATTTTACAAAAGATGCAATTTTCCATTTGAATCACCTATAATCCTTTGATTTTGTTATAATTATTATATCAAAAAAATGTGGGTAGCTTATGTTAAAAATTGAAAATGTCACAGGTGGATACATTAATATCCCTGTTTTAAAAAATATTTCTTTTGAAGTTGGTGACGGTGAGTTGGTCGGCTTGATTGGGCTAAATGGTGCTGGGAAATCAACGACGATTAATGAAGTTATCGGACTTTTGACACCTTATCAAGGAAAGATTACGCTTGACGGCTTGACTTTGGCTGATAACCAAGCAGAGTATCGCAAAAAGATTGGCTTTATTCCTGAAACGCCAAGCTTGTATGAAGAGTTAACTTTACGTGAGCATTTAGAGACGGTTGCTATGGCTTATGACCTTGATTTTGATGAGGCGATGGCGCGTGCAAAGGAATTGCTAAAACTTTTCCGTTTGTCTGATAAGCTTGAGTGGTTCCCGATTAATTTTTCAAAAGGGATGAAGCAAAAGGTTATGATTGTCTGCGCCTTTATGATTGATCCTCATTTGTTTATCGTTGATGAGCCATTTTTGGGGCTAGATCCTTTGGCGATTTCTGATTTGACGGATTTGCTAGCGCAGGAAAAATCAAAAGGCAAAGCTATTTTGATGTCAACACACGTGCTAGATGCTGCTGAAAAAATGTGTGATCGATTTGTGATTTTGCATCATGGTCAAGTGCGTGCAATGGGAAATCTAGCTGAATTGCGTCAAGCTTTTGGAAAAGAAGATGCTAGTTTGAACGATATTTACATGGCTTTAACTAAAGAGGGATAGAAATGAAAGAAGTTTTTCGAAAACGACGCAGCCTCTTTTTAGGGCAATGTCTGAAATACTTGCGTTATGTCTTAAATGATCATTTTGTCTTGGTCTTGCTTTTCTTATCAGGTTTTTTGATGGTCCAATACGGTGAGTTATTAAAGCATTTTCCAAAGCAACATTGGTGGCTTGATGTCATTTTGGTCATTGTGACGCTTGCTCTTCTTAGTCTTGGTAAAATTGCAACTTATATTGAAGCACCAGATAAGCTATTTTATTTGCCAAAAGAAGAAGAAGTGGTGGCTTGGATTCACCAAGCTAGAGTTCGGTCTTTTGGTGTTTGGGCGGTGCTACAAACAGCTGTTTTCTTGTTGCTAGCACCTATTTTATTTAAATTAGGTTTCTCAGTTCCTGTTTTTGCGGTACTTTTGCTAATTTTACTTGGTATCAAGTGGGTGATTATGGCAAGAAAAGAAAAAGTCTTTTTTAGAAATGGTCATTTTTCTTGGGAAACTGCCATTACTTATGAAACCAAACGCCGTCAATCTATTTTGAAATTCTTTGCCCTCTTTACAACGGTTAAGGGAATTTCGGCAAGTGTCAAACGTCGTGTTTACTTAGATAAGATGCTTGGTTTGGTTAAGAAGCGTCATGATAAAACATGGTCAAATCTTTATCTCAGGGCCTTTCTTCGTAGTTCGGATTATCTGGCTTTAACTTTGCGTCTGGTTTTATTAGGTGTTCTTGCTTTGCTGTTTATTCCAAATCATCTGGTAGCAGCTGGACTTGCTTTAATTTTTAATTATCTTTTACTGTTTCAGTTGTTAGGACTTGCTCAACATTTTGAGTATCAATATTTAACACGCTTATACCCCATTTCAGAAGCGCAGAAAATGGCGAATTTAAAGGCTTTGCTACGAACTTTATCTTATATGATTTGCTTGCTTGATGTGTTATTATGTTTTTCTTTGAAGGCTGCAGGGCTTTTGATTTTGATTACTGTAATTGTTACAGAATGGTATCTTCCTTACAAAATTGCGAAGATGATTGACTAGGGGCTGTAAAACAAGTAAAATAAAAGTGAAGAAAAGTATTAACGTATTATATATGAAAGAAAAGGAGGGCAGACAGGTGACAACAGTATCAGATCAGGAATTGACAATGACACCACTTCGAGGAAAAAGTGGGAAAGCCTTTATTGGTCAATATCCGAATGGTGAAAAAATCTTTATCAAGTTTAACACGACACCAATTTTACCAGCTCTTGCTAAAGAGCAGATTGCGCCACAATTATTGTGGGTGCGTCGCACTGGTAATGGCGATACAATGAGTGCACAAGAATGGCTTGATGGAAGAATTTTGACTAAAGAGGATATGGGTAGTAAACAGATTGTCCATATTCTTTTGCGTTTACACAAGTCACGACCATTGGTTAACCAATTGTTGCAGTTAAACTATAAGATTGAAAATCCATATGATTTGTTGGTTGACTGGGAAAAAAATGCACCGTTGCAAATTCGTGAAAATACGTATTTGCAAGGTATTGTAAAAGAACTAAAACGTAGCTTACCAGAATTTCGTTCTGAAGTTGCGACCATTGTACATGGGGACATCAAACACAGTAACTGGGTTATCACAACAAGTGGTATGATTTACCTTGTTGACTGGGATTCTGTTCGTTTGACAGATCGAATGTACGACGTAGCCTTTCTTTTGAGTCACTACATTCCTTACACACGTTGGGGTGAGTGGTTGAATTATTATGGCTATAAAGACAATGAAAAAGTACGCAGTAAAGTTGCTTGGTACGGACAGTTCTCATATCTTTCACAGATTTTGAAATGTTTTGATAAACGAGATATGGAGCACGTAAACCAAGAAATTTACGGCTTACGAAAATTTAGGGAGTTAGTTAGTAAAAATAAATAATGCGAGTTAGAAAACGTAAGGGTGCTGAGGAGCACTTAGAAAATAACCCACACTATGTTATCTTAAATCCAGAAGAAGCAAAAGGTCATTGGCGCGAAGTTTTTGGTAATGATAACCCAATCCACATTGAAGTTGGTTCAGGAAAAGGAGCATTCATCACAGGAATGGCCTTGCAAAATCCTGATATTAACTATATCGGAATTGATATTCAAGTATCAGTATTAAGTTATGCTTTGGATAAAGTTCTAGATAGCCAAGCACCAAATGTTCGTTTGCTACTAGTTGATGGTTCAGATTTGACTAATTATTTTGAAGACGGCGAAATTGATTTGATGTATTTGAATTTCTCAGATCCATGGCCTAAGAAACGTCATGAAAAACGTCGTTTGACTTATAAGACATTCTTGGATACTTACCGTCAGATTTTACCTGAACACGGTGAAATCCACTTCAAAACTGATAACCGAGGCTTGTTTGAATATAGCTTAGCAAGCTTCTCACAATATGGCATGATTTTAAAACAAGTTTGGTTGGATTTGCATGCTAGTGATTTTGAAGGAAATGTCATGACAGAATATGAAGAAAAATTCTCTAAAAAAGGTCAAGTCATTTACCGTGTGGAAGCACAATTTCAGTGATTTGCTGAAACTATCAAAAGAAGTGAATAGCACTTCGGTTGGAGAGGTTACATAGTGGATGAACGTTGTAATGTTTTGAGGGTTCGAGTCCCTTCCTCTCCTTACACAATTGAATATAAAAAGAAACGTCCTTTGAATTTTTAACAGTTGAAATATCAAGGGCGTTTTTTTGGAAAAGATTTAGAAAAGTTATAGGTTGGTAATTAATTATGATTACCTAGAATGATTGAGGCGCGTGCCATTGTTAAAAGTCAGAATTTTTTTAAGAAAATATCATAAATTGATTTCATATTTGCTGGTTATGATTGCGTTAGTGCTGTCAGTTATCTTGCTTTATGAAGAAATTGTTGTCGAGCGTGGCAATCCGCTAGTTTTATCAATTTTAACAGGATTGTTAGCAGTTGTAATTCTGGAGTACTATTTAAGTCGAAGGAGAAATCTTGACTGGTCATGTTTCAGGAGGGGTGCCAGAAAAAATCATCAAGCTCTTTATTAAATCAGTCTTTGATGTGACTAGTCTATCAACTCAAGGTATTATCATTATTAATCTAATATTGTTAGTTGCCTTTATTATTTTAGGTATTCGTTTGAAACATAAAAAGGGTGTTTTTTTAGCATGGCTTTTCATTGATGTTTCAATTGTAACTTACTATATTAGTATTTTGTTGATGTATTTGACAGCTATGCCGACAGACGAGGCTCTACAATTAGCTGGTTTTGAACGCTATGCGTCAAGTATGGTTATTTTTGCTTTTGGTTACATGGTCATGGCGCTTGCTTGGGTAATGGATGAGTGCCTTTATGAGCAAATCCTCAGCAAGCGTAACGCCAAGTCTTATAAGACTTTGTTAAATAAACGGCTTTACCAATACGCAACGCTTGTTTTAGCCATTTATGCGGTGGGAATGCTATTATCTGAAAACAACAGCATTGTCTTTAACAACAACCAAGAAACCAATAAAGTTTCTAAAGAGCTCCATAAATTAACAGGTAACAATATGGATTCGTCTAAAAAACGAATTCTTGTGGTAACAGCAGATAAAGAACATGTGGATAGTTTCTTTGTGCAATATGCTAGTCGTTACTATCTTTGGGACGTTAACGTTGATGCCAGAGAAAACTTTGTCCAAGCAGACAAGGAATTTCTTGAATTGATGAAGTCTTACAGTAACAACGCAACAAGTTATTACCTTTGGAATGAAAATATTGAAGCAAGGGATGATTTCACCTTTACGGATAAAGATTTTATTGCCATGCTAAAAACTTATGATGAAGTTGTTATTTTGGATGACCACTACACCTTCAATGCTTTGACGAAGAAACTTTTCGGACGTACCTATGCTCCAGGAGTTTACAAGACATCTGATAAAAAACGAATTCTTGTGGTAACAGCAGATAAAGAACATGTGGATAGTTTCTTTGTGCAATATGCTAGTCGTTACTATCTTTGGGACGTTAACGTTGATGCCAGAGAAAACTTTGTCCAAGCAGACAAGGAATTTCTTGAATTGATGAAGTCTTACAGTAACAACGCAACAAGTTATTACCTTTGGAATGAAAATATTGAAGCAAGGGATGATTTCACCTTTACGGATAAAGATTTTATTGCCATGCTAAAAACTTATGATGAAGTTGTTATTTTGGATGACCACTACACCTTCAATGCTTTGACGAAGAAACTTTTCGGACGTACCTATGCTCCAGGAGTTTACAAGACATCTGATATTCTTGCGGGAAAAGGATGATATTTCCCATTCTATCAAGCTTTTGACTTGTCAAAGAGCTTAAATTATGTTATTATGATATAAAATAAGTAGAAGGAGGCGGAGTTTGTGACTTCGCCTCTTGTGTGTGCTTAAAGTCATTTTGCTGACGGATAAGCTTTTAACGCATGCTACTAATACCGTTGGTTTTACGACAAGTGAGCCAATGTGATGAACTTTCTATTTTGATATTGATAGAAGAAGGAGGGGATTCTTATCGCAAACGCAAATACAATCATTGAATTGGTTACAAAAGCAGTTGCGCCTGCTATTAAAGATCCGTTCGAATTGGTTGATGTTGAGTATGGAAAAATGGGCAGCGACTATGTCCTTAGTATCTTGATTGACAAACCAGGAGGGATCACCGTAAATGATACAGCTGATTTGACTGAAATTATTAGTCCTCTACTTGATGCCATCAAACCAGACCCATTCCCAGAACAATACATGTTGGAAGTGTCTAGCCCTGGTTTGGAGCGTCCATTGAAGACTAAAGAAGCTCTTGAAAAAGCTGTAGGTTCTTATGTCAATGTTAGTCTTTACAAAGCTATTGATAAAGTTAAGGTATTCCAAGGAGACCTTGTAGCTTTTGATGGTGAAACATTGACTATTGATTATTTGGACAAAACACGCAAGAAAACCGTTGAAATTCCATATTCAACAGTTGCAAAAGCGCGTTTGGCAGTGAAATTGTAGTCAAACTACTATAACAAACTACAATCTGATTTTACTTAGATATAAACGAAAGGATTACGTCCTGCTTAGCCATGCAGGGCAATGAAAAAAATGAGCAAAGAAATGCTAGAAGCCTTCCGTATTTTGGAAGAAGAAAAACACATTAACAAAGACGATATCATCGACGCTGTCAAAGAATCTTTGAAATCAGCTTATAAACGTCGTTATGGTCAATCTGAATCATGTGTTATTGAATTCGACGACAAAAAAGGTGACTTTAAAGTCTACACAGTTCGTGAAGTTGTTGAAGAAGTTTTTGATAGCCGTCTAGAAATCAGCTTGTCAGATGCATTGAAAATTAGCTCAGCTTACGAACTAGGTGACAAAATTCGTTTTGAAGAATCTGTTGCTGAATTTGGTCGTGTGGCTGCTCAATCAGCTAAACAAACAATCATGGAAAAAATGCGTCGTCAAATTCGTGAAGTGACTTACAACGAGTACAAACAACACGAAGGCGAAATCATGACTGGTACTGTTGAACGTTTCGACCAACGTTTCATCTATGTTAACCTTGGTTCTCTTGAAGCACAATTGTCACACCAAGACCAAATTCCTGGTGAAACATGGAAATCACACGACCGTATCGAAGTTTACGTTTACAAAGTTGAAAATAATCCAAAAGGTGTTAACGTCTTTGTAAGTCGTAGCCACCCTCAATTTATCAAACGTATCATGGAACAAGAAATTCCTGAAGTATTTGACGGAACTGTTGAAATCATGAGCGTTTCACGTGAGGCTGGAGATCGTACAAAAGTTGCTGTTCGTAGCCACAATCCAAACGTTGATGCTATCGGTACAATCGTTGGTCGTGGTGGAAGCAACATTAAGAAAGTTATCAGCAAATTCCATCCAAAACGTTATGATGCTAAAGCTGGCGTAGAAGTTCCTGTTGAAGAAAATATTGACGTTATCCAATGGGTTGAAGATCCAGCTGAATTCATCTACAACGCTATTGCACCAGCTGAAGTTGATATGGTTCTTTTCGACGAAGAAGACAGCAAACGTGCAACTGTTGTTGTTCCTGACAACAAATTGTCACTTGCTATCGGTCGTCGTGGACAAAACGTTCGTTTGGCTGCGCACTTGACTGGCTACCGTATCGACATCAAATCTGCTTCAGAATATGAAGCACTTGAAGCTGAACGTGCAGAACAAGCAGCTGCTCCAGCTGAAGAAGTTGCTGAAACTGCTGAAACAGAAGTTGTAGCAAACGACGCAGAATAAGAAAGATAGAGGTGTTTCATGGCTAAAACACGTAAAATACCTTTAAGAAAATCAGTTGTTTCAGGTGAAGTGATTGATAAACGTGATTTACTTCGCATTGTTAAAAATAAGGAAGGTGAGATTTTTATCGATCCAACTGGTAAGCAAAACGGACGTGGCGCTTACATCAAACTTGATAATGCAGAAGCTCTTCAAGCCAAAGAAAAACGCGTCTTTAACCGTAGCTTTTCAATGGAAGTTCCTGAATCATTTTATGATGAATTGATTGCTTACGTAGATCACAAAGTCAAAAGAAGAGAGTTAGGTCTTGAATAACCACCAAAGATTGTCAAATTTAATTGGACTAGCACAGCGTGCAGGAAAAGTGATTTCTGGAGAAGAATTGGTCATTAAGGCCATCCAATCTGGCAAAGCAAAACTTGTTTTTCTGGCAAATGATGCTGGTGATAATTTGACAAAGAAAACAACTGATAAAAGTCATTATTACAAAGTAGAAGTCTCCACAGTGTTTAACACACTGGAATTAAGTGCTGCGCTTGGTAAACCACGTAAAGTGGTTGCCATAGCAGACGCTGGATTTTCAAAGAAAATGAGGACTCTTATGAACTAACAGAATAGGAGGACATCAATTGTCAAAGAAAAGATTATATGAAATCGCTAAAGAATTGGGCAAATCAAGCAAAGAAGTTGTTGACTATGCTCAAGAGCTAGGACTTGATGTGAAGAGCCATTCTTCTAGCGTTGACGAATCTGATGCCAAACGAATTGCGGCGAAATTCTCAGGAAATGCCAAACCAGCTGCGGCAAAAGCCAAAGTTGAAAAAGCAGCTGAGAAAACAGTTGCAGAAGCTCCTAAAGCAGCTCCTGCTAAACCTCAGAGCCGTAATTTTAAGGCAGAACGTGAAGCGCGTGCTAAAGCCGAAGCTGAAAAACGAGCTAAAGGTGGCGATAAAAAGCGCAATAACAATCAAGGACGCGACAATCGTTCTAATCGTGACAGACAAGAGAATGCCCAAAATAATCGCAAACAACGCGATCGCAATTCTCAAAATCATAATCGAAGAGATCAACAGCGTGATAATCACCAAAGAGATCAACGAAACGATCGCAATCAAGCAGCAAAACCACGTATCGATTTCAAGGCACGTGCAGCTGCATTGAAAGCAGAACAAAATGCTGAGTATTCTCGCCAAAGTGAAAATCGCATCCACGAAAAAGAAGCCGCTAAGCGTAAAGCAAAAGCAACTAAAGAACAAGAGCACAAAGCTCGTGTGGAAGCTAAAACTAAGGCTGAAGAACACAAAGCAAAAGCAGCAAAACCTGCAGCGCCTGCCCCTAAACATGTGGTAGCAGAACAAGCAGCACCTGCTGTAGATAAACGTCGTAAGAAACAAGCTCGTCCTGAAAAATTACGTGATTATGAACGTGATAATGAAGATGGACCACGCAAGAATAGAAAAAACTGGAATAATCATAACCAAGTGAGAAATCAAAGAAATAGTAACTGGAATAATAACAAGAAAAACAAAAAAGGTAAACATAACAATCGTAACAACGCTCCAAAACCTGTAACAGAGCGTAAGTTCCACGAATTACCTAAAGAATTTGAATACACTGAAGGCATGACTGTTGCTGAAATCGCAAAACGTATCAAACGCGAACCAGCAGAGATCGTTAAGAAACTCTTCTTGATGGGTGTTATGGCCACTCAAAACCAATCCCTCGACAGCGATACAATCGAATTGTTGATGGTTGATTATGGTATTGAAGCTCATAAAAAAGTCGAAGTTGACGAAGCTGATATCGAACGCTTCTTTGCTGACGAAGGCTACCTCAACCCAGACGAAATGGTTGAACGTGCTCCTGTCGTAACTATCATGGGTCACGTTGACCACGGTAAAACAACCCTTCTTGATACCCTTCGTAATTCACGTGTCGCTACAGGCGAAGCTGGTGGTATCACTCAACACATCGGTGCTTACCAAATCGTTGAAAATGGTAAGAAAATTACCTTCCTTGATACACCAGGTCACGCGGCCTTTACATCAATGCGTGCACGTGGTGCCTCAATCACAGATATCACTATCTTGATTGTTGCCGCTGATGACGGTGTTATGCCTCAAACAGTCGAAGCCATTAACCACTCTAAAGCTGCTGGTGTCCCAATCATCGTTGCCATCAACAAGATTGATAAACCAGGTGCTAACCCAGAACGTGTTATCGGTGAATTGGCAGAACACGGAATCATCTCAACTGCTTGGGGTGGTGACTGTGAATTCGTTGAAATTTCAGCCAAATTTGGTAAAAACATTGATGAATTGCTAGAAACAGTTCTTCTTGTTGCTGAAATGGAAGAATTGAAAGCTGACCCAACAGTTCGCGCTATCGGTACTGTTATCGAAGCTCGTCTTGATAAAGGTAAAGGACCTGTGGCAACCCTTCTTGTACAACAAGGTACACTTCATGTTCAAGACCCAATCGTTGTTGGTAACACATTCGGTCGTGTTCGTGCCATGGTTAATGACCTTGGACGCCGTGTTAAAGTGGCAGAACCATCAACACCAGTATCAATCACTGGTTTGAACGATGTGCCTATGGCAGGTGACCACTTCGCGGTTTACGAAGATGAAAAAGCTGCGCGTGCAGCCGGTGAAGAACGTGCTAAACGTGCTTTGATGAAACAACGTCAAGTCACTCAACGTGTTAGCCTTGAAAACCTCTTTGATACCCTTAAAGCAGGTGAAGTTAAGACTGTTAACGTCATCATCAAAGCCGACGTACAAGGTTCTGTTGAAGCCCTAGCAGCCTCACTTCTTAAAATTGATGTTGAAGGTGTGAAAGTGTCAGTTGTTCACTCAGCTGTAGGTGCTATCAACGAATCAGACGTTACTCTTGCTGAAGCATCAAATGCCTTCATCATTGGATTTAACGTCCGCCCTACACCACAAGCTCGCGAACAAGCAGAAGCTGATGAAGTAGATATTCGTCTTCACTCAATCATCTACAAAGTTATCGAAGAAGTTGAAGATGCTATGAAAGGTATGCTTGACCCTGAATACAAAGAAAAAATCATCGGTGAAGCTCTTATCCGTGAAACATTCAAAGTATCTAAAGTTGGTACAATCGGTGGATTCATGGTTACAAATGGTAAAATTACGCGTGATGCTAGCGCACGTGTCATCCGTGACGGTGTCGTTATCTTCGACGGTAAACTTGCCAGCCTTAAACACTTCAAAGATGACGTTAAAGAAATCGGAAACGGCCAAGAAGGTGGTTTGATGATTGAAAACTACAACGACATTAAAGTTGATGACGTTATCGAAGCTTACGTAATGGAAGAAATTAAACGTTAGGGAGTAAGACAGAACCCCAAAAAGCAGGTTCGTCGTCTTACCCCCGCACGGTTGAGTAGGGTTGTAAAAGCTGATTTATCAGCGTATTAGAATCCACTCAACTACTGCGCCAAGTATTGTTGCTAAAGCCACTAATACTTGTACGGCAAGTTCTATGGAACCTTGCCTAAACGTTACAGTTTATAAACGAATAAAAAGCTAGGCGTGCTTAGCCTAGCTTTTTCAAAAAGATTAGAAAGGAAATGATTATGGCTAATCATCGTGTCGACCGTGTTGGTATGGAAATCAAACGTGAAGTAAACGAAATTTTGCACAAAAAAGTTCGTGACCCACGTGTTCAAGATGTCACAATTACTGATGTTCAAATGCTTGGAGACCTTTCAATGGCTAAAGTGTACTACACAATACACTCTGAACTTGCTTCAGATAACCAAAAAGCCCAAATTGGTCTTGAAAAAGCTAAAGGAACTATCAAACGTGAACTTGGTCGCAACTTAACAATGTACAAAATTCCAGATTTGACATTCATCAAAGATGAATCAATCGAATACGGAAATAAAATCGACCAAATGCTTCGTGATTTGGAAGCTAAAAAATAAATTTTAGTTAACTAGAATTTTATATGAGAAAGGTCTGCCACTTGGCAGGCCTTTTTTTGATGTGATATAATGAAAGTGTTTTAGCGAGGAATATTGAGAAGATGAAAATTACGGTTTATTTGGGGTCAAGTTTTGGGAATGACCCGATTTATAAGGAAAATATCATTGAATTAGGTCATTGGTTAGCCAAACAGAAGCATCAATTAATCTATGGTGGTAGTAAAGATGGTCTAATGGGTGTTTTGGCGGATACGGTTTTAGCTGATGGCGGAGAGGTTTATGGCATTATTCCGCTTGATTTTAAAAAGCGTGAAAAAGCTCATTTGCATTTAACAGAGCTAACTTTGGTGGCTGATATGGATGAGCGTAAGCGACTTTTAATGGATAATGGGGAGCTTTTTTTGGCTTTTCCAGGTGGTCCTGGAACTCTTGAGGAAATTGTCCAAGCTTTTTCTTGGACACGCATTGGACTGCATCATAAGCCTTGCCTTTTTCTTAATTTGAATGGTTATTATAACCTCCTCAAAGACCTTTTTGACCAAATGGTAACTACAGGATTTTTGAGACAAGAAGACCGTGATAAGGCCATTTTTGTAGATGATTTAAAGGCTTTGCAAGAATTTGTAAAAGCTTATCAAAGCGAGGAAAATGATGGATTTCAAAGCTTTATTTGCAAGCGATAAAGAGTTGATAGCGATTTTAACTATAATAGCTGAGCTTGACCTGCCAGATGCTTGGCTTGCTGCGGGGACACTTCGTAATTACGTTTGGAATGTCTTATCAGGAAAGCCAGGTTTGTTGGATGCAAGTGACATTGATGTTGTCTTTTTTGCCCCTGAGATAACTTATGAGAAGACTCAAGCTATTCAAGAACAGCTTCAAGCAGCTTATCCTAATTATCAATGGGAAGTTAAAAATCAGGTCTTTATGCATTGCCATAGTCCGCACACAGCTCCTTATCAAAGTGCCAGAGATGCTATCAGTAAATACCCAGAACGCTGTACAGCTATAGCAGCACGTTTAAAAGATGGAGATTTGGAGTTATTTTTGCCTTATGGCGAAGATGATATTGTTAATTTTGTCGTCCAACCAACTCCACATTTTTTAGTTGATAAAGAACGTATGGCAGTTTATCATGACCGCTTGAAAAAGAAAGATTGGCAAAAGAAATGGCCGCGCTTGCAAATTCTAGCGTAAAGAACTAGAATGAAGGTGTAAAGTCTCTTCTAAATTACTCAGAACACAAAGTTATTTGTGTTTAAAGTCCGAAATGTTAGGTTTCGGGCTATTTTTTGCAGTTATAGTTGACAAATGTAGACGATAGAAATATAATAAATTTACAAATGTAAACCAAAAAAGATATTTAGAAAGGAATACTATGTCAATTTCAAAATCAGAATGGGAGATCATGCGCGTGATTTGGACCAAAGATGCGGCAACGAGTGGTCAGATTCTTGATATTCTAGGTGAAAAAAATAGCTGGACAGCCTCAACGGTTAAGACTTTTTTGAAACGTCTAGTTGATAAAGGTTACTTGACAAGAAAAAGGTCTGGTAAAGCTTTTCTTTACTCAAGTCTTTTGTCTGAGCAAGAAGCTATGAACCAGCAGGCTGATGATTTATTTGATAAGTTTTGTCAGCGCAAGCACAAGACTATTCTTGAACATTTGCTAAAAGAAACGCCAATGACACTTTCTGACATTGCTGATTTACAAGCTCTGCTATCATCCAAAGAAAAAGAAGCTTTGGATGAAGTACCGTGTAATTGTATTCCTGGACAATGTCGTTGTAAAGAACATCTTGGTCTTTAACGGTTGATTTGTGAGATTTCTGATAGGAAGGTATCTTATGGAAAAAGAAGAAGTCTTTGTCATTGATGGCATGACATGCGCGGCCTGTGCATTAAATGTCGAAAATGCTGTCAATAAAATAGATCATGTTGATTCGGCGGTTGTTAATCTGACAACAGAGAAGATGACTGTACGCTACAATCCTGACTTAGTCAGTGAAGCTGAGATTGAAAAAGCTGTTGTGGATGCTGGGTATGGCGCTTGTGTATTTGACCCAACAACAGCTAAAAGCCAATCAGAACGCCAGAGCGAAGCTACTCATAATATGTGGCATAAGTTTTTGTGGTCAGCGGCTTTTGCGATTCCCTTGCTTTATCTCTCGATGGGCAGCATGATGGGATTGTGGGTGCCGAAGGCTATTGGCATGAGTGAGCATCCTTTGATTTTTGCGCTGGTTCAGCTTGCATTGACTTTACCAGTCATGTACTTTGGACGCCGTTTTTATGTTAATGGTTTCCGTGCTTTGTTAAAAGCGCATCCTAATATGGATTCTTTAGTCGCTCTGGCAACGAGCGCAGCATTTCTTTATAGTCTTTACAGCACTTACCACATCGCCTTAGGGCATGTGCACCACGTGCATATGCTTTACTTTGAATCCGTTGCTGTGATTTTGACCTTGATTACTTTGGGAAAATACTTTGAAACTCTTTCAAAAGGACGTACTTCAGATGCTATTCAAAAGTTATTAACTTTATCTGCTAAAGAGGCGACTCTTATCCGTGATGGAGCTGAGCAGACAATCCCAATTGATCAGGTTCAAGTAGGTGACCTTATCTTGGTCAAGCCAGGTGAAAAAATTCCTGTTGATGGCATTGTGGTTTCAGGACATTCAGTCATCGATGAATCGATGCTAACTGGTGAGAGTATTCCTGTTGAAAAAAATGCTGATGATAAGGTCTTTGGTGCTTCTATTAATGGACAAGGTTCGCTAACTATTCGAGCTGAAAAAGTCGGTGACGAAACGCTTTTAGCACAGATTGTTAAATTGGTAGAAGATGCTCAACAAACTAAAGCACCTATCGCCAAGATTGCTGATAGGGTTGCTGGGGTCTTTGTGCCAGCAGTTATGACTATCGCTTTGGTCACTTTCTTATTCTGGTATTTTGCCAAGGGTGAAAGTTTCGTCTTTGCCCTCCAAGTTGCTATCGCCGTTTTGGTGATTGCTTGCCCATGTGCTCTTGGACTGGCTACCCCAACAGCCATCATAGTTGGAACTGGTCGAGGTGCTGAAAATGGGATTCTTTACAAACGTGGTGACGTCCTTGAAAATGCTCATCATATTGATACCATGGTCTTTGACAAGACAGGAACCATTACGCAAGGAAAACCACAAGTGGTTGATGTTATCGCCTATCACGGTGACGAAAAGAGCCTACTTGTTCAGGTCGCTTCCATTGAAAAGTATTCAGAGCATCCACTTAGTCAGGCTATTGTGGAAAAAGCTAGCGCTGACAAACTAACTTTGGAAGAAGTTGAGAATTTCACCTCTTTGACAGGACGAGGTTTACAAGCTGATCTTGCAGGGCAGACCATTTACGTCGGTAACCGCAGATTGATGGAAGAGTTGCAAGTTGACTTGACCGCGAGTGAAACAGCTGTGCTGGCTGCGACACAAAAAGGTCAAACTCCGATTTACATTTCGGCTAATGAGCAACTGCTAGGAGTGATTACCGTAGCCGATTTATTAAAAGCAGACAGCAAGGAGACCGTCGCTAAATTACAAAGTCAAGGCATTGATGTCGTTTTACTAACAGGAGACAACAGCAAAACCGCGCAAGCTATTGCCAAACAAGCTGGCATCAAGACTGTGATTAGCGAGGTCTTGCCTGACCAAAAATCACAAGCTATTAAGGACTTGCAGCGTCAAGGAAAAATGGTTGCCATGGTCGGTGACGGGATTAATGATGCGCCAGCGTTAGCAGTAGCAGACATTGGGATTGCGGTAGGTTCAGGAACTGACATTGCTATTGAGTCAGCGGATATTATCCTAATGAAACCAGAAATTTCAGATGTCCTAAGAGCTTTAAGCATCAGTCGTTTGACGATTAAAGTGGTTAAGGAAAATCTCTTCTGGGCATTCATCTACAATATTCTAGCGATTCCAGTTGCAATGGGAGTTTTGTATCTCTTTGGTGGGCCTTTGCTTAATCCAATGATTGCAGGACTTGCTATGGGCTTTAGTTCAGTGTCAGTGGTTTTAAATGCTCTTCGCTTAAAATACATGACATTAAAATAAAGGAGTTTCTCATGGAAAAAACATATGAAGTAACAGGTATGAAATGCCAAGGTTGTGTCACAAAAGTGACTGAAAAATTATCAGCTGTTCCTGGTGTAAAAGCTGTTGACGTTGATTTAGAGAAAAAACAAGCGACTATCACAGGACGTCCATTTAAGTTCTTTTTAAAACGTGCGCTTAAAGAAACAAAATTTAGTCTCGGAAAAGAAATTAAGTAAAATTTAGAAAAACAGAGCTTGCTCTGTTTTTTTACTGCTTTAAAAATGATAAACTAGTCTAGTAAGAAAAAATATAGTTTGGAATCAAAATGACGATGAATGTTTGGGATTTATTAAGTATCATTGGTTCTATCGCCTTTGCTTTATCTGGAGCAATCGTCGCGATGGAAGAAGATTTTGACATACTTGGGATTTTTATCCTAGGTTTTGTGACTGCCTTTGGTGGTGGAGCTATTCGTAATCTTTTGATTGGTTTGCCGATTAGCGCCCTCTGGTCTCAGAGTCAGTGTTTTTATTTTGCCTTGGCAGCCATGTTATTTATCATGGTATTTCCAAATATCATTACTCACAAAGGTTGGCGAAAAGCAGAAGTCTTGACGGATGCTATTGGTCTTGCGGCTTTTAGTGTTCAAGGGGCCATGTATGCTGTTAAACTTCATCAACCTTTAAGCGCTGTGATTGTCGCAGCTGTTTTGACTGGTGCAGGTGGCGGGATTGTCCGAGATATCTTAGCTGGTCGAAAACCAAGTGTGCTTAGAAGTGAAGTATACGCTGGTTGGGCAATTTTAGCGGCGCTAGCGATTTATTTTAAAATCGTTCATAACGATCCTGGCTATTATGTATTAGTTTTAATTCTGACAATCTTACGTATGATAGGCTACTGGCGTCAGTGGCATTTGCCAAAAATTAAACGGAAGGTCACTAAAAATGATTAAATTAATTGCAATCGATTTAGATGGAACATTACTTAATTCAGATAAAAAAATTCCTGAAGAAAATGTCAAAGCAATCCAAAAAGCTGCACAAGCAGGGGTAAAAATTGTTCTTTGTACAGGACGTCCAAAGTCAGGAATTCTTCCATTTTTTGAAAAATTGGGCTTGGATGATGAAGAATATATCATCATGAATAATGGTTGCACCATTTACAATACCAAAAATTGGGAACTTGTTTTTCATGCTCAAGTCACAAATGAAGAGCTAGATAAATTGAATGAAGCTGTTGCTAATTACCCAGATGTTTGCTTAACCTTGACAGGTGAAAAACATTATTACGCTGTAGGTGAAGAAGTTCCAGAACTTGTCCAATACGATGCTGGTCTTGTCTTTGATACCGCTCATGCAGTCACACTTGATGAGATGAAGGCGACAGACGAAATCATCTTCCAAGCTATGTACATGGCAAAAGCGCCACAATTAAATCCATTTCAAGAAGCTAAAGAAACAGCTTTGGCTAAAGAATTTAGTGTGGTTCGTAGCCAAGAATATATCTTTGAAGCTATGCCAAAAGGTTACACTAAAGCAACAGCTCTTAAAGCTTTGTCAGAAAAACTTGGCTTCTCACCAGAGCAAGTCATGGCACTTGGTGATGCTGCCAACGACCTTGAAATGCTTGAATTTGCTTATCATAGCGTTGCTATGGGAAATGCGACAGACGAAGTCAAATCTATTTGCCGCTACGAAACAACAACTAATGACAATGCCGGAGTAGCTCAGGCTATTTACGATTATGTCTTGAAATAATAAAAATACCGACCTAATTGTGGTCGGTATTTTCTTCTTATAAGAAAAGTGGCAAACCGATTGCAGCTACTTCCTCAGCAGGGATACGCATGTCATCAGCTACCCAGTTTGAAAGAACTGAGATGATGGCGTTACTCCAGAAAGAATTTGTGTAGCGTGAATCATGTTTTTTCTTGAACCTTTGGTAAGCTTTTAATCGTTTAGAGACGATGCCCGTCAAGAGTTTTTCAAGGTGTTGTTCAAAAATTAAGCCAAGAACTTGTGCCTCTTTTTTGGCTTCATTCAGAATGAAAAGCCAAGCTTGGGAGAGCTGACTTTTCAAATCAAATGCTTTGAGACCACGAAAAATGCGACGAACGATTTGGGTTAGAATAGACTCTAAAATAGCTTCTTTAGACTTATAATTACGGTAGAAAGCGTTGCGTGAGACACCAGCTTTGGCAACGAGTTCTGAAATCGTAATTTGGCTCAAGGTTTTCTTTTCAAGAAGGAGCAAAAGTGCAGTTTCTAGCGCTTCACGTGTCAATTTTCGTGATTCTTTATTAGAAACTTTCAAATTTTGCAAGGACTTTTTTGAAATTGTCTTTTCCGTCATGACAAAACCCTCTTACTTGTGACATCTGATTGTTTTTAATACTAAGATAAAGGCATTAATGATATAATTTTAGGTGAAAATAGTTTGTTTGTCAAATGAATTTAAATCTCGAATGGATTGGAGGAAATAGATATGACTTGGAAAATTGTGACTGATTCAGGTTGTGACCTTCGACGTATTGAAGAGCTTGCAGAACACACAGAATTTCAAAATGTCCCACTAACAATTCAAATTGGTTCAGAAATTTTTGTGGATGATGAAGGATTAGACGTTGCTAATATGATGACAACCATGTACGCAAGTCCTGTTTCATCAAAATCAAGTTGCCCTAGCCCAGATGCTTTCTTACAAGCTTATCAAGGTGCTGAAAATGTTATTGCCATCACGATTACAGGTAATCTTTCAGGAAGTCAAAATAGTGCTCAGGTTGCAAAACACATGCTTTTGGAGGAACATCCAAATGTCAATGTTCATGTTATCGACTCTTTGTCTGCAGGTGGTGAGATTGATTTAATCGTTGAAGAATTAAATCGTTTGATTGCTAAAGACTTAAGCTTTGATGAAGTGGTCGAAGCTATCACGGCTTATCAAGAAAAGACAAAATTGTTGTTTGTTTTGGCACGTGTGGATAACCTTGTCAAAAATGGACGTTTGAGTAAGCTAGTCGGGAAAGTTGTTGGACTTTTGAACATTCGCATGGTTGGTAAGGCAAGTGACGAAGGAAAATTGGAACTCCTTCACAAAGCGCGTGGTCAAAAGAAAGCTGTTCAAGCAACCGTTGAGGAAATGTTTAAAGAAGGTTACCAAGGTGGCAAGGTTATGATTGCTCACGCAAATAACGAAAAAGCTTGTCAACAATTGAGTGACAAAATTAAAGAAAAATACCCACAAGCTGATGTTCGCTTTATCCCAGCATCAGGTCTTTGCAGCTTTTACGGTGAAGATGGCGGTATTTTATTAGGATACGAAACAGTGTAAGTCAATATAAAACTGCATGGGTATGACTCATGCAGTTTTTGCATATTAATAAAAAACGTCTTAACTAAAATCAATTTCAAGTCATTATTGTCACAACTTGATTTTAGGACTATTTGCGCGTGAAACGAGCAACAAAAAAAGATACTTTCACCACGGCAGAAAGTATCAGAAAATGAGTTTATTTCTAGTCTTGATGAAAAATCAAGACTTATTTTTCTTATGATTAAGTGAACTGTATTTTGAAATGGCTATTAAGGTCGTTAGTGTGATGACAATATCCATAAGTAAAGCAGGATAAGCTTTAATAGTGAAGTCATAAAATGCCCAGAGTACCATATTTTCAACAGTAACCCAGCGCAGCCATTGAACTTTGCTAGTCATAAAGGTAATGATGGTATAAGACACAGATGAAATCAAGGGAAGAAAGCCAATCAAACCAAGGTTGTTAAAGTAAGTTCCTGCAGAAACTTGGATAATCACTAAAATAACGGTTGTGTAGATGGAATCCCAGTGTTTAATCATTAACGTGTTACGAATAATAGATACGCTAATCGAAATAGCGCCAGTGTAGCCACCGAGTAAAAAATTAGCAATCATCGTAAAGAAATAATCCGATAATTGCCAAGTTAACATAGTTTTTTTCGTTTTAGCAAATGATGAAATGGCTAAGCAAGTTGCACCAATTGCTGAGAAGATAAATCCAATTGAAATCATTAATAGCTATAATAAGTGTGATTACCATCAGTTGTAACTGATGTAGGAGTGCGAGAGGTGTTATTTGGGTCAACAGTAGACTCAGTTGTGCTGTCAGAAGATCCAGCAGTATCTGTAGTTGCTGTATTGGCAGCAGCAATAGCGTTAGAAACAGCGTCAAGACGTGCTTGAAGTTGATCTTTAGTAGCTTGGTTAGTTAGCACATCAATCGCAGCTTGAGCAGCAGTGACATTGTCGCTGGTTTGATTGTCTTCAGCAGTTTTGACAGCATTTTCAGCATTTGTTTGATTTGTTACTTCAGCAGAAACAGCATCTAGTTGAGATTGGAAATCTGTTTTCTTAGCTTCATCAGAGATTTTGTTGATAGCCGCTTGCGCATTTGTCACAGCTTCAGCAGATGGATTAGCTTGAGCAGCTGATAATAATTCTTGGGCTTTAGCTTCTAAGTCAGCTTGACTAGATGAGGAAGAACTGATTGAACTTTTTGGTTGTGAACTTGACGTATTAGTCTTTGTATTACCAAAGAAAAGGTAAATACCACCAGCAAAGGCAATTAAAATGATACTTAGAATAAAATAAGTAACTTCACTTTTTGAGGCTTTCATGAAAACTCCTTCTATAATAAAATAAATGCGATGTGATAAAGAAGTTGTTATCACATTTTTTGATAATAAACGTATTTAGTAGTATTCTGTGGCAAGCACAGCGTCCTTAACTATTATAACATATAAATGACAGCGCATTAATTTTTTTCTAAAAACCTCCCTCAAATTTTAGTCTTTTTATCATTTATGTTTAGAAATAGCTACTAAAAAGGGGAAAATGACCGCTTATCTTAAAAGAGTAGCATTTTTCAGTTAGTTATCAATTTAGAAAAAGCTTAAAAAACACTTGTTTGTTTTCTTTGAATACATTAAAATGGAAGTATCGGGTTTTTCCGGTAAAATTATAATATTTGAGGATAAGACTGTGTCAGTAAATTGGCAAGAAATTGCTTTTGGTTTTTTTGGAGGTCTAGGACTCTTTCTCTTCAGTATTAAATATATGGGAGACGGTCTACAACAGGCTGCAGGAGACAGACTTCGTTTTTATATCGACAAATATACGAGTAATCCTTTCTTAGGAATTCTTGTTGGTTTAGCCATGTCAGCTCTAATCCAATCAAGTTCAGGGGTAACAGTTATCACTGTTGGTCTTGTGTCAGCAGGCCTTTTAACCTTGCGACAAGCGATTGGTATTGTCATGGGAGCCAATATCGGGACGACTGTAACGTCCTTTCTGATTGGTTTTAATTTGGGTGACTATGCACTCCCAATGATTTTTATTGGTGCCGCTTTGTTATTCTTCACGTCAAACCGACGTTTGAATAATATCGGACGTATCATCTTTGGTGTCGGAGGAATTTTCTTCTCACTTAACATCATGGGTGACGCTATGGGACCATTAAAAACTGTTCCAGCCTTTCAGGATTATTTAGCAACCTTAGGTGACAAACCGATTATGGGTGTTTTGATTGGGACTGGCTTGACCATGCTTATCCAATCATCAGCTGCCATTATTGGTATTTTGCAAGGGTTATATGCAGGTCATTTACTTGACCTTCAAGGCTCAATTCCTATTCTTTTAGGAAGTAATATCGGTACTTGTATCACAGCCGTGCTAGCAGCGATTGGTTCAAATATTGCAGCCAAACGTGTGGCTGGTGCTCACGTTCTCTTCAACGTTGTCGGAACAGTGCTCTTTATGATTCTATTGGTGCCATTTACTAGCTTGATGCAATGGATGGAAGTTCATTTCAAATTGACGCCAGCCATGACGGTTGCCTTTGCCCACGGAACCTTTAACATTACAAATACCATCTTGCTCTTCCCATTCATTGGAACCTTGGCATTTGTTGTGACAAAATTAATTCCTGGTGAAGATGAAGCTGCTAAATACAAAGCTATTTACCTTGATAAGATTATTCTAAAACAAGCGCCAGCTATTGCCCTTGGTAATGCTAAAAAACAATTGATTCACTTGGGGGCTTTTGCCACACAAGCCTTTGAAGCAGCATTCTTGTTTGTTGAAACATGTAATGAAAAATACGCTGATAAGACACAAAAATTTGAAGATACTATCAATAATGTCGATGAAGAATTGACTAAATATTTGATTGACCTTTCAAGTGAACAATTGAATCAACACGAAAGTGAAATTTTATCAAGTATCTTAGATTCATCACGTGATTTGGAACGTATCGGTGACCACAGTATCAGCTTGGTGCATTTGATGGAGCATAATATTTCAAAAGATATTACTTTCTCTCCAGTTGCTGTTCAAGAAATCGATCAACTTTACCATGAAACACATCGTATGATTTTGGATTCATTGAAAGTTGTTATTGATAACGATCTGCCATTAGCAAATGAGTTGGTAGATCGTCACAAAGATATCGCTCATTTGGAACGTCGCATCCGTAAGAATCACATCAAACGCATGAACAACGGTGAGTGTACACCACTTGCAGGGGTTAACTTCATCGATTTGATTACACCATGTACACGTATCACAGATCACGCACTTAACTTGGTTGAAAAAGTACTTGAAAATCAAATTTAATCATACATTTAATACCTTTGAACCTTTTTGGGTTTGAAGGTGTTTTTTTTTCATTTTTACTAGAAAAGTTCTTGACTTGGAGTTTAGTCTAAGGTGTAGGATGGTGCTATCAAGAGATGATAAGGAGATTGATTTGAAAACAATTATTAAGAATCAGACTTACGACGAGGAGCGAGCTTTATATGCTAGCTCTGATATTTTGGGGGATACTTGTCAATTTACTGGGGCTGCTGATGGCGAAAGTGCCTTAAAAGAAAGTAAGAATATCGAAGTAAGAGACTCTTATTTTAATTTACGCTATCCATTTTGGCACGACAAAGATTTGGTGATAACTGACTCAGAAATGACGGAAAATTGCAGAGCTGCCCTCTGGTATTCAGATGATATTAGGATTAGCCATTCAAAATTACATGGGATTAAAGCTTTACGCGAATGTTCAAATGTTGCCATTTCAGACAGTGAGATTATCTCACCTGAATTTGGTTGGTCAGTGAAAGATATTGCAATGACGGATACTGTTGTTACTAGTGAATATTTTATGTTGCATTCAGAGAGACTTCATTTTCATCAGGTGACTTTGAACGGAAAATATTCTTTTCAGTACATTACGGATTCCGTTTTTGAGGATTGCGAGTTTAATACGAAAGATGCTTTTTGGCATGCTAAAAATGTTGTTATTAAAAACAGTATTATTAAGGGTGAATATCTCGCTTGGTATAGCGAAAATGTGACCTTTGAAAATTGTACTATCATTGGAACGCAACCTTTTTGCTACTGTAAAAATCTAACCTTGATTAATTGTAAAATGCTTGATGCAGATTTAGCTTTTGAAAAATCAGAGGTTACAGCCAGCATTACAACAGCAATGATTAGTATCAAAAATCCTTTAAGCGGAGTGATTACAGTTTCTAATCTTGATGAGCTGATAATGGATGATGCTACGGCTAAAGGAAAAGTTATTATCCGTAATCAATAGAAAGTCCGTTAAGAAAAATTGGTCTAATTTTGGTATATACCATTTACAAAAAAGCGCTTTTATTTTATAATATAAGCATGGAGGCGATTCAAATGACAAAATATATCAAAGCAGATGAATTTTACTATCCTTACCATGTAAAAGGTGCGGGTTACCTTGCTATTGAAAATGGTCGTTTCGGTGATTGGCAAGAAGAAGCACCACATGGCGCAGAAATTATAGATTATTCAGGTTTTAGTGTGGCACCTGGTTTAGTTGATACACACATTCATGGCTTTGCTGGTGTTGATGTGATGGATAACACCCAAGAAGCTTTTAAGACTATGAGTGAAGCCCTTTTGGGTGCTGGTGTGACAAGTTTCTTACCGACAGCCTTGACAGCTTCATTTGATACTCTTGACGATATTTGTCGCACAGCAGCAGATGTCGCAGGTCAAGAAAAGGGAGCACGCATTCAAGGACTTTTCTTTGAGGGACCTTATTTTACTGAAAAATACAAAGGTGCTCAAAATCCATCTTATATGAAAAATCCTTCAACTGCTGAACTTGATCAATGGTTGGAAAGTTCAAAAGGACTCTTGAAAAAAATTGCTTTAGCACCTGAACGAGATGAAGTTGAAGACTTTATCAATTATGCAAATGATAAAAATGTGATTGTGGCTCTTGGACACTCTGATGCGACATATAATCAAGCCGCAAAAGCAGTGGAAGCAGGAGCTTCTGTCTGGGTGCATGCCTATAATGGTATGCGCGGACTTAATCACCGTGAACCTGGTATGGTAGGTGCTGTTTATGAAATGCCAAATACTTATGCTGAATTGATTTGTGACGGACATCATGTTCATCCATCAGCTTGTGACATTTTGATGCACCAAAAAGATCATGAACACGTGGTTTTGATTACAGATTGTATGAGTGCTGGTGGTCTTAAAGATGGTGACTACATGCTTGGTGAATTTCCTGTGACTGTTGAAAAGGGAACAGCACGCTTGAAATCAAATGGAGCTCTTGCTGGTTCAATTCTTCAGTTGAAAGATGCCGTTAAAAATGTGGTTAATTGGGGAATTGCTTCAAAAGCGCAAGCTATTAGCATGGCAAGTCTCACAGCAGCAATCTCAGTTGGCATTGACGATAAATGCGGTCAAATCAAAAAAGGTCGTTTGGCAGACTTCATTGTCTTAGATAAGGATCTTGATTTACGGGCAACTTATCTTGGCGGACAAGAAGCCTGGAAAGCGTAATAGACTAAAAGTTGAATTTACAGTAGTAGATTCAGCTTTTTTGATATTTACTAGACACCCAATTACATTTGTGCTAAAATAGCTGGTGAAGAGAGAGGGCCTCATGGTGTTTCTTAGCGAGTCCGAGGTGGTGGAAGTCGGATGAAACTAAAATGAGTCGCTGGCGCTTTCGCTTAGCTAGGCTAAGTTAAAATCAGATAAATGAAGTAATAAAATAGGGTGGAACCGCGTTTTAACGCCCCTTATGAGGTATCATATGGGTGTGTTGGCGGTTCTTTTATTATGGAAACGGCTGACTTCCAGATGATACTTCGCCAAACTAAGTTAACAAAATAAGGAGTAGATGTATGTCTAAAAAATTGACTTTCCAAGAAATTATTTTGACTTTGCAACAATTTTGGAATGACCAAGGTTGTATGTTAATGCAAGCTTACGATAATGAAAAAGGTGCTGGTACAATGAGCCCTTACACATTCCTTCGTGCCATCGGTCCAGAACCATGGAATGCAGCTTACGTAGAACCATCACGTCGTCCAGCAGATGGTCGTTATGGTGAAAACCCTAACCGTCTTTACCAACACCACCAATTCCAAGTTGTTATGAAACCATCTCCATCAAACATTCAAGAACTTTACCTTGAGTCATTGGAACGTTTGGGAATCAACACTTTGGAACACGATATTCGTTTCGTTGAAGATAACTGGGAAAACCCATCAACTGGTTCAGCTGGTCTTGGTTGGGAAGTTTGGCTTGACGGTATGGAAATCACTCAATTTACTTACTTCCAACAAGTTGGTGGTTTGCAAACTGGTCCTGTAACTTCAGAAGTTACTTACGGTCTTGAACGTTTGGCATCATACATCCAAGAAGTGGATTCAGTTTATGATATCGAATGGGCTCCAGGTGTAAAATACGGTGAAATCTTCCTTCAACCAGAATTTGAACACTCAAAATACTCATTTGAAATTTCTAACCAAGATATGCTTCTTGAAAACTTTGAAAAATTTGAAACAGAAGCAAAACGTTGCTTGGAAGAAAACTTGGTTCACCCAGCTTACGACTACGTTTTGAAATGTTCACACACATTCAACTTGCTTGATGCGCGTGGTGCTGTTTCTGTAACAGAACGTGCTGGTTACATCGCTCGTATCCGTAACTTGGCTCGTGTCGTTGCTAAAACATTTGTTGCTGAACGTAAACGCCTTGGTTACCCATTACTTGATGAAGCAACACGTGAAAAACTTTTGAAGGAGGATGCTGAATAATGGCTAAAAATTTACTTGTAGAACTTGGTTTAGAAGAATTACCAGCTTATGTTGTTACTCCAAGTGAAAAACAACTTGGCGACCGCATGGCAGCATTTTTGAAAGAAAAACGTTTGGCTTTTGAAGGCATTCAAACTTTCTCAACTCCACGTCGTTTGGCTGTACGTGTTCTTGGTCTTGCTGATGCTCAAACTGATTTGACAGAAGATTTCAAAGGTCCTTCTAAAAAAATCGCTTTGGATGCTGATGGTAACTTTACAAAAGCTGCTCAAGGTTTTGTTCGTGGTAAAGGTTTGACAACTGATGATATCGAATTCCGCGAAGTCAAAGGTGAAGAGTATGTTTACGTTACAAAACATGAAGCAGGAAAAGCTGCTAAAGAAGTTCTTGTAGACATTCCAGAAATCTTGTCAGCAATGACTTTCCCAGTAAACATGCACTGGGCAAACAATACATTTGAATACATTCGCCCAGTTCACACATTGACTGTACTTCTTGATGACGAAGCTCTTGACCTTGACTTCTTGGATATCCACTCAGGTCGCGTGAGCCGTGGTCACCGTTTCCTTGGTCACGAAACAGAAATCGCAACTGCTGATTCATACGAAGAAGATTTGCGTAAAGTCTTTGTTATCGCAGATGCTAAAGAACGTCAAGAAATGATTGTTAACCAAATCAAAGCTATCGAAAAAGCTGAAAACGTTCGTGTTGAAATCGATGATGAATTGCTTAACGAAGTGCTTAACTTGGTTGAATACCCAACTGCTTTCATGGGTAGCTTCGATACTAAATATCTTGAAGTTCCAGAAGAAGTGCTCGTTACTTCAATGAAAAACCACCAACGTTACTTCGTTGTTCGTGACCTTGATGGCAACTTGATGCCAAACTTCATCTCAGTTCGTAACGGTAACGAAAAACACATCGAAAACGTCATTAAAGGTAATGAAAAAGTTCTTGTTGCTCGTTTGGAAGATGGAGAATTCTTCTGGCGTGAAGACCAAAAACTTAACATCGCTGACCTTGTCGCTAAACTTGATAACGTAACATTCCACGAAAAAATTGGTTCACTTTCAGAACACATGAAACGTAGCAAAGTGATTGCTGCTTACCTTGCTGAAAAAGCTGGCGCTTCTGCTGAAGAAAGCAAAGCACTTGCACGAGCTGCCGAAATCTACAAATTTGACCTATTGACAGGTATGGTTGGTGAATTTGACGAATTGCAAGGTATTATGGGTGAAAAATATGCCCTTCTTGCTGGTGAGGATGCCGCAGTAGCAGCAGCTATTCGTGAACACTACCTTCCAAACTCAGCTGATGGTGACCTTCCAGAAACTAAAGTTGGTGCACTTTTGGCACTTGCTGATAAATTGGATACAATCTTGTCATTCTTCTCAGTTGGTTTGATTCCATCAGGCTCAAACGACCCATACGCTCTTCGTCGTGCGACAGCTGGTGTGGTTCGTATCATGGATGCCTTTGGTTTGAAAATTCCAATGGATGAATTGGTTGACAACCTTTACGCTTTGGAATTTGATAGCTTGACATACGAACACAAAGCAGAAGTTATGGACTTCATCCGTGCGCGTGTTGAAAAAATGATGAACAAATCAGTTTCTAAAGACATTAAAGAAGCTGTTCTTGCTGGTTCAAACTTTGTTGTGGCTGAAATGCTTGAAGCTGCTGACGCTCTTGTTGAAGCAAGCAAAGCAGAAGGTTACAAAGCCGCTGTTGAAAGCCTTTCACGTGTCTTCAATCTTGCTGAAAAAGCACAAGCAGGTGTAGCAGTTGATGCAAGCTTGTTTGAAAATGACGAAGAAAAAGCTTTGGCACAAGCTGCAGCAGACTTAAACTTGGCTGGCTCTGCTAGCGATAAATTGGCACAATTATTTGCACTAAGTTCAGTTATTGACAAATTCTTTGACAATACAATGGTTATGGTAGATAATGAAGCTGTTAAAAATAACCGCTTAGCTATTCTTGCTGAATTGACAGCAAAAGCAAGCAGCGTTGCCGCATTTAACAAATTGAATACCAAATAAGCTTAAGAAATCTACTCTTTGAGTAGATTTCTGGCGTATATCAGACTTCTTAGTTTAGAGGTTTTGGTAAATTATAGAAAGGAAATAACGTTTAAACATAATTTAGACGTTAGGTGAGTCTTACTCATGAATGAAAAAAAGATTCAACGTATTAATGAACTTGCACGCAAGAAAAAAACAGTTGGTTTGACTGGTCCAGAAAAAGTTGAACAAGCTAAATTGCGTAAAGAGTATATTGAAGGTTACCGTCATTCACTTCTTCACCACATCGCTGGTATTAAAATCGTCGATGAAGATGGAAATGATGTGACACCAGAAAAACTTCGTCAATTGCAACGTGAACGTGGTTTGCACGGTCGTAGCCTTGACGATCCAAATTCATAAGAAAATCGCTCAGCTATGTTTAGCTGGGCTTTTTTAGAAACTGCTTACAAGAAAGCAAATAACAATTTAATTTAAAAAGTCAAGTTTTTTATGATATAATAGAATCCGAACAATAATACTTTAAGTCCTTAAAAACAGAAAGGTTTCACTCATGACATTTGATGCTATTGATCAGTTGGCAGTAAACACTGTCCGTACGCTCTCAATTGATGCCATTCAGGCAGCCAATTCAGGTCACCCAGGTCTTCCAATGGGAGCTGCACCTATGGCTTACGTTCTTTGGAATCATGTAATGAATGTTAATCCAAAGACAAGTCGTTCTTGGTCTAACCGCGACCGTTTCGTATTGTCTGCAGGTCACGGTTCTGCTCTTTTGTATAGCCTACTTCACTTATCAGGCTACGATGTAACAATCGATGACTTGAAGAACTTCCGTCAATGGGGTTCAAAAACACCAGGTCACCCAGAAGTTAACCATACTGATGGTGTAGAAGCAACTACAGGACCACTTGGTCAAGGTATCGCTAACGCTGTTGGTATGGCAATGGCAGAAGCTCACTTAGCTGCTAAATTTAACAAACCAGGCTTTGATATTGTAGACCACTACACTTATGCTTTGCATGGTGATGGTTGTTTGATGGAAGGTGTCAGCCAAGAAGCTGCTAGTCTTGCAGGTCACTTAAAACTTGGTAAATTAGTCCTTCTTTACGATTCAAATGACATCTCACTTGATGGTCCAACATCAAAAGCCTTTACAGAAGATATTAAAGGTAAATTCGAAGCTTACGGTTGGCAACATATCTTGGTTAAAGATGGTAACGACCTTGAAGCTATTGCTAAAGCTATCGAAGAAGCTAAAGCTGAAACAGAAAAACCATCTATCATCGAAGTGAAAACAATCATTGGCTTCGGTGCTGAAAAACAAGGTACATCAGCTGTTCACGGTGCCCCTCTTGGTGTTGATGGAATTGCTTATGCTAAAAAATCTTACGGTTGGGAATATCCAGAATTCACAGTACCAGAAGAAGTTGCTAAACGCTTTGAAGTTGGTATCAAATTCCGTGGTGAAGCTGCTGAAAACGCATGGGAAACTAAATTCCGTGAATACGAAGCTGCTTACCCAGAATTAGCTGCTGAATACAAAGCTGCATTTGCTAACAAACCAGTTGACGTGAAACTTGACGACTTCGAACTTGGAACTAGCCTTGCTAGCCGTTCATCAAGTCAACAAGCTATCCAACAAATCTCAGCTCAAGTCCCATCATTCTGGGGTGGTTCAGCTGACCTTTCTGCATCAAATAATACAATGGTCAAAGTAGAATCTGATTTCCAACCAGATAACTACCTTGGTCGTAACATCTGGTTTGGTGTTCGTGAATTCGCTATGGCTGCTGCAATGAACGGTATCGCTCTTCATGGTGGTACTCGTGTTTACGGTGGTACATTCTTCGTATTCTCAAACTACCTTCTTCCAGCTGTTCGTATGGCTGCCCTTCAACAATTACCAACTGTTTATGTTATGACACACGATTCAATCGCTGTTGGTGAAGATGGTCCAACTCACGAACCAATTGAACAATTAGCTAGCGTTCGTTCTATGCCTAACCTTAACGTTATCCGCCCAGCCGATGGTAATGAAACAAACGCTGCATGGAAACGTGCTCTTGCCGAAACAACTCGTCCAACAATGCTTATCTTAACTCGTCAAAATCTTCCTGTTCTTGAAGGAACAAAAGAATTGGCAGAAGAAGGTTTGAACAAAGGTGCTTACATTATTTCAGAAGCTAAAGGTGACCTTGACGGTATCCTTATCGCTACAGGTTCTGAAGTGAAATTGGCTCTTGACACTCAAGCTGCTTTGGAAGCTAAAGGTGTTCACGTTCGCGTGGTTTCAATGCCAGCACAAAATATCTTTGACGAACAAGATGCTGCTTATAAAGAAAGCATCCTTCCAGCTAACGTTACAAAACGTTTGGCAATCGAAGCTGGTTCAAGCTTTGGTTGGGGCAAATATGTCGGTCTCCAAGGTAAAACTCTTACAATCGATACTTGGGGAGCTTCAGCACCAGGTGCTAAAATCTTTGAAGAATATGGATTCACAGTTGATAACGCTGTTAGCCTTTACGAATCATTGTAATCCTTAATAAATCATTATAAAAAGTCCTTGCTTTTGGCAAGGGCTTTTTTATAATCATTTGACAAATAGTGTAAGAAAGGGTAAGATATTGTAAAAGTTATTTTGTCTTATTTTAATAGTACAAATGTATTTAATTTGGGAGAGGAGGAGATTTAATGGATGAAAGATGTAGCAAGCTATATTCAGCTATTAAAGTCGCTTATGAAGATATGGTCGTTAGACAGGACGTGAAATTATCTAAAATTTTGCTGTCGGCGTCTAATGAAGTGATTAAGAGTAGAGATGCTGGTTTATGCGCTTTGCATTTGGACCGTGACTTGAATCTTTACAGTGCTCATACTGATTTAACACTCCCACGAGGTGTTGAGGAATTAAAAAAATTAACTCAAAAGTGGGCAGCAGAATATTATGAAAAAAAGGAAGTTTCAAAGTGGATAAAGCCACTTTGAGGAGATTAGGAGGAAAGAAAAAATGATTCGTTTTGAACATGTTTCAAAATTATACGGAGACAAGGAGGCACTTAGTGATTTAAATGTAACCATTGAAAATGGGGAAATTTTTGGTTTGATTGGTCATAATGGTGCTGGTAAAACAACGACTATCAGCATTTTAACGTCAATCATTGATGCGACTTATGGTGAAATTTATGTGGATGATTTGGCTTTATCAGAACATCGTGATGACATTAAAAAACGTATTGGTTATGTTCCAGATTCACCAGATTTATTCTTGAATTTGGCAGCTAGTGAGTATTGGCATTTCTTGGCAAAGATTTACGGCGTTGCTGAAAAAGAGGTTGATGAACGTATTGACCGCTTATCACATTTATTTGATATTGCTGAGCATGTTAATGATTTGATTGAAAGTTTCTCACATGGGATGCGTCAAAAAGTCATTGTGATTGGAGCTTTGATTTCAAATCCTGATATTTGGATTTTGGATGAGCCTTTAACTGGTCTTGACCCGCAAGCTTCTTTTGATTTGAAAGAGATGATGAAAGAGCATGCGCGTGGTGGCAATACCGTTCTTTTTTCAACACATGTCTTGGCTGTTGCAGAGCAATTGTGTGACCGTATTGGGATTTTAAAAGAAGGCAAATTGATTTTTGTTGGTTCTTTGGATGAGCTAAAAGCAAATTATCCTGACAAAGATTTGGAAAGCATTTACCTAGAACTTGCTGGACGCAAGGTGGAAGAGGGGTGAGTGTATGAACTGGTCAACTGTTAGGGAACTCGTTAAGATTAATATTCTTTACTCAAATCCCCAAACTGTAACGGCGGTTAAACGTAAGCAAGAAAAGAATCCGAGAAAAAATTTTTCAACTTATAAAAGTGTGATTCGTCAGCAAATATTTTTAAGTTTATTCTTTGCGGTGATTTACATTTTTATGTATGCTAATCTTAATTTTAAGCATTATCCTGGTTACTTTTCTTTTTACACAGCGATTTTCTTTATCATGGCAACCTTGAATGCTTTCTCAGCCATGTATAGCATTTTTTACGAAAGCGATGATGTGAAGCTTTATGCTCACTTACCGATTAAATCCAGTGAGCTATATTTAGCAAAAGTGATTTCAAGTTTTGGGATGGGCGTGACGTTTTTGATGCCTTTGTTATCATTATTTTTCATCGCTTATTGGCAAATGGCAGGGTTATTTGTGGCAATTATTGCTACCGTGATTGTTTTTGGGATTCTCTTTACAGCTTCGACAGTATTAGCACTTTATGTGAATAGCTTGGTTGGTGGGTTGATTGTTCGCAGCAATCATCGTAAATTGATTTCAACAGTCTTGATGTCTCTTTCGACGATTGGCGCTGTCGGAACGATTCTTTATATGAATGTCGTCAACAGTAAAAATATAGGAAGTGACAGCTTGACGATTCCTGATCGTCCAATCATTCCTTATTTTAGAGGCTTTTATGATGTGGTTCATGCGCCTTTTAGTTTGGCTGCACTGTTAAACTTCTATTTACCTTTAGTCGTTCTTTTAGGCTTAATGATTGGTTTGGTTAAATGGGCAATGCCAAATTATTACCAAAGTACTTTGTATGCTAGTCCTAAAAAAGCTAAAACTAAGAAGCAGACGAAAAAAACGTCAAAGAGCTCAGCTTCTTTAACAAAGATGATGCTTCATCATCACCTTTCAACGCTTCAAAATGCAACCTTATTGACGCAAACTTATGTGATGCCTTTGATTTATGTGGTTGTTTTCCTAACACCAATGCTGACTAATGGGTTTACTTTAGCCAAGGTATCTACGGATTATTTTGGTATTGCTTTGTTAGTTGGAGTCATTTTGGGAACAACTTGTGCTATGCCAACAACTTTACTAGGTGTCGGCATTTCACTTGAAAAAGAGAACTATAACTTTTTGAGAAGTTTACCACTTAACTTTAAAGCTTTCCTTGTTCAGAAGTTTGTGGTTTTAGCAGGACTTCAAGCTCTTGTTCCTGCTTGTGTTTACCTAGTCGTTGGCTTGGTTTTCTTACAGTTAAATGTACTTTTGATGCTAGCCTTTTTGGTAGGCTTGTGTGCAATGATTGTTGTCCAAGGTCAATTAATGTACTGGCGTGACTATAGAAATCTGAATCTGCTTTGGCAAGATGTGACCCAACTTTTTAATCGACATTCAGGTCAGTGGCTTGCTTTTGCGATTATGATGGCAGCTTATCTTCTTGGTGGTGGCTTAGCAGTAGGTTTAGTTATTCTTGGCAATATCACACAGCAAATTCTACTGATTAACATGACGCTATCAATTGTTCTTTTGGTCTTAGCGCTTATTTCTCAAATCTTGATTAGTCATAAATTTTGGAAGAAAATCTCACATTAATTTCTAAAATCTCCTGAAATTAAGATGTGAATTAAAGTTGACTAAATACTTAGATAAAACCTTAGAAAAACAGTTCCTAGGACTGTTTTTTTAGTGTATAATAAGCATATGAAACGTAATTTTGAATCAGTAAAACGCATTGTTATAAAAATCGGGACAAGTTCCCTTGTTATGCCAAATGGCAAAATAAATTTAGAAAAAATTGATCAGCTAGCCTTTGTTATCTCTAGTTTGATGAATAAAGGGATGGAAGTTGTCTTGGTATCATCTGGTGCCATGGGATTTGGACTTAATGTTCTTAATATGGATAAACGTCCAACAGAAATTGCACGACAACAGGCCGTATCAAGTGTCGGTCAGGTGGCCATGATGAGCCTTTATTCGCAAATCTTTTCACACTATCAGACAGAAGTTAGTCAGCTTTTGATTACACGTGATGTTATTGAGTATCCAGAAAGTTTGGCAAACTTCACCAACGCTTTTGAAACTCTTCTTTCAATGGGAATTGTTCCAATCGTTAATGAAAATGATGCTATCAGTGTTGATGAAATGGATCATGCCACAAAATTCGGAGACAATGACCGTTTGTCAGCTATTGTAGCTAAAGTGACTAAAGCTGATTTGCTAATCATGTTGTCAGATATTGATGGCCTTTATGATAAAAATCCAAATGTTTATGAAGATGCTAAACTTCGTGAACATGTTAGTGAAATCACTGATGAAATCATTAAGTCAGCTGGCGGTGCTGGTAGCAAATTTGGTACAGGTGGCATGCTTAGCAAGATTAAGAGTGCCCAAATGATTTTTGACAATAATAGTCAAATGATTTTGATGAATGGAGCTAATCCACGCGATATTTTACGTGCCCTTGATGGTGCTAATATCGGAACATGGTTTTCACAATCTAAGTAATTAAGGAGGTCTTGAGATGGGCTATATTGATGAACTAGGGAAAAATGCAAAAATCGCTTCTCAAAGTCTAGTAAAACTTGGAACAGCAGAGAAAAATCGAATCTTGAATCTAGTTGCTAAGGCTTTGTTAGACGAAACAGATTTTATCCTGCAAGAAAATGTGCGTGATGTTGAAAAAGCGCAAGAAAATGGGATTTCACCGGTTATGGTAGACCGTTTGCGTCTTGATGCAAAACGCATTGAAGGCATTGTGGAAGGAGTTCGTCAAGTAGCTGATCTTCAAGATCCAATTGGTCAAGTTGTTCGTGGCTACACCAATCTTGATGGTCTTAAAATTGTGCAAAAACGTGTAGCACTTGGTGTTATTGCTATGATTTTTGAAAGCCGTCCAAATGTCTCTGTCGATGCTTTTAGCCTTGCTTTCAAAACAAGTAATGCCATTATTTTACGTGGTGGTCGTGATGCTATTCATTCAAATACAGCACTTGTAACAGTTATCAGAAAAGCTCTAGCTGAGGAAGGAATTGACCAAAATGTGGTTCAATTAGTCGAAGATACTAGCCACGCTGTTGCTGAAGAATTAATGCAAGCTGTCGACTATGTTGATGTGTTGATTCCACGTGGTGGCGCACGCTTGATTCAAACGGTTAAAGAAAAATCTAAAGTTCCAGTCATTGAAACTGGAGTTGGAAATTGTCATATTTTCGTTGATGAAACAGCTGATTTGGACATGGCGACTAAGATTGTCATCAATGCCAAAACACAGCGCCCAAGCGTTTGTAATGCAGCTGAGAGTCTTGTGGTTCATGAAAAAATTGCAGAGCAGTTCTTGCCTCAATTAGAAGAAGCTATTAACAAGGTTCATCCAGTGGAATTCCGTGCAGACTATAAAGCGCTAGCTATTTTTAAAGACGCAAAGGCAGCAAGTGAGGAAGACTTTGCAACAGAATACAATGATTACATCATGTCTGTTAATGTGGTCTCTTCACTTGATGAAGCCATTGATTGGGTAAATCGTTACACAACGCATCACTCTGAAGCGATTGTGACAAAAGACCTCGAGCACGCCGAACGTTTCCAAGATGAAGTGGATGCAGCAGCAGTTTATGTGAATGCCTCAACACGATTTACAGATGGATTTGTCTTTGGCTTGGGAGCAGAAATTGGAATTTCTACTCAAAAAATGCATGCGCGTGGTCCAATGGGCTTAGAGGCATTAACAAGCACAAAATTTTATATTAACGGTAAAGGACAAATCAGAGAATAATATTTTTCAGATGAGTAAGTACCAAGTATCTTAAACACGAGATGCTTGGTTTTTCTTTTTATCTCTATCTTTTAAGGAAGAATCTTTCTATTTGTGTTATAATGAAAGGTATGACAAAAGACTTTCATCATATTACAGTACTTCTACATGAAACCGTTGATATGCTTGATATCAAGCCAGATGGAATCTATGTAGATGCAACGCTTGGAGGAGCAGGGCACAGTGAATATCTCCTCTCTAAGCTTGGCCCGAATGGTCACCTTTATGCTTTTGACCAAGACCAGACGGCTATTGATAATGCACAAATTCGATTAAAAGATTATATTGAAAAAGGACAAGTCACTTTTATCAAGGACAACTTCCGCAATCTTGCTTCAAATTTAGCAATGCATGGAGTAACTGAGATTGATGGTATTTTATATGACCTTGGGGTGTCAAGTCCGCAACTAGATGAGCGTGAGCGTGGATTTTCTTATAAAAAGGATGCTCCGCTTGATATGCGTATGAACCGTGAGCAAGACTTAACGGCTTATGATGTGGTGAATACTTACGATTACCATGATTTGGTTCGTATTTTCTACAAATACGGTGAAGATAAGTTTTCAAAACAAATTGCGCGCAAAATTGAACAAGCTAGACAAGAAAAGCCGATTGAAACAACGACTGAGTTGGCAGAAATCATCAAATCAGCTAAGCCGGCTAAAGAGCTTAAGAAAAAAGGGCACCCTGCTAAGCAAATTTTCCAAGCCATTCGTATCGAAGTTAACGATGAATTGGGAGCGGCAGATGAGTCTATCCAACAAGCGATTGACTTATTAGCAGTTGATGGTCGTATTTCCGTAATTACTTTCCACTCGCTTGAAGACCGTTTGACAAAACAATTGTTTAAAGAATCGTCTACAGTGGAAGTTCCAAAAGGTTTACCTTTTATTCCAGATGATATGCAGCCAAAACTAGCTCTTGTAAATCGTAAACCAATTTTACCGAGTCAAGAAGAGTTAGAAGCCAACAATCGTTCACACTCAGCAAAATTGCGCGTGGCTAGAAAGGTTCGTAAGTAATGACTGATAAACATCGTAACGAAGCCATTGCTAAGGCTCTTAAACGTCGTATTCGAAAATTTTCACGCATTGAAAAAGCTTTTTATGGTTCAATTATTTTAACGGCTATTACCATGGCGATTAGTATTATTTACCTTCAAAGCCGTAATCTTCAAGTACAACAGCAAATCACTGATTTAAATAGTCAGATTACTGAAGTACAGACAAATTACGACAATGCTAAACAAGAGGTTAACGAACTGTCAAGTCGTGACCGTGTTGAGCAAATTGCCAAAAATGCTGGTTTAACAAGCCAACAGGATAATATTAAACAGGTGGAGTAGTCTATGAAAAAATTAATGAATCGTTTTTTAGACTATGTGGTAAAGGACAGACGCACACCCGATAAGAATCGCGAGCGTGTTGGTCAAAATCTGATGATTTTGGCAGTCTTCCTTTTCTTTGTGTTTATTATCAATTTCGCGATTATTGTGGGAACAGATACCAAGTTTGGTCATAATTTATCTAAAGAAGCCTCAGATGTTTACCAACAAACAGTGACGGTTCAAGCCAAACGTGGTACGATTTATGACCGTAATGGTGTTGCACTGGCTGAGGATTCGACAACTTATAGTGTTTATGCTATTATTTCGAAATCTTATGTGTCAACAACTGGTGAAAAACTCTACGTTAAAAAATCTCAATACGATAAAGTTGCTGAGATTTTGAATGCCCAAATCGGTATTGATAAAGACGAAGTCTTAAAACAATTGAATCAAAGTGGGCTTTTCCAAGTGTCATTCGGAAGTTCAGGGTCTGGTTTATCATACAGTAAGAAATCAGAAATTGAAACAGCTATGAAGGACGCTGGAATTAAGGGAATTGGATTTGAATCAACACCTGGACGTATGTATCCAAATGGTGTCTTTGCTTCGCAATTCTTAGGACTTGCCCAATTAAAAGAAAACAAAGATGGTAAAACATCAAGCCTTGTCGGAACATCAGGTTTAGAAGCCTCATTAAACGATGTGCTATCAGGGTCAGACGGAAAAGTAACCTATCAAAAAGATAAAAATGGTAACTTGTTACTTGGTACGGAAACGACTGTTAAACGTGCTGTTGATGGAAAAGATGTCTACACAACACTTTCTGAACCATTGCAATCTTATCTTGAGTCACAAATGGATATTTTCCAAAATGATGCTCAAGGTAAATATGCCAGTGCGACAGTGGTTAATGCTAAGACAGGAGAAATCTTAGCAACGACACAACGTCCAACTTATAATGCACAGACAATGGAAGGTTATAATGAAGATAACCTAAAAACATGGAATACCCTTCTATATCAAAGCTATTATGAACCAGGGTCAACCATAAAAGTAATGACACTTGCCTCAGCTATCGATGATGGTATTTTTACGCCAAATGAAGTGATTTCAACAATCAACGGTATTACAGTTGCTGATACAAAAATCAATGACTGGAACGTCAATGAAGGTAATACTTCTGTTCAATATATGACATATGCTCAAGGGTTTGCTTGGTCAAGTAACGTTGCTATGACAAGTCTTGAACAAAAAATGGGTAATGACAAATGGCTAAACTACTTGTCTAAGTTTAAGTTTGGTTACCCAACACGTTTTGGTATGGTCAATGAAGGTAGTGGCTTGTTACCATCAGACAATGAAGTAACCATTGCCATGAGTGCTTTCGGTCAAGGTATTGGTGTGACACAAGTTCAAATGCTTCGTGCCTTTTCTGCGATTTCTAATAAAGGGGTTATGCTTGAACCACAATTTATTAGTCAAATTTACGACCCAAATAATAATACAGCCCGTAAAGCGTCAGCTGAAATCTCTGGTAAACCTGTCTCAGAAAATGCTGCTAATCAAACACTTGATTACATGGTAACGGTTGGTACAGATTCACAATTTGGTACCTTGTATGATAGCACGGAAGGGGCACCGGTTATTCAAGTCGGTGATTACTCTGTTGCCGTCAAATCTGGTACAGCCCAAATTGCCGCATCTGCTGAAGAGGGCGGAGGATATTTGACTGGTGATAATGACTACATCAACTCAGTTGTTGCTATGGTACCATCAGATGATCCTGACTTTATTATGTACGTTACCCTTCAACAACCAACAACAACCTTCAAACGTTCTTTCTGGAAAGATGTGGTTAATCCTGTTCTTGAACGTGCTATGATGATTAAGGATACTTTGACAAGTACAGCCGTGACTGGTACAGATACAGAAACCAAATACCAATTGAAAGATTATATTGGAAAAGCACCTGGTGATACCGCTCAGGAACTTCGTAATAATCTTGTTCAACCAGTTGTCGTTGGATCAGGTAGCAAAATTAAGAAAATGTCTAAAAAAGTCGGTAGCAACCTTTCACAAAATGAACAAGTGCTACTTTGGACAGGAAAATTAAAAACAATGCCAGACATGTATGGCTGGACGAAAGAAAATGTTGAAAAATTTGCGAAGTGGACTGGAATCAAAGTAACCATTAAAGGCTCTGGTTCAAAAGTCACTAAGCAAAGTGTCGATACCGGAAAAGATATTGACAAAGTCAAAAAAATTAAAATTACTTTAGGAGACTAAACTAAAATGTTTTTAAGTTTAATTGCAGGTATTGTCGCCTTTGCCTTGACAGTATTTGCTATGCCGCATTTTATTCGTATTTATCAATTGAAAAAAATTGGTGGGCAACAAATGCACGAGGATGTCAAACAACATTTGGCTAAAGCTGGAACACCAACAATGGGTGGGACAGTCTTTCTAACAGTTGCCATTCTTGTTAGTCTTGTCTTTAGTTTCTTTATTGAAAGACAAGCTGGTGCTTCAATGGGAGCAACCGTAGGAATTTTAATGGTTCTTTTGATTTATGGAATTGTTGGATTCCTTGATGATTTCTTGAAAATCTTTAAACAAATCAATGAAGGTTTGACACCTTGGCAAAAAATGAGTTTGCAAATTATTGGTGGTTTGATTTTCTATTTTGTTCACGTGCGTCCAAGTGGAACAGATGATTTGAATGTCTTTGGATTTGATTTACACCTTGGCGTTCTTTATGTTGCCTTTGTTCTTTTCTGGATTGTTGGATTTTCAAATGCGGTTAACTTGACTGATGGGATTGACGGTTTGGCTTCAATTTCAGTAGCTATTAGTTTGGCAGCTTACGGTGTTATCGCAGTTGTTCAAAAACAATTTGACGTACTTTTGATTATTGTCACTATGATTGGTGCTTTGTTTGGTTTCTTTGTTTTCAATCACAAACCAGCTAAGGTCTTCATGGGTGATGTGGGAAGCTTGGCACTGGGTGCGATGCTTGCTGCAATTTCAATTGCCCTTCGTCAAGAATGGACATTGCTAATCATTGGATTTGTTTACGTTTTTGAAACAGCTTCAGTAATGCTTCAAGTATCTTACTTTAAATACACTAAGAAAAAATATGGTGAAGGTCGTCGTATCTTCCGTATGACACCATTCCACCATCATTTGGAGCTTGGTGGTTTGTCTGGAAAATCAGAAAAATGGTCTGAATGGAAAGTTGATGCTTTCTTGTGGAGCGTCGGAGCTATCGCAAGCATCCTCACATTGATTTTCCTTTATGTCTTATAATAGTGAAAGCGAGTTGAGATATTCTCAGCTCGTTTTTTTACTTCTTAAAGCGCATAGTGCTTTGCTTTAATCCCCCTTTTAATGATATAATAGAAAGGAATGAAAAAATTCACCTAGCAGCTCTTAGCTAGGGATGAAACGATAAACAGATATAGAGAAATTTCAAGTAACACTTGATGAGATAAGAAATTGAGGTAAAACATGTCTTTTAACGATTTTAATTTTAAGCCCTACATCCGTGAGGCACTCGCAGAGCTTAAATTCAAAAATCCGACAGAAGTGCAACAAAAATTAATTCCTGTTGTACGTTCAGGTCGTGATTTGGTAGGTGAATCTAAAACAGGTTCAGGGAAAACACACACTTTCTTGCTACCTATCTTTGAAAAATTGGATGAAACAAGCGACAACGTTCAAGTTGTTATCACAGCACCAAGCCGTGAATTGGCAACACAAATCTATCAAGCTACAAAACAAATTGCGGATAAATCTGAAGCAGAAATCCGTGTAGCAAATTATGTTGGTGGGACAGATAAACTTCGTCAAATTGAGAAATTAAAATCATCTCAACCACATATCGTCATCGGAACACCTGGTCGTATTTATGATTTGGTTAAATCTGGCGACCTTGAAATCTACAAGGCACACACTTTTGTCGTTGATGAAGCTGATATGACGCTTGATATGGGATTCCTTGATACGGTTGATAAGATTGCTAGCACATTGCCAAAAGATGTTCAAATTTTGGTCTTCTCAGCAACTATTCCACAAAAATTGCAACCGTTCTTGAAGAAATATTTGACAAATCCTGTCATGGAAAAAATAAAGACAACAACAGTTATCGCAGATACCATCGATAACTGGTTGGTATCCACTAAAGGGCGTGATAAAAATGCTCAAATTTTAGAAATCACAAAAGCTCTTAACCCATACCTTGCTATGATTTTTGTGAACACCAAAGAACGTGCGGATGAATTGCACAGCTACCTTGTATCAAATGGTTTGAAAGTTGCTAAAATCCACGGTGGTATTCCACCACGTGAACGTAAACGTACGATGAACCAAATCAAAAAACTGTCTTACGAATACATCGTGGCAACAGATTTGGCAGCGCGTGGGATTGATATTGAAGGGGTTAGTCACGTTATCAACGATGCGATTCCGCAAGATTTGTCATTCTTTGTTCACCGTGTTGGACGTACAGGACGTAATGGTTTGAATGGTATTGCGATTACTTTGTACCAACCAAGTGATGATTCAGATATTCGTGAACTTGAAAAATTAGGCATTAAATTTGTACCGAAAATGCTTAAAAATGGTGAGTTCAAAGATACCTATGACCGTGATCGTCGTGCTAATCGTGAAAAATCATATCAAAAACTTGATACAGAAATGATTGGTTTGGTTAAGAAGAAAAAGAAAAAAATCAAACCAGGATACAAGAAAAAAATTCAATGGAAAGTTGATGAAAAACGCAAACGTGAACGCCGTGCCGCTAACCGTGCTAAAGGACGTGCTGAACGTAAAGCAAGAAAACAAACTTTCTAATATCAAAAGTAGTCTGAAACAAAAGTTTCAGGCTATTTTTTAGGCTCAAATAAAAAAATTAGACTATTGTGTCAAGAACTTAGCTCGATCTCATGATAGTTTTTCTCTATCAAGGTCATAGAAAATATATATTGGGCAGGCGCCTCTAAGTTTGGTAGACTGTAACAAAGATGATTAGAAAAGAGGAAGAGAGATGAAAAAGACAAACCTTTTAACAGTAGCCTTTTTGGCGGTAGTTGCTTTGGTGCTTTCAGCTTGCTCAACTCAAACGCAATCTGGTGGTAAAAAGGTCATCAAAGTAGCGACTGATTCAGACACAGCACCATTTACTTATAAGGAAAATAAAGCCTTTAAAGATTATGATATCGATGTGGTAAAAGCTATTTTCAAGGACTCAAAGGAATACAAAGTGGAGTTTGTGACAACAGCTTTTGATTCTATTTTGACGGGTGTGGATGCAGACCGTTATCAAATTGCGGCAAATGATTTTAATTACAATGAAGAACGTGCGCAAAAATACCTTTTCTCAGATCCAATTTCACACTCAAATTATGCGATTACGAGTGCTGAGGGGACAAGCTATGATAGTTTAGATGATTTATCGGGTAAAAAAACGGAAGTTATTTCAGGGTCAAATTACGCGCAAGTTTTGGAAAAATGGAACAAGGATAATCCAGATAAAGAACCGATTAAAATCAAGTATGCAGCAAGCTCAACTGGTTTAACGACACGTGTTCAACACATTGAAAATGGAACGATTGATTTTATTCTTTATGATGCCATTTCATCAAATTATTTGATTGAAGACCAAGGCTTTAATTTAACAGTAACTAATGTTAAAGGTGGAATTGGTGGCGAAAACGACGGACTAGAATACCTTTTATTCGCTGATACTAGTGATGGTAAAGAACTGCAAGCATTCGTTAATAAACGCCTTAAAACTCTAAAAGAAGATGGAACATTAGCTGAATTAAGTCAAACTTACTTTGGTGGAGATTTTGTCTCATCTGTTAAATCTTAAAAGAAGGAGTATTCATGTCTTTTATAATACTTACAACTGGCTTATCTTGGTATGCTAAGTTAGTTGAAAAAATACCTGAAGGTCAGCTCTTTAGCTGGCGTGCGGTTTTTGATGCCATTCCTGATTTGCTGGGACATTTGCCGACAACTCTTGGATTGACTTTAGCAGGTGCTTTCTTTGGTTTGATTTTAGCATTAGTCTTTGCTATTGTGAAAATCAATCGTCCTAAAGTTTTGTATCCTATTCAAGCTGTTTTTGTCAGTTTTTTACGTGGAACACCGATTTTGGTTCAGTTGATGCTGACTTATTACGGCATTCCACTCTTTTTAAAATTTCTTAAACTAAAATACGGATTTGACTGGAATATTAATGCCATTCCTGCATCGGTCTTTGCTGTGACAGCTTTTGCTTTTAATGAAGCTGCCTACACTAGCGAGACCATTCGTGCGGCCATTCAAGCTGTAAATGTTGGTGAAATCGAAGCTGCGCGTAGTCTTGGAATGACTTCGTTTCAAGTTTATCGCCGTGTGATTATTCCAAATTCTGCAGTGATTGCCACACCAACTTTGATTAATAGTTTAATTGGCTTAACTAAAGGAACATCACTAGCCTTTAATGCTGGAATTGTTGAAATGTTTGCGCAGGCGCAGATTTTGGGTGGGTCAGATTATCGTTACTTTGAACGATATATTTCGGTCGCTCTGGTTTACTGGATTATCAGTATTATTATCGAACAAATTGGGCGTTTAATTGAGAAAAAAATGGCTATTGATACTCCAAAAATAAGCCAAGATACGATAACAGGAGACATTCGCTAATGATTAAGATTACAAAATTAACAAAAGCATTCTCTGGTCAGAAGGTTTTAGATGGTTTAGATGTGGCTATTAAAAAGGGTGAAGTTTTAGCTCTTGTCGGGGCATCTGGAGCGGGAAAATCAACATTTTTACGTAGCTTAAATTATTTGGAACAAGCGGATTATGGTAGCATTGCTATCGATGATTTCAAAGTTGATTTTCAAAACATCACCAAAGAAGAAGTGCTTGAACTCCGTCGAAAACTGGCCATGGTTTTTCAGCAATTTAACCTTTTTGAACGCCGTACCGCACTTGAAAATGTCAAAGAAGGCTTAAAGATTGTCAAAAAACTATCAGATGTAGAGGCGACTAAGATTGCTAAAGAAGAATTAGCTAAAGTTGGGTTGTCTGATCGTGAGAATCATTACCCAAGGCATTTATCTGGTGGGCAAAAGCAGCGCGTGGCTTTAGCGCGAGCTCTTGCCATGAAACCTGATGTTCTTCTTTTAGATGAACCCACTTCTGCCCTTGATCCAGAGTTGGTTGGAGAAGTGGAAAAATCAATTGCAGATGCTGCAAAAGCAGGACAAACCATGATTTTGGTGAGCCATGATATGAATTTTGTTTATCAAGTGGCTGATAAAGTTCTCTTTTTGGATAAGGGACGTATTCTTGAAGCTGGTCGACCAGAAGAGATTTTTAAACATCCTAAAGAAGCAAGAACTAAAGAATTCTTTGCAAATTATACAAAAACGTATATTTAAAGACACAGATTTGATATAATAAGAGCTGAAAGTTTTTTTCAGCTTTTTTAGAGCAAAATAGAATACGAGTGCAAGGTGAAATATGTTTTTAGAAATTTTTAGTCTCTATATTCAGGGATTACTTTTATCAATTATCAGTGTTTTTTTAGTTGGTGTTTTTTGGAATTTTTGGCGAGCTAGACGCAAATATGATAAAACAGCCAAAGAACGCCAAGCTTTTTTGTATGATATTTTGATGATATCTATTATGGTCATTCCAGTTCTTTCTTTTGCTTTTATGGCCATTTTATTGATGTTTAAAGCATAATAATTGTGTTTTAGAGATGAGCTTGATAGAATAGAAAAATAATCGATAAAACGAGGTAAAAAATCCATGTACGATACATTAATTATTGGTTCAGGTCCTGCAGGGATGACTGCTGGTCTTTATGCCGCACGTGCTAACCTTAAAGTTGGTATTATTGAACAAGGTGCTCCTGGTGGGCAAATGAATAATACATCAGAAATTGAAAACTACCCAGGTTACGATCACATTTCTGGACCAGAATTGTCAATGAAAATGCACGCACCGCTTGAAAAATTTGGTGTGGAAAATATTTATGGTATCGTCAAAAGCATTGAAGATGCTGGCGATGTTAAGCGCGTCATCACTGAAGATGCTACTTATGAAGCTAAGACAATTATTTTGGCGACTGGTGCTAAAAACCGTGCCCTTGGCGTAGCTGGTGAAGAAGAGTACACAAGCCGTGGGGTGTCATACTGTGCAGTTTGTGATGGAGCATTCTTCCGTAACCAAGATTTATTAGTTGTCGGTGGTGGTGACTCAGCTGTTGAAGAAGCTGGTTATTTAACACAATTTGCAAAATCAGTAACCATTATTCATCGTCGCGATGAATTGCGCGCGCAAAAGATTTTGCAAGACCGTGCCTTTGCTAACGAGAAAATCAATTTCATCTGGGATTCCGTTGTTAAAGAAATCAAAGGAAATGATATCAAGGTTTCAGGTGTTGTTGTAGAAAATGTTAAAACTGGTGAAATCAGTGAACATGATTTTGGTGGTATTTTCATCTACGTTGGTGTTGACCCAGTTTCAAAAATGGTTGAAGGACTTGGTATTACAGATGAAGCTGGTTGGGTTATCGCAGATGACCACATGAAGACAGCTATTCCAGGTATCTTTGCCGTTGGTGACGTGCGTAAGAAAGAACTTCGACAAATCACAACAGCAGTTGGTGATGGCGCTATTGCTGGACAAGGTGTTTATCAATATATTGAAAATATGAAATAACAGAAAACCGAGATTTTATCTCGGTTTTTTTAGTGGCTGAAAAGCTAGAAAGACTGTGAAAAATTTTTCTGAAAGTCAGATTTTTTTCAAATCTTTGCGCAAAACCTCACAAAGTTTTAGCCAGTCTCTCGTAATTGTGCTATAATATGGGGGATAATTAATCTTTTGACAGATGCTAGCAGAGGTTGTTAAAACCAGATATGATAAGACTAGCATTGGGTCGATATTTTTAAAAAGGGGATACCACATGTATCAAGATGATAGTTTAACTCTCCACACAGATTTGTATCAAATTAATATGATGCAAGTTTATTTCGATAAAGGCATTCACAACCGTAAAGCGGTTTTTGAAGTCTTTTTCCGTAAAGAACCATTTTCAAATGGCTATGCTGTTTTTGCTGGTTTGCAACGTATGGTTGAATACCTTAAAAACCTTCGTTTTACAGAAACAGATATTGCTTACTTAGAAGATTTAGGTTATCCAGCTGATTTCATCGCTTATTTGAAAGATTTTAAATTAGAATTAACCATTCGTTCAGCTCAAGAAGGTGACCTTGTTTTCGCTAATGAACCAATCGTCCAAGTGGAAGGACCTTTGGCACAATGTCAATTGGTTGAAACAGCTTTGCTTAACATCGTAAACTTCCAAACATTGATTGCCACAAAAGCTGCTCGTATCCGTTCAGTTATTAATGATGAACCATTGCTAGAATTTGGTAGCCGTCGTGCTCAAGAAATGGATGCAGCAATTTGGGGAACACGTGCTGCTGTAATCGGTGGTGCTAATGCCACATCAAATGTTCGTGCTGGTAAAATGTTTGATATTCCAGTGTCAGGAACACATGCACATGCTCTTGTTCAAGCTTACGGTGATGACTATGAAGCCTTCATGGCTTACGCAGGCACTCACAAAGATTGCGTCTTTTTGGTTGATACTTATGATACACTTCGTTTGGGTGTTCCAGCAGCTATTCGTGTAGCCAATGAACTTGGTGACAAGATTAACTTTCTTGGAGTTCGTATTGACTCTGGTGATATGGCTTACTTGTCTAAAAAAATCCGCGAACAATTGGATGCTGCAGGTTACCCAGATGCTAAAATTTACGCTTCAAATGATTTGGATGAAAATACCATTCTTAACCTTAAAATGCAAAAAGCCAAAATTGACGTTTGGGGTGTTGGTACAAAACTTATCACAGCTTATGACCAACCAGCTCTTGGTGCTGTTTACAAAATTGTCTCAATCGAAGATGAAAACGGTGTAATGCAAGACACTATCAAATTGTCTAACAACGCTGAAAAAGTGTCTACACCAGGTAAAAAACAAGTTTGGCGCATCACAAGTCGCGAAAGAAATAAAACAGAAGGTGACTACATCACTTTCACTGATACAGATGTTAACCAACTTGATGAAGTTTACATGTTCCACCCAACATACACTTACATCAATAAAACAGTAAAAGATTTTGAAGCTGTTCCTCTCCTTGTTGATATCTTTGATAAAGGTGAATTGGTTTACGATTTGCCAACACTTGCTGAAATCCAAGATTATGCTCGCAAAGAATACGACAAACTTTGGGACGAATACAAACGTCTACTTAACCCACAAGATTATCCAGTTGACTTGTCACAAGAAGTTTGGCAAAACAAAATGGATCTTATCGACCGTATTCGCAAAGAAGCTCAACAAAAAGGAGAAGTTAAGTAATGACTTTACAAGAAAAAATTATTGCTGAATTAGGTGTTAAACCAAGTATTGATGCTAAAGAAGAAATCCGTGTCTCTGTTGATTTCTTGAAAGATTACATGAAAAAACATTCTTTCTTGAAATCTTATGTGCTTGGTATTTCTGGTGGTCAAGATTCTAGCTTGGCAGGACGTTTGGCACAAATCGCTATGGAAGAATTGCGTGCTGAAACTGGTGATGACAGCTATAAATTCATCGCAGTTCGTTTGCCATACGGTGTTCAAGCTGACGAAGAAGATGCACAACGTGCGCTTAAATTCATCAAACCAGATGTTAGCATTGCTGTAAATATCAAAGAAGCTGTTGATGGACAAGTTCATGAACTTGAAAAAGCTGGTATTGACGTTTCTGACTTTAACAAAGGGAACATCAAAGCTCGTCAACGTATGATTACTCAATACGCTGTAGCAGGTGCAAATAGCGGTGCTGTTATCGGTACTGACCACGCTGCAGAAAACATCACTGGATTCTTTACAAAATTTGGTGATGGTGGTGCTGACGTGATTCCACTTTATCGCCTTAACAAACGTCAAGGTAAACAATTATTGGCAGAGCTTGGTGCTGACCCAGCTATCTACGAAAAAATTCCAACAGCTGATTTGGAAGAAAATCGTCCAGGTATTGCTGATGAAGTGGCACTAGGCGTTACTTACAACGATATCGATGATTATCTTGAAGGTAAAACAGTTTCAGCAGAAGCACAAGCTAAAATCGAAAACTGGTGGAATAAAACAGAACACAAACGTCACTTGCCAATTACAGTATTTGACGATTTTTGGAAATAAATTTCAAAATTAAAAAGCCCTATTTGGGCTTTTTTGTTTGGTTTTAGTATTATTATTTGAAAATTCTGACATATACTGCTATGAAAGTTTACACATTTTTTTGAAAGTTTTAAAAAGTTCTACAATTTCTCTTGAAAAATGCTTAATAAGCGCTATAATGGTTATTAGTTAAGTTAGGTTAAGTCAGAAAATATTACATGAGAGCTTAGCCACAATTATAGGAGGAATTATGTCAGAATTATCATCAACATTTACTGATAAGCTATTTGCTGATTTTCAAGCTGATAGCAAATTGCGTGCTGTTGAAAATGCTGTAACTCACAATGGGTTGTTAAAATCTCTTGAAACACGTCAAAGTGAAATGGAAAACGACCACGCTTTTTCAATTGATTTAACAAAAGATAAAGTTGCTAACCAAAAAGCTTCAGGTCGTTGCTGGATGTTTGCAGCTCTTAATACTTTCCGTCATAAAATGATCTCAGACCTTAACTTGGAAAACTTCGAACTTTCTCAAGCTCACACATTCTTCTGGGACAAATACGAAAAATCAAACTGGTTCTTAGAACAAGTTATTGCAACTGCTGACCAAGAACTTGGTAGCCGTAAAGTAAAATTCTTACTTGATGTGCCACAACAAGATGGTGGTCAATGGGATATGGTTGTTGCTCTTTTTGAAAAATACGGTGTTGTGCCCAAAGCTGCTTACCCAGAATCAATTTCATCAAGCAATAGCCGTGAATTGAACCAATACCTTAACAAACTATTGCGTCAAGATGCTCAAATTTTGCGTGAAGCTATTGCAGCAGGTGCAGATGACAAAGCTGTTCAAGCTAAAAAAGAAGAACTTCTTCAAGAAGTCTTCAATTTCTTAGCTATTAACCTTGGCTTGCCACCACGTACATTTGATTTTGCTTACCGTGATAAAGACAATAACTATCATTCAGATAAAAATATCACACCACAAGAATTCTTCAAAAAATACGTTGGTTTAGATCTTTCTGAATACGTATCAGTTATCAATGCCCCAACAGCTGACAAACCTTATGGTAAATCATACACTGTTGAAATGCTTGGTAACGTGGTTGGTAGCCGTGACGTTCGTTACATCAACCTTGATATGGAACGTTTCAAAGAATTGGCTATCGCACAAATGCAAGCTGGTGAAACTGTTTGGTTTGGTTCTGATGTTGGCCAAATTTCAGACCGCCAAAAAGGTATCATGGCAACAAATGTTTACGATTTTGAAACAGCTATGGATATCAACTTCACACAAGATAAAGCAGGTCGTCTTGATTACAGCGAAAGCTTGATGACACACGCTATGGTTCTTACAGGTGTTGATTTGGACGAAAATGGCAAATCTCTTAAATGGAAAGTTGAAAATTCATGGGGAGAAAAAGTTGGTAACAAAGGTTACTTTGTTGCTTCTGATGCTTGGATGGATGAATTCACTTACCAAATCGTGGTACGTAAAGAATTCTTGACAGCAGAAGAACGAGCTGCTTATGAAGCTGAACCAATCGTTCTTGCACCTTGGGATCCAATGGGAGCTCTTGCAAGCAAATAATATAAAACTAAAAACGTTAGCTGATATCAGCTAGCGTTTTTTGGCACAATAAAATCACCTCTGACTAAGCAGAGGTGATTTTATTATTCGTTACTTTCAGTGCTGCTTTTAGCATCAGTAGATTCACTGCTTTCTGAGTTAGCTTCTGTTGATGAAGTATCTTCGCTAGATGATTGACTAGATGAAGCTTCTTCAGAAGAGCTTGAGCTTGAACCATAGATGTTGCTGTAGACTGAGCTTGATGATGGTGAATAAGTGTAATTACTTGAGCCACTTAGGTAAGCATAACCGCCACTTGTGTAAACACCTTTAGGAACCTCAAAGTCTTCGCTTCCGCTACCGTATTTTTCGTTGAGGTAACTTTGCATAGCTTTGTAAACATCAGCTGCAACGTTTAGACCGTTACCGTAAATTGGTGTCATACGGTTTTTGTAACCTGTCCAAACAGCCATTGAGTACTGTGGTGTGTATCCGACAAACATTTCATCAGGAGCCATTGTTCCGACAGCACTATTGTAAATGCCTGTTGATTCTTCGATTTCAGCAAGTTCATCGTCTGAGTAGTTTGATGTACCTGTTTTACCAGCTTGGTAGATACCTGGGAGAGCAGCTCTCGTACCAGTACCGTATGTCAAAACAGTTTTCATCATTGAAGTCATCAAGTAAGCTGTTGTTTCTTTCATTGCACGGCTACCAGATGCGCTAAATGATTTACTTGTACCATCGTTGAATTCGATTTTGTTGACATATTGTGGTTCGTAGTAGATTCCACCGTTAGCAAATGCGGCATAGGCAGCAGCCATTTTTTCACTACTTGCACCGTATTTTTGGCTAGAATCACTTGTTGAACTTGAGATAGCATTTGAGTAGTAAAGTTGTGGGTAGTAAATGCCAAGACCTTCCAAGAATGATTTAGCTTTATTTAAGCCGACGGATTCAAGGGCTCTAACCGCTGGTACGTTACGTGATTGTTGGATAGCGGTTTGAATGGTCATGTTGCCGTAGTATTGACGGTCCCAGTTATAAATTTGAGTTGAAGTGCCTGGCCAGTAGTATTTGCTATCGCTAGTGACAGCAGCAGTACTTGTGTAGACACCATTTTCAATCGCTGGAGCATAGTCTGTGATTGGTTTCATTGTAGAACCCCAGTCACGGTCAGTTAGAACGGCTTGGTTAGTTCCGAGTGAAACGGTTGTATCTTGGTTACGTGAACCAAGTTGAGCAATAACTTTACCAGTGCTTACGTCAACAACAGTTGAGGCAACTTGTAAGTCTGTATCTGGGTAATAGACATAAGAGTCTGTGTTGTAGATATCCCAGAGGTATTTTTGAGCTTCTGTATCAACGTTTGTGTAAACCTTCAAACCAGCTGAGTAGATATCTTGACCAGTTTTGTCGCTTACTTCTTGAATAACTTCTTTGATGTAGTTATCAAGATAAGGTTCATAACTTGTTGATTCAGTTAGTGTTTGCAGACCATCTGTGACTGGAGTAGCACGAGCTGTATCGTATTCAGATTTTGTAATGTTACCATCTTCATACATTTCAGCAAGAACAGTGTCACGACGGTTTTGAGCAGCTTCTGGATTTGTGTAAGGGTCATATTGACTTGGTGCTTGAGGAATACCAGCAAGTAAAGCCAACTGTGCAATAGACAAATCCTTCAAATCTTTACCGTAGTAAGATTTAGCTGCTGTTAGCATACCATAGTTACCGTTACCCATGTACACTTTGTTAATGTAGAAGGTAAGAATTTCTTCTTTGGTATACTTACGTTCCATTTGAAGAGCTAGCCAAGCTTCTTGAGCTTTACGTTTCAAGGTTTGGTCAGATTCACTTGTTGAGAAGTAAGCCAATTTGATTAACTGTTGGTCAAGTGTTGAACCACCTTGTGTGCTAGAACTTGTAAAGTTATTTAGCGCTGCTCCGAGGATACGGTAAACATCGATACCACGGTGTTTGAAGAAACGTTTATCTTCGATAGAAGTCACTGCATTAACCAAGTTCAATGGAATGCTGTTAGCTGATACGCTCTCACGTTTTTCAGAACCCAAGTCAGCAATTAAGGTTCCGTTGGTATCATAAATCAGACTTGAGTTAGTTGATGATAATTTAGCTGCTGTTAGTTTTGGTGTGCTGCTAACATAGAATGCAAAGATTGAGCCACCAATTAGAAAACCAGCAACAACCAAAGACATCATAGTGATTAAACCGTATTTTAGCACCTTAAGAGCAGTTGCTTTAGATGCAGGATTGCTTGTTCGTCTGTGTTTTGTTGTTTTCTTTTTAATTGTGATCACCGCCTAATATTTTTTGATCGATAATGTCCAAATAAGGAACTTGAGGGAGTGAACTTGTTGTCACCATATACCCATTTTTTCTGATATAATCAAGTGGCATGGATTTGGTGCCGAGGTTGATTTGGTAAAAGTCTACTAGAGCACTAGCGGGTAAGAAATAAGTTTCCTTAAGTGTCGAAAAGTGAAGTAGTACAAAGCAGATGCCGTCTTGCTTTAAGACATGTTTCATGTGCTCAATCTGGTGAGCGTGGAAGTTTTTTAAGGGCATGGAAGTCTTTTGTCGCGTTTCTTTCGCTTCAAAGTCAATGTAGCGTCCTTTGTAGACACCAGAATAATCGGTCGTGGATGCTTGGCGAAAGTAAGCTTCTACAATTTTGGCACGGCTTCTTTTGGGATAATCAACTTTTACAATTTGAATTGGGGTTGGTTTTTTGTGAACGACAGCAATATCACGAGATAAGTAGTAATTATTAGTTTCATTGATTGCTGCTTCAAAACTCATCCCACGATTAGCAAAGTTAATCGTTGATTTTGTGTTCTTCCTAGAAGCTGGGGCTGCTTGTTTTCGAATAAGATGATGAGGGTAATTAACCATAAAACTCCTAACATTCATGCTTAAGTCAATATAAGCACTACTATTATAACATATTTTTAGAAAGGAAACAGGTTATGACTGCAATTCTCGTCACGGGCTATAAGAGTTTTGAACTTGGTATTTTTCAAGAAAAAGACCAACGAATCGAGATTATCAAGAAGGCGATTAGGCATGATTTGATTCGTTATTTTGATGAAGGAGTTGATTGGTTAATCTTTATGGGAAACCTTGGATTTGAATATTGGGCATTACAGGTTGCAAAAGAGCTCCAAGAGGAGTATGATTTTAGTATTGCTACTATTTTCACTTTTGAAAATCATGGTCATAATTGGAACGAAGCCAATCAAGTCAAATTGAGTGAGTTCAAACAGGTGGATTTTGTGAAGTATTCCTATAAAGAGTATGAAAATCCAAGTCAGTTTAGAGCGTACAATCAATTTTTAGTAGATAATACAGACGGTGCTTACCTTTTTTATGATCCAGAAAATGAAACAAATCTGAAATATCTGGTAGAAGTCATGCGAGAAAAAGGTAACTATCCTATCCAGTATTTAACCTTTGATCGCCTTAATGAATTCCTTGAAGATTGGTAATGAATTTTTAATAATGATTTAAAGGTAAATGCTTGATTTTTCACTAAATTTTCTGTAACATATATCTTGATATGACGTTTTCGTATTCGAAGGTTAACTAGAATAGTTTTGTTTGGAGAGAGATAGAATGGCAAGTATTATTTTTAGTCCTAAGGACATTTTTGAACAAGAATTCAAAACCAGCATGCGTGGTTATGATAAAAAAGAAGTAGACGAGTTCCTTGATGATGTTATCAAAGATTATGAATCTTATATTTCTCAACTTCAAGAACTACGTGCTGAAAATGAAAAATTAAAACAAGAATTGGCTGCTAAACCAAAAGCAGCACCAGCAACTTCTTATGTTGCTCCACAGGCTGAGCACGCACGTGTTGCTCAAACTGCAACAAACTTCGATATTTTGAAACGTATTAGTCGTTTGGAAAAAGAAGTTTTTGGTAAACAAATCACTGAATAATAACTTTTTAGTCGGTTTCGACAAAGTTATTAAATGAGTTTGTATGTGACTTATCTTCCTTTACGAAGGTAAGAAAGATAAATTGCAATTTTTGGATAATCGCGTGGTATTCTAATACCATGAGGAAAGTCCATGCTAGCACTGGCTGTGATGCCGGTAGTGTTTGTGCTAGGTGAATTAATAAGCCTAGGGACATCTTGTGATGTTACGGCGAGTGAAAAGGCTAAGTCTTTGATATGCCTAAATAGCTCTGAAAAGTGCCACAGTGACGTAGTTCTTGAGGAAACTCGAGAAGTGGAACGCGGTAAACCCCTCAAGCTAGCAACCCAAACTTTGGTAGGGGCACGGGATAGTAGGAATCCGAACGATCTATCCTGACTGGAAACAGTAGACAGATGATTATCGAAGGAGATAAGACCTAGTTATCTCTGGAACAAAACATGGCTTATAGAAAATTGCATATAGGTATCTAGCTAGCTTAGGCTAGCTTTTATTTTTGTATTTTAATACTAAATCGAGGCTCGATTTGGTATTTGAAAATTAATTGATTTTTACTAGCTATAAGCTAGTAAAACGTGTTAAACTTATAGATAAGTATTTTGATGAAATAGGAATGTGTGAATGAAAAAAACATTTAATTTAGTGGCGACTGCAGCTGCAGGGCTTGAAGCTGTTGTTGGGCGCGAAATCCGTGATTTAGGGATTGATTGCCAGGTTGAAAATGGTAAAGTACGTTTTCAAGGGGATGTTAGAACGATTATTACAACAAACCTTTGGCTTCGTGCGGCTGACCGTGTCAAAATTGTTGTTGGAGAATTTCCAGCACGTACCTTTGAAGAATTATTCCAAGGAGTTTACAAATTAGATTGGGAAAATTACTTGCCTTTAGGTGCTAAATTCCCAATTTCAAAAGCAAAATGTGTCAAATCAAAATTGCACAATGAGCCAAGTGTTCAAGCTATCAGTAAAAAAGCAGTTGTAAAAAAACTTCAAAAAGTTTACCACCGTCCAGATGGTGTTCCTTTGCAAGAAAATGGTGCGGAATTCAGAATTGAAGTATCTATTTTGAAAGATAAAGCAACCGTTATGATTGATACCACTGGTGCTAGTCTCTTTAAACGTGGTTACCGTGTGGAAAAAGGAGGCGCTCCGATTAAAGAAAATATGGCAGCTGCTATTATTGAATTGTCAAACTGGTACCCAGATAAACCATTTATCGACCCAACATGCGGTTCAGGAACATTTTGTATTGAAGCTGCTATGATTGGGATGAACATCGCACCCGGTTTTAACCGTGATTTTGCCTTTGAAGAGTGGAATTGGGTAGATGCTGATTTGGTTCAAAAAGTTCGTGATGAGGCTGAAGAAAAAGCTAACTACGATATCGAGCTTGATATTTCAGGATTTGATATTGATGGTCGCATGATTGAAATCGCTAAGAAAAATGCAGAAGAAGCAGGGCTTGGCGATGTCATCAAATTGAAACAAATGCGTCTTCAAGACTTGAAAACCGATAAAATCAACGGCGTTATCATTTCTAACCCACCTTACGGTGAGCGATTGCTTGATGACAAAGCAGTCGACATCTTGTATAATGAGATGGGACAGACCTTTGCACCACTTAAAACATGGAGCAAATTTATTCTGACCAGCGATGAACAGTTTGAACGAAAATACGGGTCACAAGCTGATAAAAAACGTAAATTGTATAATGGTACTCTTAGAGTTGATTTGTACCAATTTTACGGTGAACGTGTTAAACGCTCTGCTATCACGCAAGCAAAAGAAAAGTAAGGAAAAGTGCGCTTAACAACATCGTTAAGCAGTTGAGATTTTATTTAGAGAGGTGACCAGAACGTGTCAGAAAAAAAAGACATGCCATCTTCTGAAGAAAAAGATGGGCTTAACTTTGAAGATGTTAAAAATCTAACCATTGAAGAAGCTGTTCGAAAAGATTCTGAAATGAAAGCTGGAATTACTGAGTCTGATGGCGTTTTAGATAAGTATATTAAACAGCACCGAGATGAAGTAACATCGCAAAAATTTGAAACAAAGTTATCTGATTTTGAAGATTTAGATACAAAAGCTTTGGATAACTTTATTAAAAAACAACGTGAAGAACTTGTTAACAGCGGAATTGTTAGTAAGGACGTTTTTGAGGAAACTGCTGAACCTAAATCAGAAGTTGAATCAGAAGAAGTAGCTGAACCAGTCGTTGAAGAGACTGAAGTTAAAGAGGTTGAGGCTGAGCCTGAGTCTGAACCAGTCGAAACTGTTGACACAGAAAAAGAAGCAGCAACAGAAGTAGGGACAACTACTCCGGAAGTTGAAGAAACTGTAACTGCTGTTGAAGAAGCAAAAGAAGACCCTGTAGCAATTCCTGCTGAAGAGGTTAAAGAAGCAGAAAAAGAAGCAACTTCGATTGCTCTTTCAGCTGATGATAACAAACCAACGTCTAAGAAAAAACGTGTTATCATTGGTGGTTTAGCAGCTCTTGTTGTCGCTATTTTTGGTGCAGGCTATGCGCTACACTACACTAAAGATTCAACAACCACAGTAGCTAGCTCATCAACTTCATCAAGCCAGAAAAAAACGACATCAAGTTCAAGTGCTGCAGAAAAAGCTAAAAAAGCCAAAAAAGCTTTTGATGATGCATATGCAGCTTTGTTCACTGATGACACTAAAACGAAGTTGAAAAACAGTGAATTTGACAAGATTTCTGTTCTAAAAGAAAAATTGGATGACCTAAAAGGTACTGATTTTTATGATGCTGCTAAAAAACAATACGATACTGTAGCAGCTCACATTACAGCTATTAAAGCAATCAACGCTTTGTTTGAAAAAGACGTTATTGTTGATGGTAAGAAAGTTTCAGGAACTGTTAAAGCTGATGCCAAATTCGACAGCTTATCTAGTGATGTTTTGAATACAGGTGACGCTAACTTGGATAATTTATTGCAATCAGTGATTACTGATGGTAAAAATCAATTAGCGGCTAAAGCACAATCAAGTAGCCAAGCGCAAGCAGCTTCTAACTCTGCCAGCCAGACAGAAAGCAATGATAAAGCAGCTGAAGCTAAACCAGCAGCGCCTGCATCTGATAATTCAAATCTTCAACGAGATAAGAGTCGTGTTCCTTATAACGACTCAGCGATTGCTGATTCAAATAATCCAGCTTGGACATTTGGTGATGGTGTACTTGAAAAAATCGTTTCAACATCACAAACTCGTGGTTATTTCTCTGGAAATGATTATATTCTTGAAAAAGTTAATATTATTAATGGTAATGGTTACTACAACATGTTTAGAAAAGACGGAACTTACCTCTTCTCAATTAACTGTAAAACAGGTTATTTTGTAGGTAATGGTTCAGGCCACTCTGACGCTTTGGATTATTAATTTTTAAAGGCGATTCCTAGAATAGGGCGCCTTTTTTGTTTGTATTTTCAAAGTAATGAAAAAATCTGTGAAAAGATTCAAAAAGTTTGACACTAAAATTTGTAAGCGCTATAATTAACCTAATTTAAAGATTAAGGGGTGATATTTATGGTAAAAGTAGCCATTGTTACTGGTGCAGGTCAAGGAATTGGCTTTGCCATTGCTAAACGTCTTCACGCTGATGGATTTAAGATTGGAATCTTGGATTATAACCAAGAAACTGCTGAAAAAGCTGTTCAAGAACTGTCGCCACAGGATGCTTACGCTGTTGTAGCAGATGTTTCTAAACGTGAAGAAGTTGCTAAGGCTTTTGAACAGGTTGTTGAGCATTTCGGAGATTTGTCGGTAGTTGTTAATAACGCAGGGGTTGCACCAACAACGCCTTTAGATACTATCACAGAAGAAGTCTTCGAACGTACTTTTGCCATTAATGTCGGTGGTACTATTTGGGGTGCTCAAGCAGCTTTAGCTGAGTTTAAAAAATTAGGTCATGGCGGTAAAATTATCAATGCTTCTTCACAAGCTGGTGTCGTTGGTAATCCAAATCTAACGATTTATGGTGGTAGTAAATTTGCCATTCGTGGTATCACACAAACCCTAGCGCGTGATTTGGCAGATTATGGTATTACGGTAAATGCTTATGCACCAGGTATTGTTAAAACACCGATGATGTTTGATATTGCTCATGAAGTTGGTAAAAATGCTGGTAAAGATGATGAATGGGGCATGCAAACTTTTGCTAAAGATATTACCCTTAAACGTTTATCTGAACCAGAAGATGTAGCTAAAGCTGTTAGCTTCCTAGCAGGACCAGATTCTGATTACATCACTGGGCAAACCATTATTGTTGATGGTGGTATGCAATTCCACTAAGACATCTATAAATCAAAAAAGACAGGGAAAGTCATTTCTCTGTCCTTTTTGGTGTAAAAAAAAGCCAGCTGCTAGCTGACTTAAAAGATTTAGATGACGTGACGTTCAAATGGATCGTCTGAGATACCATCTTTAAGAATAAGTTTTGCCCATTCTTTTGCTGTAAATAGACTGTGGTCTTTGTAGTTACCACAAGACTCGATAGTAGTACCTGGAACGTCATCCCATGATGTTACAGTAGCGATTTCTTCTAAACTTGATTTGATGACTTTGGCAATTTCAGTGGTGTTGTGTTTGCCCCACATAATCAAATGGAAACCAGTACGGCAGCCAAATGGTGAACAGTCAATCATTCCGTCGATACGTTCACGGATAAGTTTAGCGAGCAAGTGTTCGATTGTGTGCAGTCCAGCAGTTGGAATAGCATTTTCATTTGGTTGAACAAGACGAATATCAAAGTTTGTAATCACATCACCTTTAGGACCAACTTCCTCAGAAATAAGACGGACATAAGGTGCTTTAACAATTGTATGGTCAAGTTCGAAACTTTCTACAGTTACTTCTTTTTTAGACATAATAGACTCCTTTTTTATTCCTCTAATAATCATATCATAAATTTTAGTAAAACGCTTTACAATTTTAAATTGTGAAAAAACTCGATTTATGGTAAACTTGAAAGTAGCTTTCTATAGATGAAATCTAAAATTTTTATTGAGGTAAAAACATGGCAAATATTATTATCTTGGTTGTTTTTGCCCTCATTGGTTTGATAGTTGGTTATGCACTAATTTCCATCAGACTTAAGTCTGCGAAAGAAGCTGCAGAACTCACTCTTTTAAATGCAGAACAGGATGCTGTGAATCTACGTGGTAAGGCTGAATTAGAAGCTGAGCACATTAGAAAATCAGCTGAGCGAGAAACGAAAGCTCATCGCAAAGAATTACTGATCGAAGCAAAAGAAGAGGCTAGAAAATATCGAGAAGAGATTGAAAAAGAATTTAAATCTGAAAGACAAGAGTTAAAACAAATGGAGACTCGTTTGACAGAACGAGCGTCTTCTCTTGATCGCAAGGATGAAAATCTAACCAGCAAAGAAAAAGTGTTGGATAGTAAAGAACAAAGTCTAACCGATAAATCTAGACACATTAATGAGCGTGAAAAACAAATCGGAGAACTCGAAGAACAGAAAAAAGCGGAACTTGAACGTGTAGCTTTGATGACGATTGCAGAAGCGCGTGAAATTATTTTGACGGAAACTGAAACTAATTTGACGCATGAAATTGCCACTCGTATTAAAGATGCTGAACGTGAGGTTCGCGATAAGTCTAACAAGCTCGCCAAAAATATTCTCGCTCAAGCCATGCAACGAATGGCTGGTGAATACGTTACTGAGCAAACCATTACAACTGTTCATCTTCCTGATGATAGTATGAAAGGTCGTATTATTGGTCGTGAGGGACGTAACATTCGTACCCTTGAAAGTTTGACAGGGATTGATGTCATCATTGATGACACTCCTGAAGTGGTCGTTCTTTCAGGATTCGATCCAATCCGTCGCGAAATTGCTCGTATGACCTTGGAAGCTCTAATTCAAGATGGTCGAATTCACCCAGCACGCATTGAAGAATTGGTTGAAAAGAACCGCTTGGAAATGGATAACCGCATTCGTGAATATGGTGAAGCTGCTGCTTTTGAAATCGGTGCAGTAAACTTGCATCCTGATTTAATTAAAATTATGGGACGTTTGCAATTTAGAACGTCATATGGTCAAAATGTTCTTCGTCACTCAGTTGAAGTTGGTAAGATGGCTGGTATTCTTGCTAGCGAACTTGGCGAAAACGTAATGCTTGCTCGTCGTGCAGGTTTCTTGCATGATATGGGTAAAGCCATTGACCGTGAAGTCGAAGGTAGCCACGTTGAGATTGGTGCAGAATTTGCTCGTAAATACAAAGAAAACCCAATCGTGGTTAATGCAATTGCAAGTCACCACGGAGATGTAGAACCTGAAAGTGTCATTGCCGTTATTGTTGCAGCAGCGGATGCTCTTAGCTCAGCTCGTCCAGGTGCTCGTAATGAGTCTATGGAAAACTACATCAAACGTCTACGTGATTTGGAAGAAATTGCCAAGAGCTTCGATGGCGTTCAAAACAGCTATGCCTTGCAAGCTGGACGCGAAATTCGTATCATGGTGCAACCAAATAAAATTTCCGATGATGAGGTAACAATCATCGCACACAAAGTTCGTGAAAAAATTGAAAATAACCTTGATTACCCTGGTAATATTAAAGTTACAGTTATTCGTGAACTACGTGCAGTCGATTACGCAAAATAATGAAATAGACAAGAAGAAGTACGTTTTAGATGTGCTTCTTTTTAATGTGAAGGAGCTTGTAAATTCCCTTGAAATATAGCCTTATCTTTGATATACTAGACTGTAGTCTAATTGATAAAAAGCAAGTCTTAACTTGTAGTCTATAATAAGGAGAGTGGCATGACCGAACGTGGTTTGTTAATTGTTTTCTCAGGACCTTCTGGGGTTGGTAAGGGAACAGTTCGCCAAGAAATTTTTTCAACACCTGATCATAAATTTGAGTATTCTGTTTCTATGACAACGCGCCAAAAGCGTCCAGGAGAAGTTGATGGCGTTGATTATTTCTTCCGAACTCGTGAAGAATTTGAAGAGCTTATTAAAAATGGTCAAATGTTGGAATATGCTGAATATGTAGGCAACTACTACGGCACACCACTGACTTACGTTAATGAAACGCTCGATAAAGGAATCGATGTATTCCTTGAAATCGAAGTTCAAGGGGCTCTTCAAGTTAAGAAAAAAGTTCCAGATGGTGTCTTCATTTTCTTGACTCCACCAGATTTGGACGAATTAAAAGATCGTTTGGTCGGTCGTGGTACTGATAGCGAAGAAGTTATCCGCCAACGTATCGAACGTGCTAAAGAAGAGATTGCTTTGATGCGCGAATACGATTATGCTGTTGTTAATGACGAAGTGCCTTTGGCAGCTGAACGCGTTAAACGCATTATCGAAGCAGAACATTTCCGTGTTGATCGTGTTATTGGACGTTACAACGACATGATTAAAGACATTGACTAAAAGAGAGAAGAGAGAAAAAAGCTATGATGTTAAAACCTTCTATTGACACTTTGCTTGATAAAGTGCCATCAAAATACTCACTTTGCATTCTTCAAGCTAAACGCGCTCACGAACTTGAAGCTGGTGCAAAACCAACTCAAGAATTCAAATCAGTAAAAGCTACTTTGCAAGCTCTTGAAGAAATTGAATCTGGTAACGTTGTTATCCACCCAGATCCAGAAGCAAAACGTGCTGCTGTACATGCTCGTATCGAAGCAGAACGCTTGGCGAAAGAAGAAGAAGAACGTAAAATCAAAGAACAAATCGCTAAAGAAAAAGAAGAAGGAGAAAAAATCTAAGGTATTTTATCTTAGATTTTTCTTGTAATAAATCATTGTGATAAAGTAAACAAGTATTTTAAAAGCTTACTTATCGCGATGATTATTCTTTTTTTCGTTAGGATATTTTTTGAGTTTATTTAGAAAGGATAGTTATGACAAAAATTGCTCAGGTCATTGTTGATGTGCCATTAATGCAGACCGATAAGCCTTTCTCATATCTCGTGCCAGAAGACATGCAAAATCAAGTCATGTTAGGCTCACGGGTGCATGTTCCTTTTGGTCGTGGCAATCGTCTTTTGCAAGGCTTTGTTGTCGGATTTTCTGAGGGCATTGACGATAATATCAGTGATTTAAAGGCTATTTGCGAGGTATTGGATTTTGAACCAGTTTTAAATGAAGAGCAGCTTGCTTTAGCAGACCAAATGCGTCATACTGTTTTTTCTTATAAGATTTCAATTTTGAAATCAATGATTCCTAATTTGCTCAATTCAACATACGATAAACGCTTGATGCCGACAGAAACGTTGTCTGATGAAGAGCGATTGGCTTTATTTGGCGATAAAGACAGCAGGCTTCACTCAAGCTTATCTGAAGAAGAAGCTAAAAAAGTTGCTAGACTGGTTCAAGCAGGAAAAATTTCAGTTGATTATCTTGCTAAAGATAAGAAAAATATCAAAACTGAGAAATTCTATCAAGTTAATTCTGACCAGTTAGCTCAAGCAGAAATTTCAGCAAGAGCTAAGAAGCGTTTGTTGTTACGTGATTACTTGCTTGAGCATCCTGAAACAGGAAAATTGACAGACCTGTACCAGCTCTTTTCACGTGACATTGTCAAATTCTTTGTGGAAAATCATCTGCTAACCATTTTAGAAAAAGAGAAGAAACGTTCGGACGCATACTTTGATGTTGCAACGACGGATTTTCTTGAGTTAAATGCAGAACAAGCTGCTGTGGTTAAAAAGGTGACTAGTCAAATTGGCAAAGAATCTAAACCTTTCTTGTTAGAAGGCGTGACTGGTTCAGGTAAGACCGAAGTGTATTTGCACATTATTGATAAGGTCTTGAAACTTGGTAAAACAGCGATTGTTTTGGTGCCTGAAATTTCTTTGACGCCTCAGATGACTAATCGCTTTATTTCACGTTTTGGTAAGCAAGTGGCGATTATGCACTCGGCTTTGTCTGATGGTGAAAAATTTGATGAATGGCGAAAGATAAAATCGGGTCAAGCTCGCGTTGTCGTAGGTGCTAGATCTGCTATCTTTGTTCCAATGGAAAATATTGGCGCAATTATCATCGATGAAGAGCATGAGGCAACTTACAAGCAAGAATCGAATCCGCGTTACCATGCGCGCGATGTGGCTTTACTTCGTGCGAAATATCATAAGGCTGTTTTGTTAATGGGATCTGCAACGCCAAGCATTGAGAGCCGTGCGCGTGCTAGTCGTAATGTTTATCAGTTCTTACAATTGACTCACCGTGCCAATCCTTTGGCTAAGATTCCAAAAGTTGACATTGTTGATTTTCGTGATTACGTTGGGCAACAGGAAGTCAGCAATTACACGCCTTATCTGCTGGAAAAAATTGCGGATCGTTTGGAGAAAAATGAGCAAGTTGTGCTCATGTTGAACCGACGAGGGTATTCAAGCTTCGTTATGTGTCGTGATTGTGGTTACGTGGATGAATGTCCAAATTGTGATATTTCTTTGACGCTTCATATGGACACTAAGACTATGAATTGTCACTATTGTGGCTTTGAAAAAGCTATTCCACACACTTGTCCAAATTGTCATAGTCGAAGCATCCGATATTACGGGACTGGAACTCAAAAAGCTTATGATGAATTAGCAGAGGTTTTCCCGCAAGCTCGCATCTTGCGAATGGATGTCGATACCACACGACAAAAAGGAGCGCATCAGCGAATTCTTGATAAATTTGGGAATCATGAAGCTGATATTTTGTTAGGAACACAGATGATTGCCAAAGGACTTGATTTTCCAAATGTTACTTTGGTAGGTGTGTTAAATGCGGATACATCACTAAATTTGCCTGATTTTAGATCTTCTGAGCGAACTTTTCAACTGTTGACTCAGGTTGCAGGTCGTGCAGGTCGTGCAGAAAAAGAAGGTGAGGTCTTAATTCAGACCTACAACCCACAGCACTACGCCATCAAGTTAGCTCAAAAGCAAGATTATGAAGCTTTTTATGCTTATGAGATGGGGATTCGTAAGCAATTATCTTACCCACCATATTATTTTACGGTTGGCTTAACCTTGTCACACAAGGATGAGCAGACTGTTGTGCGTAAGTCTTTTGAATTGCTTCAAATTTTGCGTCAACATTTATCTGACAAAATTAAAATTCTCGGTCCAACGCCTAAGCCGATTGCCAGAACGCACAATCTTTATCATTATCAAATCATTGTCAAATATCGCTTTGAGGACCACTTAGAAAGTGTCTTGAATCAGATTTTAGACATGACTCAATTACCTGAAAATAAGGATTTGCGACTGGTAATAGACCATGAGCCACAAAATTTTATGTAGGCTCTCACTATGCTATAATAAAGAAAAATTTAAGTAATAAAATCCTTTGAGAGGAAGAAAAATGACAAAATTAATTTTTATGGGAACACCTGATTTTGCAGCGACTGTTCTAGAAGGTTTACTAGATGATGCCAACTACGATGTTTTAGCGGTTGTGACGCAACCAGACCGCGCGGTTGGTCGTAAAAAAGAAATCAAAATGACACCTGTTAAAGAAGTTGCTTTAGCACACAATTTACCAGTTTATCAACCTGAAAAAATGTCTGGTTCAGATGAAATGGCTGAGCTTATGACTTTAGGGGCAGATGGTATTGTAACAGCTGCTTTTGGTCAATTCTTACCAACAAAATTGCTTGATTCTGTTGATTTTGCAGTTAATGTGCATGCCTCACTGCTTCCTAAATACCGTGGTGGTGCACCAATTCACTACGCTATCATCAACGGTGACAAAGAAGCAGGTGTGACAATCATGGAAATGGTTAAGAAAATGGATGCTGGAGACATGATTGCTAAAGCATCAACACCAATTACTGACGAAGATAACGTTGGAACAATGTTTGAAAAATTGGCTGTTATTGGACGTGATTTGTTGTTAAAAACATTACCAGATTACATTGCAGGCAATATTAAACCAGAACCACAAGATGAAAGCAAAGCAACTTTCTCACCAAATATCACACCAGAAGAAGAACGCATTGACTGGAATAAATCAGCGCGTGAGGTCTTTAACCACATCCGTGGTTTGTATCCATGGCCTGTTGCCCACACCCTTCTTGATGGCAAACGTTTCAAAATCTATGAAGCAAGCTTGGCAGAAGGTCAAGGACAACCAGGTCAAATCATTGAAAAAGGCAAGAAAACTTTGGTTGTGGCAACTGGAGACGGTGCGATTTCTCTTAAAACAGTTCAACCAGCAGGGAAACCACGCATGAGCGTTGTGGATTTCTTAAATGGTGTTGGACGTAAACTTGAAGTAGGTGACCTTATTGGCGAATGATTGGAAGAAACAAGCACGTGGCTTAGCGCTAGTCGTTCTTGAAAATGTCTTTGAAGAAGGAGCGTATTCAAATATTGCTCTGAATCAGGAACTTAAACAGACTCAGTTGTCACAAAAAGATAAGTCTTTGGTGACAGAAATCGTCTATGGTACAGTAGCACGAAAGATTACCCTAGAATGGTATTTAGCTCACTATATCGAAGACCGTGACAAATTGGATCCTTGGGTTTATTATCTTTTGATGCTGAGCCTTTATCAATTATTGTATCTTGACAAGATGCCAGCTCACGCTGTGGTAAATGACGCGGTTAATATTGCTAAAAATCGTGGCAATAAAAAAGGTGCTGAAAAATTTGTTAATGCGATTTTGCGACGTTTGACTAAAGATGACCTCCCAAATCCTGAAAGCATTAAACGTACAAACAAACGTTATTCGGTTCTTTATTCTTTACCAGTCTGGTTGGTTAAAAAATTAATTGACCAATTTGGTGAAGAACGAGCAGTAGCTATCATGCAGAGTCTATTTGTCAGAAATAAAGCTAGTATTCGTGTGACAAATCCTGATAAATTAACTGAGATAGAGGCGGCAACAGGTGCTAAACCATCACTTCTATCTCCTGTTGGTTTGGTTAAAATATCAGGGCATTTTGCAGGGACAGATTATTTTGCTAACGGTGATATTACTATTCAAGATGAGTCTAGTCAATTGGTGGCCCCAACGCTTAATATTCAGGGCGATGAAAATATCTTAGATGCTTGTTCAGCTCCAGGTGGAAAAACGACTCACATGGCTTCTTACTTGACAAGCGGGCATATTACAGCATTAGATTTATACGACCACAAGCTTGATTTGGTAATGGATAATGCCAAACGCTTACATGTGGCTGATAAAATCTCTACACAAAAAATGGATGCCACAACAGTTCACGAACATTTTGCACCAGACACTTTTGATAAAATCTTAGTTGATGCACCATGTTCAGGAATTGGTCTTATCCGCCGTAAACCTGACATTAAGTACAATAAAGAAAATCAAGATTTCAATGCTTTACAGGAAATTCAATTGCAAATTCTTGATAGCGTTTGTCAAACATTGCGTAAAGGTGGTATAATAACTTATAGCACTTGTACAATTTTTGATGAGGAAAACTTCCAAGTCATTAACAAATTTTTAGAAACTCATCCAAATTTTGAACAGGTAAAACTGAGTCATACGCAAGAAGATATTGTAAGAGATGGTTGTATTGCGATTACCCCTGAACAATATCAGACAGACGGGTTCTTTATTGGACAAGTTAAACGTATCTTGTAATCTCAAGGAGGAAACTGACACAGTCAGAAGGAAAACTATGAAAATTTCACTTGTAACTGATATCGGACAAAGACGTTCAAATAATCAGGATTTTATTAATAAATTTGATAACGAAAAAGGTATCACTTTAGTCATCCTAGCAGATGGTATGGGAGGTCATCGTGCTGGTAATATTGCTAGTGAAATGACCGTTACTGACCTTGGACGTGAATGGATTACTACCGATTTTACTGAATTAAGCCAAATTCGTGATTGGCTGATTACTGCGCTTGAAGCAGAAAATCAAAGAATTTATGAACTGGGTCAAACTGATGAGTACAAAGGTATGGGAACAACCGTTGAAGCTTTAGCGATTGTTGATAACAATGTTATCTTTGCTCACGTTGGTGATTCACGCATTGGCTTGCTTCATAATGGTGAATACGAATTGTTAACAAGCGACCATTCTCTTGTTAATGAATTGGTGAAAGCTGGTCAATTGACAGAAGAAGAAGCAGCAAACCACCCACAAAAAAATATTATTACGCAATCTATTGGACAAGCAAACCCAGTTGAACCTGATTTAGGGGTTCAAGTTCTTGAAGATGGTGATTATCTCATCATTAACAGTGATGGTTTAACAAACATGATTACCAATGACGAAATTGTTAGCATTTTGAGCCAAGATAAAAATCTTGACGATAAAAATAATGAGTTAGTCACTCTTGCTAACGAACGTGGAGGTCTTGATAATATCACCATTGCTCTTATCCACGCCGAAAGTGAGGAAGCTTAATGATTCAGATTGGCAAATTATTTGCTGGTCGTTATCGGATCCTCAAATCTATCGGACGGGGTGGAATGGCAGATGTTTATCTTGCCAAAGATCTAATTCTTGATAATGAAGAAGTGGCTATCAAAGTCCTTCGAACTAATTATCAAACAGATCAAATTGCCGTTGCTCGTTTCCAACGTGAAGCGCGTGCCATGGCAGAGCTAAACCATCCAAATATCGTTTCGATTCGTGATATTGGAGAAGAAGACGGACAGCAATTCTTAGTAATGGAATATGTTGATGGTTCGGACTTGAAAAAATACATTCAAGACCATGCCCCGCTTTCTAATAATGAAGTTGTTAGAATCATGGAAGAAGTCTTGTCTGCAATGACTTTGGCTCATCAACAAGGAATTGTTCACCGTGATTTGAAACCACAAAATATCTTGTTAACCAAAGACGGAACGGTTAAAGTTACCGACTTTGGTATCGCTGTAGCCTTTGCAGAAACAAGTTTAACACAGACAAACTCAATGCTTGGTAGTGTACACTATTTATCACCTGAACAAGCGCGTGGATCAAAAGCCACTGTTCAAAGTGATATCTACGCTATGGGGATTATGTTGTTTGAAATGTTGACTGGTCACATCCCATATGATGGTGATTCAGCTGTTACAATTGCTCTTCAACATTTCCAAAAACCACTTCCATCAATCATTGATGAAAATAAAAATGTTCCACAAGCTTTGGAAAATGTTGTCATTAAAGCAACTGCAAAACGTTTGAGTGATCGCTACGCCTCAACTTTTGAGATGAGCCGTGATTTAATGACTGCTCTTTCATATAACCGCAGTCGTGAACGCAAACTTGTCTTTGAAGATACAGAAAATACGAAGACACTTCCAAAAGTAACAACTTCAACACCTGTTCCCTCAACTACAGAACAATTGTTGAAAAAACAAAAAGCAGCTAAAGTTAATCGTGAAGCTGCGGATAATAAAATTGCAAAAGCGAAAACGAAGAAGAAAAAATCACATCGTATGTTTGGTACTTTAGTGAAAATTTTCTTTGCGGTCGTAGTAGTTGCAATTGCTATCTTTACTTACTTGACGCTAAGCACACCAGCTTCAGTCAACGTTCCAGATGTAGCAGGAACAAGTTTAGCAGATGCTAAGACAAGTTTAACTTCAGCTGGACTTAAAGTTGGTGATATTCATAAAGTAGCTAGTGATACTGTGCAAAAAGGTCATGTTATTAAGACTGACCCAACAGCAGGTTCATCTAAAAAAGAAGGTGCCAAAGTTGACATTTATGTGTCAAAAGGAACATCAGGCTTTAAGATGAAAGATTATACTGGTCAAAACTATCAAGAAGTTATCAAAGAACTCAAAGATAAGCACGGTATTTCAAGTGATAAGATTGATGTTGAATGGATAACAGGTACTAACTATGACGGTGGTACTATCATTAGTCAAACACCTGAAAAAGGTACAAGAGTAGCTAGTGAAAATAAGATTACTTTCAAGGTTGCAGCAATTGTTATGCCAAACCTTATTGGGTATACTTACCAAGATGCAATTGCTGAATTGACTGCACTTGGCTTATCAAGCTCACATATTACAGTATTCCAAGCAGATGCTACTTCATCAACTGGATACTCTCAAGTCAAAACACCATCTGCCTCTGCAGTTGTTGTGGCACAAGATCCTTACTTTGGCGCAGCTATTGAAGGAAATGTGAAACTTTACTTCTCATCTGGAAGTGAAGTTCAACCTTCTGAAGTAGCACCATCTCAATCTGTTCCTGAGTCATCTGAGACAAGTGAAACTAGTGAGTCAAGTTCTTCAAGTAGCAGCAGTAGCAGCACTGAGGAAAGTTCACAAACCGACTCATCATCAGTTGAACAATAAGATATTATAAGAACACCTAAATAGGTGTTCTTTTTTAGTCAAAATCGAGCAATTTCCGCTTCTTTTTGGTAAAATACAGAAAAAGAAAGGGTATGATATGAGGAAAGTTCAATTTTTTGTCATTGTCGAAACTATTTTATTAGTCATGGGCTTAATGACAATTATGGCCAACAATTTATCGAGTTTTATCTTAATTTTAGTTTTAATTCTTTTGGCATTACGTTTTTATAATCAAGACAAGCGCAATAATTTATTGTTAACAGTAGGATTGGTTCTTTTATTTTTGATTTTGATGCTTAATCCATACATTATCATGGCGGTTGTGCTTGGGGTTGTTTATGTGGTCATTAATCACTTTTCGCAAGTTAAGAAGAAAAATCGCTTTGCTTTGGTTCGTTTTCGTGAGGAAGACTTGAAAGCAAAACCAATTCGCAATCAATGGATTGGTGCTGATATGCATGACAGTGATTTTTATGCCTTTGATGACATCAACATGGTTCGTTTAACTGGAAGTGATACTATTGATTTAAGCAGTGTCATCGTAACTGGTAAGGATAATGTGGTAATCATTCGCAAAGTTTTTGGTCCAACAAAGATTTTAGTTCCTATTGACGTTGCGGTTAAATTGGATGTTAGTGCGATTTATGGCAGTGTTCGTTATTTTGATTTTGAAGAATATGACCTGCGAAATGAATCTTTAAAATTATGGCATCCTAAAGATGAAGAATGTTTGAAAGCTGTTAAGGTGATTGTTAATGTTTTAGCAGGAGATGTTGAGGTGGTGCGTAAATGAAAAAACATCATTTTTTACTTTTGATTCTTTATGCAAGTATTATCATCATTTCAATTGTTGTTGTTGTCCTAGATAGTTTAGAGTTGCATTTGAAAAGTTTGATAACAGATTTTTGGATGGGAGAACGTTTTGTTTTTTCAATTGTCTTTCTTATCTTAGCTGTTACTATTTTGTTATTACTACTTTGGGTTATTTTGGATGATAATAGCAAACGAAGTATTAACCAAAATCTGCGCCGCATTTTAAATAATCAGGAAGTATCTCTTGATGAAGATACAGAAATCAACACGAATTTGTCACGCTTGTCTAAAAAGATGACACACTTAACAAATAGTCTTCAAAATACTGAGAATAGTCGTATTCAAAATGGACAAGAAATTGTGGAGCAAGAACGTAAACGTATTGCTCGTGACCTTCATGATACGGTTAGTCAAGAGCTGTTTGCTTCTTCGATGATTCTTTCAGGAGTATCTGCTAATCTTGATCAAATTGAAAGAGACCAGCTGGAGTTTCAGCTAACAGCTGTTGAAAGTATGTTGCAAAATGCTCAAAAAGATTTGCGTATTTTATTGCTACATTTAAGACCTACAGAACTGGAAAATAAAACCCTTTCGGAAGGTTTTGACATCCTCTTGAAAGAATTAACAGATAAGAGTAGTATAGAAGTTGTTTATAAGAAAAATATCGAAAAACTGCCTAAAAAGATTGAGGATAATGTTTTTCGAATTGCTCAAGAATTTATCAGCAATACGCTTAAACATGCCAAGGCAACACGTTTAGAAGTATACCTCAATCAGACAGAGACAGAATTGCAATTAAAAATGGTTGATAATGGTGTCGGTTTTGATATGGATGAAAGACATGATTTAAGTTATGGTCTTAATAATATTGAAGAACGTGTTGATGACATGGCTGGAACGATGACATTATTGAGCCAAAAGGGAAAAGGAGTATCGATGGATATCCGTTTGCCTTTGGTTAAGGGAGAAAACAAGGAGAAAGAAGATGACCCAGAAAATTAGAGTTATCCTAGTTGATGACCACGAAATGGTACGTCTTGGTTTGAAAAGTTTTTTTAACTTGCAACCTGACGTTGAAGTTGTTGGCGAAGCAGGCAATGGCATTGAAGGGATAAAACTTGCTTTAGAGTTAAAACCAGATGTGGTAGTAATGGATTTGGTAATGCCTGAAATGAGTGGCGTTGAAGCGACCTTAAAACTCTTAAAAGAGTGGAAAGAAGCTAAAATCCTTGTTCTGACATCTTATCTTGATAATGAAAAAATCTACCCAGTTATTGAAGCGGGTGCTAAAGGTTATATGTTAAAAACATCTAGTGCAGCAGAAATTTTAAATGCGATTCAAAAAGTTGCGCGTGGAGAGCTAGCTATCGAAACTGAAGTCGATAAAAAAATCAAAGCTCATGACAAGCAACCTGAATTGCATGAAGATTTGACGGCGCGTGAGCGAGATATTTTAAGGCTTTTAGCCAAAGGTTATGACAATCAGACTATTGCTGATGAACTGTTTATCTCGCTAAAAACTGTTAAAACACACGTTTCAAATATCTTAGCTAAGCTAGAAGTGGATGACCGTACACAAGCAGTTGTCTATGCCTTTAAGCATCATTTAGTACCGCAAGATGAGGATTAATGTTATAATAAAAACATAGCTTTTCTTTGATTTCAAAGTTAGAAAGGAAAATGGGACAAAAAGTCTAAGGACTTTTATGGAAAATGAGATTTTAGTGACCATTTCCTTTCCCATAATGATACAGATGGATGTAAAAACAAAATACAAGGCTAAGAAGACAAAAATTGTTTTCTTTGATATTGATGATACCTTACGTGTCAAAGTCACAGGTTATATGCCAGAATCAATCAAGTATGTTTTTAAAAGTTTGAAAGAAAAAGGCATTATGACAGGGATTGCGACAGGACGTGCACTTTATGGCGTTGTTCCCGAAATTCGTGATTTAAATCCTGATTATTTTGTCACAATCAATGGAACTTATGTTGTTGACAAGAAAGAAGCAGAGATTGTTAGCGACCCACTTCCACGTGATTTAGTTGAAAAGTATGTCAATTGGGCTAAGGCAGAGGGCATTGAATATGGTTTTACTGGTAAGGATAAACCAGTCGTGTCAAAACGCTGTGACTTAATTGATGATGCTATGAAACCTATTTATGGTATTTGTGATGTTGAGCCAGATTTTTATTTAACAAATGATGTTTATCAAATGTGGACATTTGCTGAAAATAATGCTGATTTGCAATTGCCAGAAGACTTAGCTAGTGAGATTCGTTTGGTACCTTGGCACGAACATTCATCTGATGTTGTTAAGGTTGGCGTCTCTAAAGCTTCAGGAGTTGCCCATGTTTTAGAAAGTCAAAACTTAAAACCACTCAATGCCATGATGTTTGGAGATGGTCCAAATGATATGGAAATCTTTGATTATGTTGGCTTGAAAATTGCTATGGGCAATGCAGTGCCTGAACTCAAAGAAAAAGCAGATTTTGTAACAAAAACAGTAGAAGAAGATGGCATTTTATATGCCTTGGAGGAACTCGGTTTGGTAGAAAAACAATTAAATTTCCCACAAGTTGATTTATCAACAGTTGAAGGTCCAGTTGCGACAATTAAAACAAATCATGGTGACATGAAAATCAAACTTTTCCCTGATCATGCACCAAAAACAGTAGCAAACTTTGTTGCTTTGTCAAAAGATGGTTACTATGATGGTATCATCTTCCACCGTATCATTCCTGAATTCATGATTCAAGGTGGTGACCCAACTGGTACTGGTATGGGGGGACAATCTATCTATGGCGATAGCTTTGAAGATGAATTCTCAGAAGAACTTTACAATGTTCGTGGAGCTCTTTCAATGGCAAATGCTGGTCCAAATACAAACGGAAGCCAGTTCTTTATCGTTCAAAATAGCAAAATTCCATACGCTCAAAAAGAACTAGAACGTGGTGGCTGGCCAAAACCAATCGCAGAACTTTATGCTGCTAAAGGTGGAACACCTCACCTTGACCGTCGTCACACAGTCTTTGGACAAATCATGGACGAAGAATCATACAAAGTTCTTGATGAAATTGCAAACGTTGAAACTGGCGCACAAGACCGCCCAGTTGAAGATGTAGTTATTGAAACAATTGAGGTAGTAGATTAATGAGAATTGGCGACAAAATCACTGGAACAATAACAGGTATAAAACCTTATGGTGCCTTTGTCGCATTGGATAATGGGACTACAGGCCTTATTCATATCTCAGAAATTAAAACAGGCTATATTGAAAATATTTACCAACTGCTTAAAGTTGGTGAGAAAGTCTTGGTACAAGTTGTTGATTTTGATGAATTTACGCAAAAAGCTAGCCTTTCTTTGCGTACCCTTGAAGAGGAAAAACATCATCTCCACAGACGCCATCGTTTTTCAAATAGTCATTTAAATATTGGTTTTCAACCATTGGCAGACAATCTGCCAAAATGGACAAAAGAAAGCCTTGAATTACTAACAAAAGATTAATAAAATGCTGAGACGAAGTGCTCAGCATTTTTTATATCATAATCATAAGAAAACAAGGTTAGAGCAGAACTCTAGCCTTGTTGAAGTTTTGATAATTTTTTAGTCACCAAAGTCGTAAAGAGAAGTTGAAAGGTAACGTTCGCCGTTGTCAGGAAGAAGGGCTAAGACTTTTTTACCTTTACCAAGTTCTTTGGCTTTTTCAATAGCTGCAAAGATGGCTGCGCCAGAAGAGATACCAGCAAGGAATCCTTCTTTTCCACCAAGGTTACGGCTTGTTACAATAGCATCGTCTGATGCGACGCGAATGACATCATCATAAGATTTAGTATCAAGGGTATCTGGGATAAAGCCAGCTGAAATTCCTTGAATTTTGTGTGGACCAGGTTTTTCACCAGAAAGAACAGCAGATTCATCAGCTTCAACTGCATAGACTTTGATGTCTGGGTTTGCTTTTTTAAGAGCGTGAGAAACACCAGAAACAGTTCCTCCAGTACCAACACCAGCTACGAAAGCATCAAGACCTTTTGGACCGAAAGCTTCAATGATTTCAGCTCCTGTTGTTGCTTCATGAACAGCTGGGTTAGATGGATTAGCAAATTGAAGTGGTACCCATCCATTTTTCTCTGCAGCGACTTCTTTGGCTTTAGCGATAGCACCTTTCATTCCTTCGCTTCCTGGTGTCAAAACAAGTTCAGCACCATAAGCTTGGATAATTTTACGACGTTCAAGGCTCATTGTTTCAGGCATTACAATAATGACTTTGTATCCTTTAGCTGCACCGACCCAAGCAAGACCAATACCAGTATTACCTGATGTAGGTTCAACAATTGTATCACCAGGTTTGATTGTACCTGCTTTTTCAGCGTCTTCAATCATACGAAGAGCAATGCGGTCTTTAACAGATGAGCCTGGGTTAAATGATTCAATTTTGACGTAAACATCAGCAGCATCTTCAGGAACAATGTTGTTAAGTTTGATAATAGGAGTGTTTCCAATTAATTCAGTAATTGAGTTATAAATTTTTGCCATAAATGATTCTCCTTGAATTAAAATTTATAGGTCAAGTATATGCTCAAATTGGCTGTTTGTAAAATATATAATTCTTATCATGGTGATAGGGAAATCTTATCACAAAGCAACTTCGACAATTTTTGAACCAGATTTTTCAAAGGAAACCTTACCTTGATAAAATTCAACAAGACGGTCACTAACCTCTGTTACATTTTCAGGATCAAGGTAGATGTGAGTCGTTACATTTTCTAGAAATTCGGTGTCAAATTCTTGAAGATTTTCAGCTTGCAAGAAGTTGGAGAATGTTTGGTATTGTGGATAAGAAAGAGTAATTTTAATGCCTTCTTGCTCTTTAACTTCTACGATACCAATTTCTTTAAGAGCATTTGCGACACTACCAGCGTAAGCGCGAATTAAGCCTCCAGCGCCTAATTTGATACCACCGAAATAGCGTGTGACCACAGCAACAACGTTTGTCAAACCTTGCTTTTCTAGAACAGTAAGCATTGGAACACCAGCTGTTCCACTTGGTTCACCATCATCACTAGAACGTTTGATTTCAGAGTTTTCTCCAATAATCATAGCAGAACAAGAGTGAGTTGCTTTATAATGTTCTTTTTTGATTTGAGCAATGAATTCTCGTCCTTCTTCTTCGGTTTCAACGCGTTTTAATTGGCAAATAAAGCGAGATTTTTTAATTTCTTCCTCGCAAACGCCATCGTTTTTGATTGTTTTATAGTTCATACCCAAATTTTACAAGATTTTTTGGGATTTAGCAAAGTTTTCGAATAAATAGGTATGACAGAGTTAAATGATTACTATGGAAGAATTTTTACAGAAAGTCAGTTAACAGATGACTTGAAAAAAGAAGCAAAAGTCCTTCCTTCGATTAAAAGAGAAAAAGGGCAAATGATTTGCAATCGCTGTGGAAGTGTAATGGAAGCAAATCAAATGTTGCAAACTGGTCGCATTTATTGTAGAGAGTGTTTAGTTTTTGGGCGAAATACTAGTGATTCTAATCTTTATTATTTCCCTCAGAAGCCTTTTACAAAGACTCAGTCTTTAAATTGGCAAGGAAAACTAACTCCTTATCAAGATGAAGTTTCTAAAGGCATGCTTAAAGGTATTACAGAAAAACAAGATTTATTGATTCACGCCGTGACTGGTGCTGGTAAAACTGAAATGATTTATCAATCTTTAGCTAAAGTTATTGATAATGGTGGAAGTGTCTGCTTAGCGAGTCCACGGATTGATGTTTGTTTAGAACTTTATAAACGTTTATCACGGGATTTTTCTTGCCCGATTACGCTTTTACACGGTGATTCTGAGCCGTATAAACGTTCTCCACTGGTAATTGCAACGACCCATCAACTTTTAAAATTTTACCGAGCATTTGATTTATTAATCATCGACGAAGTTGATGCCTTTCCCTTTGTTGACAATAAAATGCTTTATCACGCTGTCAATCAATCGCTAAAAGATGATGGCGTTAAACTCTTTTTAACAGCGACTTCGACTGATGAACTTGATAAAAAGGTGAAAAAAGGAGAGTTGACAAAGCTGCATTTGGCAAGACGTTTTCATGCCAATCCTTTGGTAGTCCCCAAAATGGTTTGGTTAAGCAAAGTGCTAATTTCAATGAAAAAGAAAAAATTTCCTCCTAAACTAATCTCTCTTTTAAAAAAACAAAGGCAAAGTCAATTTCCGCTTCTTATCTTTTTTCCGAATATTGAACAAGGTAGAGAATTTACAAGTATCTTACAAAGCATTTTTCTAGATGAAAGGATAGGATTTGTATCAAGTAAAACTGAAAATCGTTTGGAATTGGTAGAAGAATTTAGACAAGGAAAATTAACCATACTAGTGACGACAACCATTCTAGAACGTGGGGTAACCTTTCCTTGTGTTGATGTTTTTGTCCTACTTGCAAATCATAAATTGTACAGCAAAAGTGCACTTGTACAGATATCAGGACGAGTTGGACGAGCAGCCGAGAGACCGACAGGAGAGTTATTGTTCTTGCATGATGGCGTAACAAAAGCTATGAAAAAAGCTATTTCTGAAATAAAAGAAATGAATCATAAAGGAGGATTTTAATGATATGTTTGCTTTGCGGACAAGAATTTTCTGAGAAGGAAACTTTTCTAGGAATTATTACAATGTGCAAGAGCCGTTACTTGATTTGCAAAGAGTGTCAGGAAAACTTTGAAAAAATTGGTGATGACCACTGTCCAACGTGCTACCGAAAAGGCAGTAAAGAGCAGTGTGATGATTGCAAGAAGTGGGCAAAAGAAAATCATAAAGTTTCGCACCGAGCACTGTATACTTACAATGAAGCCATGAAAGAGTATTTTTCAAAATACAAATTTCAAGGAGATGCTATGCTAAGCCATGTTTTTGCAAAAGAAGTCAAACAAGTCTTGAAGAACTACAAGGGCTATACCATTATTCCTGTCTCACTCAGCAAAGAACGAATGACAGAAAGACAATTCAATCAAGTTACAGGCATTCTAGATGCTGCTAAGATTTCTTACTATGATATTTTAGAGAAGAAAGATAATAAAAAGCAATCTGAAAAAAGTAGAAAAGAAAGACTGACAAGTGACTGTCCTTTTAGGATTAAATCAGATATTCAGATACCAGATAAAGTATTAATTATTGATGATATTTACACAACGGGAGCAACTTTAAAAGGAATTTATCACTTATTTTATGAAAAAGGAGTAAAGATTGTAAAAAGTTTAACAATTGCACGGTAAATGCTTGCAAATTTTCATGAAAGCAGTATAATAAAAGAGTAAAGAAAGCGCTTTATAGCGAGAAAGAGGTGTTTTTATGATTAAATATAGTGTTCGTGGAGAAAACATCGAAGTAACAGATGCAATCCGTAACTATGTCGAATCTAAACTCGGAAAAATTGAAAAATACTTCAATGCTGAACAAGAATTAGATGCTCGTGTTAATCTAAAAGTCTACCGTGAAAAAACTGCAAAAGTTGAAGTAACAATTTTGGTTGATTCAATCACTCTTAGAGCTGAAGACGTTTCACAAGATATGTATGGATCAATTGATTTGGTAACTGACAAGATTGAACGTCAAATTCGTAAAAATAAGACTAAAATTGCTAAAAAACATCGTGAAAAAGTTCCAGCTAGCCAAATTTTCACAAGTGAGTTTGAAGCTGAACCTGTAGAAGAAGGACCAGCAGTAAACGTCGTTCGTACAAAACACGTTAGCTTGAAACCGATGGATCTTGATGAAGCGCTTCTTCAAATGGACCTTTTGGGACATGATTTCTTTATCTACACAGATGCTGAAGATGGTGTAACAAACATTCTTTATCGTCGTGAAGACGGTGAACTTGGTTTAATCGAAGCCAAATAACCCGTAGAAAAATCCGCTAAATTTTTTAGCGGATTTTTTAATTTACCTATTGACAGGAATCAGGATAGATGATAAATTATTATAGTTGCTGCTTGAGAGCGAGCCTTTCAAGAGACTTAAGTTAATAACAAAAAAACTAAAAAAAGTTGTTGACAAAAGTAAACAGCAATGATAAACTAATATAGCTGTTGTTCGAGAGGACAACGGTAACAAATTTGAAAAGAACTTGAAAATTTCTTGAAAAAAGGTATTGACAACGAGTTTCAAATTTGATAGAATATAGAAGTTGTCTCGGATGAGACAAAGACCTTTGAAAACTGAACAATACGAACCAAACGTGCGGGTTACGGAAGTAACCTGTCAAAAACGATAAATCTGTCAGTGACAGAATGAGAACAAGATTAAATGAGAGTTTGATCCTGGCTCAGGACGAACGCTGGCGGCGTGCCTAATACATGCAAGTAGAACGCTGAAGACTTTAGCTTGCTAAAGTTGGAAGAGTTGCGAACGGGTGAGTAACGCGTAGGTAACCTGCCTACTAGCGGGGGATAACTATTGGAAACGATAGCTAATACCGCATAACAGCATTTAACCCATGTTAGATGCTTGAAAGGAGCAATTGCTTCACTAGTAGATGGACCTGCGTTGTATTAGCTAGTTGGTGAGGTAACGGCTCACCAAGGCGACGATACATAGCCGACCTGAGAGGGTGATCGGCCACACTGGGACTGAGACACGGCCCAGACTCCTACGGGAGGCAGCAGTAGGGAATCTTCGGCAATGGGGGCAACCCTGACCGAGCAACGCCGCGTGAGTGAAGAAGGTTTTCGGATCGTAAAGCTCTGTTGTAAGAGAAGAACGTGTGTGAGAGTGGAAAGTTCACACAGTGACGGTAACTTACCAGAAAGGGACGGCTAACTACGTGCCAGCAGCCGCGGTAATACGTAGGTCCCGAGCGTTGTCCGGATTTATTGGGCGTAAAGCGAGCGCAGGCGGTTTAATAAGTCTGAAGTTAAAGGCAGTGGCTTAACCATTGTTCGCTTTGGAAACTGTTAGACTTGAGTGCAGAAGGGGAGAGTGGAATTCCATGTGTAGCGGTGAAATGCGTAGATATATGGAGGAACACCGGTGGCGAAAGCGGCTCTCTGGTCTGTAACTGACGCTGAGGCTCGAAAGCGTGGGGAGCAAACAGGATTAGATACCCTGGTAGTCCACGCCGTAAACGATGAGTGCTAGGTGTTAGGCCCTTTCCGGGGCTTAGTGCCGCAGCTAACGCATTAAGCACTCCGCCTGGGGAGTACGACCGCAAGGTTGAAACTCAAAGGAATTGACGGGGGCCCGCACAAGCGGTGGAGCATGTGGTTTAATTCGAAGCAACGCGAAGAACCTTACCAGGTCTTGACATCCCGATGCTATTCCTAGAGATAGGAAGTTTCTTCGGAACATCGGTGACAGGTGGTGCATGGTTGTCGTCAGCTCGTGTCGTGAGATGTTGGGTTAAGTCCCGCAACGAGCGCAACCCCTATTGTTAGTTGCCATCATTAAGTTGGGCACTCTAGCGAGACTGCCGGTAATAAACCGGAGGAAGGTGGGGATGACGTCAAATCATCATGCCCCTTATGACCTGGGCTACACACGTGCTACAATGGTTGGTACAACGAGTCGCGAGTCGGTGACGGCAAGCAAATCTCTTAAAGCCAATCTCAGTTCGGATTGTAGGCTGCAACTCGCCTACATGAAGTCGGAATCGCTAGTAATCGCGGATCAGCACGCCGCGGTGAATACGTTCCCGGGCCTTGTACACACCGCCCGTCACACCACGAGAGTTTGTAACACCCGAAGTCGGTGAGGTAACCTTTTAGGAGCCAGCCGCCTAAGGTGGGATAGATGATTGGGGTGAAGTCGTAACAAGGTAGCCGTATCGGAAGGTGCGGCTGGATCACCTCCTTTCTAAGGATAAACGGAAGCACGTTTGGAGTATTGTTTAGTTTTGAGAGGTCTTGTGGGGCCTTAGCTCAGCTGGGAGAGCGCCTGCTTTGCACGCAGGAGGTCAGCGGTTCGATCCCGCTAGGCTCCATTGAATCGAAAGATTCAAAAGATTGTCCATTGAAAATTGAATATCTATATCAAATTCCACGATTCAAGAAATTGAATTGTAGATAGTAACAAGAAATAAACCGAAACGCTGTGATTTAATGAGTTTAAGGTCAACAGACCAAAATAAGGTTAAGTTAATAAGGGCGCACGGTGGATGCCTTGGCACTAGAAGCCGATGAAGGACGTGACTAACGACGAAATGCTTTGGGGAGTTGTAAGTAAACATTGATCCAGAGATGTCCGAATGGGGGAACCCGGCATGTAATGCATGTCACTCATTACTGTTAAGGTAATGAAGAGGAAGACGCAGTGAACTGAAACATCTAAGTAGCTGCAGGAAGAGAAAGCAAACGCGATTGCCTTAGTAGCGGCGAGCGAAATGGTAAGAGGGCAAACCGATGTGTTTACACATCGGGGTTGTAGGACTGCGACGTGGGACGACAAGATTATAGAAGAATTACCTGGGAAGGTAAGCCAAAGAGAGTAACAGCCTCGTATTCGAAATAGTCTTTAACCCTAGCAGTATCCTGAGTACGGCGAGACACGAGAAATCTCGTCGGAATCTGGGAGGACCATCTCCTAACCCTAAATACTCTCTAGTGACCGATAGTGAACCAGTACCGTGAGGGAAAGGTGAAAAGCACCCCGGGAGGGGAGTGAAATAGAACCTGAAACCGTGTGCCTACAACAAGTTCGAGCCCGTTAATGGGTGAGAGCGTGCCTTTTGTAGAATGAACCGGCGAGTTACGATATGATGCGAGGTTAAGTTGAAGAGACGGAGCCGTAGGGAAACCGAGTCTTAATAGGGCGCATTAGTATCATGTCGTAGACCCGAAACCATGTGACCTACCCATGAGCAGGGTGAAGGTGAGGTAAAACTCACTGGAGGCCCGAACCAGGGCACGTTGAAAAGTGCTTGGATGACTTGTGGGTAGCGGAGAAATTCCAAACGAACTTGGAGATAGCTGGTTCTCTCCGAAATAGCTTTAGGGCTAGCGTCGATGTTAAGTCTCTTGGAGGTAGAGCACTGTTTGATTGAGGGGTCCATCCCGGATTACCAATATCAGATAAACTCCGAATGCCAATGAGATATAATCGGCAGTCAGACTGCGAGTGCTAAGATCCGTAGTCGAAAGGGAAACAGCCCAGACCACCAGCTAAGGTCCCAAAATATATGTTAAGTGGAAAAGGATGTGGGGTTGCACAGACAACTAGGATGTTAGCTTAGAAGCAGCTATTCATTCAAAGAGTGCGTAATAGCTCACTAGTCGAGTGACCCTGCGCCGAAAATGTACCGGGGCTAAAACATATTACCGAAGCTGTGGATACCTTTTAGGTATGGTAGGAGAGCGTTCTATGTGTGAAGAAGGTGTACCGTGAGGAGCGCTGGAACGCATAGAAGTGAGAATGCCGGTATGAGTAGCGAAAGACAGGTGAGAATCCTGTCCACCGTATGACTAAGGTTTCCAGGGGAAGGCTCGTCCTCCCTGGGTTAGTCGGGACCTAAGGAGAGACCGAAAGGTGTATCCGATGGACAACAGGTTGATATTCCTGTACTAGAGTATATAGTGATGGAGGGACGCAGTAGGCTAACTAAAGCGTGCGATTGGAAGTGCACGTCTAAGCAGTGAGGTGTGATATGAGTCAAATGCTTATATCTCTAACATTGAGCTGTGATGGGGAGCGAAGTTA